>NZ_JBFOCT010000037.1:0-168275 GCF_040907925.1 Aeromonas sp. s12 | reverse complement strand
TTGATGTTGTCGCCCGGCATTACCATCTCTACGCCTTCCGGCAGTTCGATGGTACCGGTCACGTCGGTAGTACGGAAGTAGAACTGCGGACGGTAGCCTTTGAAGAACGGGGTATGACGACCGCCTTCTTCTTTGGACAGTACGTACACTTCAGATTCGAACTTGGTGTGCGGCTTGATAGAACCCGGCTTGGCCAGTACCTGACCACGCTCTACGTCTTCACGCTTAACACCACGCAGCAGCGCGCCGATGTTCTCGCCTGCACGACCTTCGTCCAGCAGCTTACGGAACATTTCAACACCGGTACAGGTGGTAGAAACGGTATCTTTGATACCAACGATTTCTACGGTCTCACCTACTTTAACGATACCGCGCTCTACACGACCGGTAACTACGGTACCACGGCCAGCGATAGAGAATACGTCTTCGATAGGCATCAGGAACGGCTGGTCAATCGCGCGCTCCGGCTCCGGGATGTAGGTATCCAGGTGGCCAGCCAGCTCGATGATCTTCTCTTCCCACTGAGCGTCGCCTTCCAGCGCTTTCAGTGCGGAACCACGAACTACCGGCAGGTCATCACCCGGGAAGTCGTACTCGGTCAGCAGTTCACGAACTTCCATCTCAACCAGTTCGAGCAGCTCTTCGTCATCAACCATGTCACACTTGTTCATGAACACGATCATGTACGGGATACCAACCTGACGACCCAGCAGGATGTGCTCACGAGTCTGCGGCATCGGGCCGTCAGTCGCTGCTACTACCAGGATCGCGCCGTCCATCTGGGCAGCACCGGTGATCATGTTTTTAACGTAGTCGGCGTGACCCGGGCAATCTACGTGGGCGTAGTGACGGGTAGCGGTGTCGTATTCTACGTGGGAGGTATTGATGGTGATACCACGCTCACGCTCTTCCGGTGCCTTGTCGATCTGGTCGAAGGCGAAAGCTTTACCACCGAAGTGCTTGGCCAGCACGTTGGTGATAGCTGCAGTCAGGGTGGTTTTACCGTGGTCAACGTGGCCGATGGTACCCACGTTAACGTGCGGTTTATTACGCTCAAATTTTTCTTTAGACATGATCGTCCCTCTAAACTAACGCTGAGTACGCGGTGGCAAGCTAACCACAGAACAGTTTATATGATGGATTTGAATCTGGTGGGAAAGAGAGAGGTACTGATGGCTGGTTCGCTTGCCGAACTCACCCTAGGGTGCGGCTCTGCTAACGCCTGAGCCATATCAGCATCTTGGAGCGGGCAGCGGGAATCGAACCCGCATCATCAGCTTGGAAGGCTGAGGTAATAGCCATTATACGATGCCCGCATTTCTCTAACCCAAAGAACTCAAACCGCAGAGAAATATGGTGGAGGGAGAAGGATTCGAACCTTCGAAGGCAGAGCCGTCAGATTTACAGTCTGATCCCTTTGGCCGCTCGGGAACCCCTCCAGACGCCAGATTGTCACAACGGTAATTCTGCTTGCACCCGTTGTGTTTATCGCTTTTGCACGGCAAATAGACGACAGACAGTCAAGCGTCGCGCATTTTATTGTAAGGTTTTGGGGGATGCAACCATTGAACCCGGCAAAATATGCTTTATTGCTGGGAAGTTTGCAAAAAAGCGGGGGCAAACAAGCCAATCCTGCTGCGTCCCTTGTCGCTCCCCCACCCTTGGTGTATGGTCGCCGTGCCCAAGAAACAGTGATGACACCATGACGACAGAGCATAACCCCTATCTGCAATTCACCCGCGAACAATGGGCGTTATTGCGCGATTCGGTCCCCCTGACCCTGACCGAACACGATCTGCAGACCCTGCGCGGGATCAACGAGAAGGTGTCATTGCGGGAAGTGGAAGAGATATATCTGCCTCTCTCCCGCCTGCTCAATCTCTATGTCAAAGCCAAACAGCGTCGCAGCCGGGTGCTGGAGCAGTTCCTCGGCCAGTCCCGCGGCAAGGGCACCTATATCATCAGCATTGCCGGCAGCGTGGCGGGGGGCAAAAGTACCACGGCCCGTATTCTGCAGGCCCTGCTGGAGCGCTGGCCGGAACACCCGCGGGTGGAGCTGGTCACCACCGACGGCTTCCTCTATCCCAACAAGGTACTGGAAGAGCGCGGCCTGATGCGCCGCAAGGGGTTCCCGGAATCCTACGATATCCGCCATCTGGTGGAATTTGTCGCCAATATCCGCGCCGGTCACGAGAAGGTCGAAGCGCCGGTTTACTCCCACCTTATCTACGACATCATTCCCGATGAGAAGAAGGTGGTGGAGCAGCCGGACATTCTGATCCTGGAAGGGCTCAATGTGCTGCAAAGCGGCATGGACTACCCTCAGGAGCCCCATCGGGTCTTTGTGTCGGACTTCGTCGACTTCTCCATCTATGTAGATGCCGATGCCGAACTGCTGCGTACCTGGTATATCGAACGCTTCCTGAAATTCCGCAGCGGCGCCTTCTCGGATCCCGACTCCTACTTCCATAACTACGCCAAGCTGGCGGAGAGTGAGGCGACCCAGATCGCCAGCAACATCTGGCAAGATATCAACTATCTGAATTTGCAGGAAAATATCCTGCCAACGCGTGAGCGTGCCAACCTGATCATGACCAAGGGCCATGAGCACGCCATCGAGCAGATCAAGCTGCGCAAATGATGACTGCCGTTGCCGGATAACGAAGAGGGGCCCGCGGGCCCCTCTTCTGTTTGGCATCATGAGCGGCCTTGCTGACCCTCAGTCGCCCCGGCGCAGGGAGAGCTCGCCCCCCAGATAGAATTTGATCCCTTCGCCTGTCTCCAGTCGCAGGGCGCCGCGATCGTCGATACCACGAGCGATGCCGCGGATCTCCTGATCCCCCATCAGCAGGCGCACCGGGCGACCGGCAAAGTGATCGAGCCGGTTCCACTCATCGACAAAGCTTACCAGCCCCTGCTGCTCAAAGGTGTGCAGCGCCCGCTGCAGATGGACGATCATCCGGGCTGCCAACTGATTGCGATCGACCAGTTCCGGATTAATGTGACGCAGCTCGGCCCAGGCCTGATCGATCTTCTCACCTTCGCGGGCAGGCATCGCCAGATTGAGACCGATGCCGATCACCAGATGACAACTGGCCCCGGCGCTACCGCTCATCTCCACCAGTATTCCCGCCAGCTTGCGGCCCTGATAGTAGAGGTCGTTCGGCCACTTGAGCTCGACCCCCTGATAACCAAGGGACTCCAGCGCTTCAACCACTGCCACGCCGACCGCCAGACTCAGCCCCATGGCCGCCGCCATGCCTTGCTCGAGTCGCCAGTACATGCTGAGGATCAGCTGGCAACCAAACGGCGAAATCCAGGGTTTGCCACGACGACCGCGCCCGGCTGTCTGACACTCGGCCAGACAGCTCTCGCCGGAGCGCAGCTCATTGACCCGATCCAGCAGGTGTTGGTTGGTCGAGCCAATGACCGGAAAACAGTGCACCGGCGCCATCGGGGCCAGTGCCTGCAAGGTAGCCTGATCATAGAGCGCCATCGGCACCGCCAGCCGGTAACCCTTGCCGGTCAGGCTAAAGAGATCCAGCCCCAGTTCCTTGAGCGCCGCCATGTGTTTGCTCACCGCCGCCCGGCTGATGCCGAGCTGCTCACCCAGCTGTTCGCCGGAGTGAAACTGGCCGTCGCTAAGCAGGGTGATCAGAGTCTGCCTGATAGGAGTCAACGTCATGAGAGCACCTCGTCGAGCCATGTTTCACCGTGCGCGCCCATAAAGCGCACCTCATGCTCCAGCACCACGCCAAACGTCTGCTCCACGCTGTCGCGGACATGGGCCGCCAGCGCGATCAGCTCCATGGCACTGGCGCCCCCCAGATTGACCAGCACCAGTGCCTGCTCCTGATGAACAGCGGCACGGCCAATGGCGAAACCTTTCAAACCGCACTGATCGATGAGCCAGCCTGCCGCCAGCTTGGCCTGTCCTTCTCCGGCCGGATAGCAGGGCATCTGCGGATAGCGCGCCTTGAGATTCTCCGCCAGCGCGGCAGGCACCACCGGATTCTTGAAGAAGCTGCCCGCATTGCCGAGCACCGCAGGATCCGGCAGCTTGGCCATGCGGGTGGCACAGACGGTATCGAAGATAGCCTGCGCCGGAGGCTCATCACCGAGCGCCGCCAGCGGGCCATAGCCGAGCACCGGCCGCCACGCCTTGGGCAGTTTGAGCCCGACGGCGGTGATCAGGTGGGAATCCTGATACTCGTGTTTGAAGATGCTGTCGCGATAACCGAAGCGGCACTCTGCCGCCACGATCTGTTCAATCTCGCCACTCTGCCAGTTGAACGCCTCGACATAGGCGCAGAAGTCGGCCAGCTCAACGCCATACGCACCGATGTTCTGCACCGGCGCTGCACCGACCGTACCGGGAATGAGCGCCAGATTCTCCAGCCCGAACCAGCCCTGTTGCAAGGTATGGCGCACCAGCTGATGCCAATCTTCACCGGCCGCCACATGGAGCAACCAGTGATCGCCACCATCTTCAGCGGTAATCCCCTTGAGCCGGTTGAGCACCACCAGACCGAGAAAATCGGTGGTGAAGAGCATGTTGCTGCCGCCGCCCAGATTGAGGCGCGGCAGCTGGTTGAGCTGTGGATCGGCACGCAGGGTTGCCAGATCGGCAACCTGCTCCACCTCGGCCAGCCAGAGGCAGTACGCATCGAGGGCAAGGGTGTTGAGCTTCAACAAGGAGGCGTTGGCATTCAGTTTCATCGGTCTATCCCGGCTTGGTGCAAGGGCGCAGTCTACCTCAAGTTGCCCCATGACGAAAAACCCGAGCCCTTTTCGGGGGAATAGCAGTGGTTTAGAGTAGGCGACTTCAACTGCTGAGGAACAACTCATGAACAACCAGTTTGCCGTCATCGGCCTGGGCCTGTTTGGCAGCGCCCTGTGCGAAGAGCTGCAACGGCAAGATGCCGAAGTACTGGCCATCGATATCGACGAGAGCAAGACCCGGCAAATCGCCGCCCTCTGCAATCACGTTATCGTGGCGGATGCTACCGACGAGGCCACCGTAGCCGAGCTGGGACTGGCCAATTTCGATATCGTCTTCGTTGCCATCGGTGACAACCTGGAGACCAGCATCCTCACCACCCTCGTCTTGAAAGAGGCAGGCGTGAAGAAGGTGTGGGTCAAGGCGCGCGACAAGTTCCACGCCAAGATCCTGCAGAAAGTGGGCGCCGACAAGGTGATCAACCCAGAGTGGGACATGGGACGCCGGGTCGCCCAGAGCATGCTGGACAACCGGCTGTTCGACTATCTGGAGCTGGGCCACGACATGGTGCTGACCGAGTTCGTGATTGGCCTGCAACAGAACGGCCGGGAACTAGGCGACTTCCACCTGCTGCAACAGAGCGATTTCCAGCTGCTCGCCATCAAGCGTGGTGATGTGCTGCACAACGTACTGACCGGCAAGATGGAGTTGCAACTGGGCGACATCCTGATCCTGGCGGGCAACAAGCACGCCATCGACCACTGGCTCGAAACCCTATGATCAACTGGCGCAGCAGCTACGCCTTCGCCCTCCATCGGGAGCAGGACTCTCGCTGGAGCGAAGCCCGGCTGATCCTCGGCAGCTTTCTGATCATTCTGCTGATTGGCACCATCTTTCTGGTGCAACCCTCCAGCCACAATGGCGAGGTCACCTTCGTCAACGCCCTGTTTACCGCTACCTCGGCCATCAGCGTGACAGGTCTTGGCGTGGTGGATACCGGCACCGCCTTCACCCTGCAGGGGCAGATTTTCCTGCTGATGCTGATGGAGATCGGCGGTCTGGGCCAGATGACCATGACCCTGCTGCTGATCGCCATCTTCAGCAAGCGGGTCGGTCTGCGCCAACAGGTGCTGGCCAAGGAGGCGCTGGGACAGGAGGGCTCGGTCAACATCATCCAGCTGGTCAAACGGATCGTGCTGTTCGCCTTTATCGCCCAACTGATCGGTACCGGCATCATGGCGATCCGCTGGGTGCCCGAGATGGGGTGGGTGCACGGCCTCTATGTCAGCTTCTTCCACGCGGTATCAGCCTTCAACAACGCCGGGTTTTCGCTCTTTGCCAACAACCTCATCGACTATAGGGACGACCCCATCATCAGCCTGACCATCGCCGGTCTGCTGATCCTGGGGGGGATCGGCTTTACCGTCATCGTCGATCTGGTGCGCAACCGCCGCTGGCGCAAGCTGAAGCTGCACAGCAAGCTGATGTTGCTGATGACCCCGGCGCTGCTGCTGGCCGGTACCTTTATGTTCTGGCTGCTGGAACACAACAACCCGGGCACCCTCGGCAAGGCCGGTATCGGTGGCCAGCTGCTGGCTGCCTTCTTCCAGTCTGCCAGCGCCCGTACCGCCGGTTTCAATACCATAGATATCGGGCTGATGACCCCGGCGGCGCTGCTGTTCCTGATGATGCTGATGTTTATCGGTGCCGGTGCCACCTCCACCGGTGGTGGTATCAAAGTCACCACCTTCGCCGTGGTGCTACTGGCGACCAAGGCGTTTCTGACCAAACGACCCCATGTCACCGCTTTTGGTCGCACCCTGTCGCCCCAGATCGTGACCCGCTCGCTGGCCATCATCATCGTCAGCACCATGGTGCTGATGCTGGCGATGTTCCTGCTGATGGTGACCGAGGATCTGCCGTTCGACAAAATCATGTTCGAGACCATCTCGGCGTTTGCCACCGTCGGCCTCTCCACCGGCATCACCGCCTCCCTGAGCGAGCCGGGCAAGCTGATCCTGGTGCTGGTGATGATCTGCGGCCGTCTCGGCCCGCTGACCCTGGCCTTTATGCTGGCCCGCCCGGTCGAGACCCGCATCCGTTATCCGGAAGAGAACGTCTATACCGGCTGACCGGTTATGAAAACGGGGCAGCCACTGGCTGCCCCGTTTTTTATTCAGCTTGTTGCTGCGCCTTGAGCCAGCGCCCCGGGCTCATCCCCAGCTCCCGCTCGAATGCCCGACCAAAGGCAACACTGCTGCTATACCCCGCCCCCAGCGCCACCTGCGCCATAGGCTCCCCCACCAGCAGTTGCTGGCAGGCGCGCGCCATGCGCCAGTGGGTCAGATAACCAAGCGGCGCTTGACCGACCCGCTCCTGAAACCTCGCGGCAAAGCGGGCCCGCGACATGCCGGCCTCCCGCGCCAGCGTGGCCACCGTCCAGGGTTCATCCTCACGCTGATGCATCACCGAGATCGCCTTGGCCAACTGGGGATCGGAAATACCTGCCAGCATCCCCTGCTGACACACCCCTTGCTCGACCAGATGACGCAGCAGCAGGATCAACAGTACCTCCAGCAAGCGGGAGATCAGCGGATCCTGCCCGTAGCGGGGGTGAAACGCCTCGTCAAACAACTGGTTCAGCACCGGCGTCAGGGCAGGCAACTCCCTTAGCGGCAGCAGCAGCGAGCCCGGTAATGCCAGTTGCAACGGCGATGCGCCCCCCTTGCCGAATGCGACATTGGCGCACACCAAATCACAACCCCCCAGCGTTCTGGGTTCAAGCTTGTGAGGACGTCCCCGAGGGAACAGGATCAGGGTCGGCTCCTCGAGCAGCAAGCTTGCTCCCCCCTCTTCACGCAACATGACGGCGCCACTGCGCAGCAGATGAAGATGTCCGCCACTCGGATAATCATCACTGGAGGAGTTCTGGCACAGGTTGCCGGCGAAGAAGATCTTGGCTTCAGGGGAGGCATGAACCAACAGGGCAGAGAGCGGATCCATATTTGAGACGAATAGTATTTATTTGCAGACGATGAGTGATAAAACGTATCACGAATGACGGCACACTGTCTCCCGTACCTTCACTACCACAGGAGAAGATCATGAGCCGTATCCAACCCGTATCCCAACCGCAACCCGCAGCCGCCCAGACCCTGGCCACCCTGCAACGCAATCTGGGTATGGTGCCCAACCTCTACGCCACCCTGGCCCACTCGCCAGCCCTGCTCAATGGCTTCCTGGCCTTTGCCGAGGCGCTTGGCAAGGGGCGTCTCACTGCCCCACAACGGGAGTTGCTGGCACTGGCCATAGGTCAAGCCAACGCCTGCCAATACTGTTTGTCTGCCCACACACTACTGGCGGGCAAGGCCGGATTCTCGGCCCAGGAGATCCGGGCTGCCCGGCTCGGCCAAGCCTCGGCTCCCCTTGATCACGCCCTGCTGCAACTGGCAACGGCGCTGGTCAGTCAGCGCGGAGTGATCAGTGACGAGCAGCTTGCTAGAGCCCGGGCCGCAGGCGTAGATGACGAGCTGCTGCTGGAGGTGCTCGGCCAGGTGGTCGTCAATACCCTGACCAACTATGGCAACCACCTGGCAGCGACCGAGATCGACTTCCCGCCCGTCACTCTGACCCCTTAAACAAGGAGCCCCCCCATGCAACAACATGACAAAGGCTTTCTGGTCGCCCTGGCGGGCGTGGTAATGACCCTGCTCTGGATCGGCGTCTTCAAGTTTACCCCGACCGAGGCAGCCGCCATCAAACCACTGGTAGCCAGCCACCCCTTGATGAGCTGGCTCTATGGCCCCCTGTCGGAACAGAGCGTATCGAACCTGATCGGGGTGGTCGAGATAGTGATCGCCATCGGACTGGTCGTGGGTCTGTGGCAACCTCGCATCGGTTACTGGTGCAGCATGGGGGCTATCGTCACCTTCCTGGCGACGCTGAGCTTCCTGCTGACTCTGACAGGTGTCTGGAAAGTGGTTGATGGCGTGCCAGTCACCGAGTTCTTCCTGTTCAAGGATCTGGTGTTTCTCGGTGTGGTTCTGCACTACCAGCACAGGATCCGTGCCAGCTTGTCCACTCAGGCAGCCTGACAACAATGCCTTTGGCGCCCGGGATGGGCGCCTTTTTTCGTTATGCCGCCCTGGTCTGGCGCTTGCTGGCCGTCTTGCGCGGTCGGGGCCCGCCAGTCGTGCTGGCCGCCGGACTCTTGCGCCTGGTAAAACGCCGCTTGCCGGCACCCGGCGCCTCCTTGGGCAGGGCGCTGAAGCTGGCGCCGGAATCCTGTCGCGCCCCTTCAATCAGACCGTTGAGCTGCTCGGTGAGCGGCCCCATAAACTGCTGGTAGCTGCCGTGGCGCTCGGCGATCTGGCCAAGGCTCTGCTCCCACAGCGCAGTCATATCCGGCGTGGTAGCGGTGGCTGGCAACGCCTGAACCAGCGCCCGCCCGGTCGGGGTCGCCTTGATGCTCTTGCCCTGACGCACCAGAAAGCGGCGCTTGAACAGCAGGTCGATAATGCCTGCCCGGGTCGCTTCGGTGCCGAGGCCGTCTGTGTCGCGCAGGGTCTTGCGGATCTCGGGATCCTGCACATAGCGGGCGATGCCGGTCATGGCCGCCAGCAGAGTCGCATCGGTGAACGACTTGGGCGGCTGGGTCATCTTCTCCTGCAGTTCGCCCCGCTCGCACAGCAGTTGCTCTCCCTCTTTCAGGGCAGGCAGCGTGCCCGCTTTCTCTTCGTCGTCATCTTCTTCTACCCCGAGCAGTGCCTTCCAGCCCGCTTTGAGAATGCGCCGCGCCTTTGCCTGAAACAGACCACCGGCGATGCGCAGCAGCACCTTGCTGTCGTTGTATTCGAACGGGGGATAGAACTGCAGCAGATACTGGCGGGCAATCAGGCCATAGAGCTTCGCCTCGTCGGCCCCCAGCGTGGCGGGGTTGCCCTGCTTCTCGGTGGGGATGATGGCGTGGTGGGCATCCACCTTGCTGTCGTTCCACGCCTTGCTGCGGATCTTGCCGTCTGCCTCGCTCACCGCCTTGGCCAGCGCGGGCGCAGTAGCGGCGATGGCGCCGCGCACCTGCTCGGCCCGCTTGAAATGGTCGGTCGGCAGATAGCGGCTATCGGAGCGCGGATAGGTGATGAGCTTGTGGCGCTCGTAGAGGCTTTGGCAGATGTCGAGCACTCGCTTGGCATCCATGCCGAAGCGCTTGGCGGCATCGATCTGCAGGCTGGAGAGGTTGTAGGGCAGCGGCGCCGCCTGCTTGCGGGCCTGCTCCTCCACCGATTCGACCTGAGCGGACTGGCCGTTGATCCGGCTCACCACTTTGTCGGCCAGCGCCCGATTGAGAACCCGCCCCTCCTCATCCTGCCACGGCAGGCAGGCTTCCGATGGCAGCCACTTGGCGGTGAAGCGCTCGTTGCTATCGGTCAGCAGATGGGCCAGCACCTCGTAGAAGGGTTTGGGCACGAAGGCCTCGATCTCGAGATCCCGCCGCACAACCAGCCCCAGCAGCGGGGTCTGCACCCGACCGACCGAGAGCAGCTCGCTGCAACCCGCCTTGCGCCCGAGCAGGGTGTAGGCGCGGGTCATGTTGATACCGTAGAGCCAGTCGGCCCGACTGCGGGCCAGTGCGGAAACCGCCAGCGGCACGAACTCCTTGTTATCCCTCAGCTTCTCGAGGGCGCGGCGCACCGCAGGCGGGTTGAGATCGCTGATGAGGCAGCGCTGCACCGGCTTGGATTTCGGGTAGCCGAGAAAGTCGATCACCTCATCCACCAGCAACTGCCCTTCCCTGTCCGGGTCACCGGCGTTGACCACGCAGTCGGCCTGCTTGATCAGCCGCTTGATGACGGTGAGCTGGGTTTTGGTCTTGGGCTTGGCCACCAGCTGCCACTGGGCGGGGATGATGGGGAGATGCTCCATCCGCCACTGCTTGAAGGCGGCGTCATAGGCATCGGGCTCGGCCTGCTCCAGCAGATGGCCGATGCACCAGGTGACCACATCCCCCTGGGCTGTTTCGATAAAACCGTCGCCCTTCTTGTGGGGCTTGGGCAGGGCATCGGCAATGGCGCGGCCCAGCGTGGGCTTCTCGGCGATAAAGAGTCGCATCGGTGGCTACCTGCAATACTGTATATGCAGACAGTATACAACTGCCACCGCGAAAGCCCAACTGCCCCTATTCGTCAAACGGGTGCTCGTGGATGGCGGCAAACAGCCGCGCCTGATTGAGCAGCGGCGCATAGTGGAAGGCATTTTCGCCATCTTCCGCCAGCAGGTAGTCGGTCAGCTGTTCGCGCACCGCCTCTTGCAGGGTCTCCAGCTTCCACGGCTTGGCAAGGTAGTAGTGCAACCCGCCGCGATTGACCGCCTCGACAGTGGCCTCAAGCCCCGCTTGTCCGGTCAGCAGCAATTTGCGGCTGGCCCGGGTGGAGGCTCGCCGGTTCAGCTCCACCAGAAAATCGACCCCCAGGGTTCCCGGCATGATGTGGTCACAGAGGATCAGCGCCAGCTTGTTGCCGTCGCGCTCCCACTCCTCCACCACCGCACGCGCCTCATCAACGCTCTCGGCGGCTTCCAGCTCGAAGTGGGAACGGAACGGGGCGAGATCGTGGATCACCGCATCCAGCACCTCCCGCTCATCGTCCACACACAGGATCAGATAGTGTTTGTTCATTGCTCCTCCTTGGCGACATGGTTTGGCACGCCGCGCGATTGATGCTGGCGACGGCTCAGGCCGCATGCTCTTTGTTGTGATGAGGTTCGCCCCCGTAACCGGCCTGCCCCATGCCATCCAGCGGCAGACAGACCCGCATCCGGGTGTAACGGCCCGGCGCCGAGTCCACCTCAATCCGGCCGTGGTGCTGCTGAACTATCTGCAGCGAGACGCTCAGACCGATACCGAGGCCGAAATGGCCCTCCCGCTTGGTGGTGAAGTTGAGATCGAAGATCCGCTGCCACAGCTCGGGCTCGATGCCGCAACCGCTATCCTCGATCTCCACCATGACCCACTCGGGATCCAGCAACCCGGTGCGGATGGTGAGTCGCCCCGAGCCGCTCATGGCATCCAGACTGTTGGCGATCAGGTTGGTCCACACCTGTTGCAGGGCGATGGGGTGACAACGCACCAGCGGCAACGGCTGGTACTCCTTGCAGAGCTCATGATGCTTGAGGCGGTTTTCGAAAATCATCAAGGTATCTTCCAGCCCCTCGTGCAGGTCTACCAGCGAGGGCTCGGCCCGATCCTGCCGGGCATACTGCTTGAGGCTCTTGACCAGATCGCCGATGCGACGGGCACACACTTCGATATTGCGCAGGAAGCTGCCGGTCTGCTGGAACAGCTCCAGCCGGGAGAGCAGCGCCTCCCGCTCGTCGGCAGTGCGGCTGGCAAACCAGCGTTGCCAGTTCAGCTCGTCATCCAGATTCATCTGTACCGCCAGCCGCGCCTGCTGGCGATCACCAAAGCGCCCCTCCGCCAGCCGGGTCTTGTCACGGATCTCGCTGGTCGAGACCGGCTGTGAGGAGAGCGCCTGACAGAGGGTCTGGTTGCCCAGCCCCTTGATGGTTGCTGGCAGCTCGAGATTGACCAGATCTGGGATGGCGGCCCGTAAGGTCTCGCTGCCACGGATAATGGCCGCCACCGGGTTGTTCAGCTCGTGGGCGACACCGGCCACCAGTTGACCCAGCATCGCCATCTTTTCGCTCTCCACCAGCTGGGCGTGAGCGGCATCGAGTGAGTTGAGGGTCTGTTGCAGCCGCATCTCGGTGCGGATGCTGTTTTGCAGACGGCGGTTGAAGTGGCGCAGCAGCAGGTTGGTAAAGGAGGGGAGCAGTTCGCTGCGCGCCTGCATCACCCGGGAGAATTGCAGCTTGTCGAGCTTGATCACCTCGGCACCGGTCAGGGTCACGCCGGTGGTGAAGGCGGGTTCGCCGGTGACGAAGGACATGCCCCCCACCAGCGAGCCGGTACGGTAGTGCACCACCTCCTGATCGATCCCCTGCTCGTCCCGCTTGCGCAGCACCACCTCCCCCTTGGCGATAAACCAGAGGAAGCTGTTGGGCTCCCCCTCGCGGGTCAGCACATGGCCCGGGCTGTAGTGGCGGCAGACCCGCTCCTCGTCATTGCCCTCGAAAAACTGGTAGAGGCCGTCGATCACCACCCGCGACAGCTCTTCATCGCTGCAGTGGGTGTAATCCATAAAGCCCTGCCGATAGGCGGCCAACTGGCGATCGACATGGGCTCGCAGCAGCTTCTGGTTGTCGAGCACGGCGGCATAGCTCAGCAGGTCCGCCTCGGGGCGCTGCAATACAAAGTGGCTCGCCTGCTCGATCACCGCCCGGCGCAGGCTGCCATCGCGCCAGGGGCGTTGCAGGTAGTAGTCGAGACGACCGAGGTTGACCGCCTCGATGATCGATTTCATCTCCGGCTGGCTGCCGAGCAGGATCTTGCGGCACGCCTCGTGACGGCTGCCGAGGCGGATCAGAAAATCGGCCCCTCGCCCATCCCCCAGCTCGCTGTCACACACCACCACGGCGGGTGGCTGCCCCTTGCGATCCAGCTCGTCCAAGGCCAGCTCAGCCGATCCCTGACCGACCACCACCACCAACGCGAAATGGCCGAGCAGCGGAGCCAACTCCTGTTCGAATTCGGCCAGCAGTTGCACGTTGGCGGCGACACACAGCAGTGAGAAAGGGCTCATCAGCGACACTCCGTTGAGGCTCACTGCTCACTATATCAGCGAATCTTGTGGGGTTTTGCGAGGGGGCTAACAGCTGTCGCGGAAAGTGAACAAATAGATAAAATAGAAAACAACTGAATTTAATTCGACAAATGTATCAATAGCGAAACAAAAGACAAAATGTGACAACAATCAAAAATATAAACCATGATGAAGGTCAACGCCTTATCCCTATCATTACTACTACTATTGGACTAGTACTATGTAGGTAATTATTGACCGTAGGAAAACGCCGCCATGATTGGAAAACTGATAAGAAAAACCTGGTTCTGGCTCCTGCTGCTCGGGGCCCTGCTGGGTGTCGCGGCACTGGGTGTCACCGTGACCGTGCTGCACAAGACCAGCTCCACCGAATTCTGCGTCTCCTGCCACTCCATGCAGACTCCGCTCGCCGAGTATCAGGGCAGTGTCCACTTCCAGAACACCAAGGGGATCCGCGCCGAGTGCGCCGACTGCCACATCCCGGGCGACCCCACCTCCTACCTGTGGACCAAGATCCGCGCCGTGAAGGATATCTATCACGAGGCGATCGGCACGCTGGATACCCCGGAAAAGTATGAAGCCCACAAGCTGCGGATGGCTCAATCCGTCTGGGACGAGCTGAAAGCCAACGACTCCGCCACCTGCCGCAGCTGCCACAGCTACGAGGCGATGGACATTCTGGCCCAGCGCCCCAATGCCCGTGCCGAGCACCCGGTCGCCATCAAGGAAGGCCAGACCTGTATCGACTGCCACCGCGGTGTCGCCCACATCATGCCTGACATGAGCGGCCTGGCTGCCGCCGGTGCCAGCGAGCTGGCACAGGCTGCGGCCCAGACCCCAGCTAACGTCACCACCCGTTACGCCATCGCCACCACCCCGCTGTTCCTCGATGCCGCCGCCAAGACCGACGAAGGCACCCTGATGCCCTCCACCAAGGTGGAAGTGCTGGCCAACGAAAACGGCCGCGCCAAGGTGCAGATCGAAGGCTGGCAACAGGATGGTGTGAGCGAAGTATTCTACGCTGCACCGGGCAAACGGATCCTCAGCGTACTGGTCGGCGATGCCGCCAAGAAAGCGCTGGTCACCGGCCAGAGCGAAACCGACAGCGCCACCAACCTCACCTGGCATCAGGTCAAGCTGACCGCCTGGGTCGACCAGAGCCAGCTCATCGGCGATCAGGGCAAGCTGTGGCAATACGCCTCCACCCTGATGTCCAACAACTGTACCGGCTGCCACGGCCTCACCGCGCTGGATCACTTCAATGCCAACCAGTGGATCGGCGTTATCAAGGGGATGGAATCTCGTACCTCCCTGACCCCGGAACAGGCTCGCATGTTGACCCAGTATGTCCAGAAACACGCCAGTGACATGAGCGCGGCCCACTAAGGCTGGCACAGAGGAAAACCGTTATGACTTTTTTCAATGACAAGAAGACCAATCTGTCCCGCCGCAACCTGCTCAAGGGGCTCGGCGCCTGCGCAGCCCTGCCCCTGCTCGGCGGCATTTTTCCCAAGAGTGCGCTGGCACAAGCCATCAGCACCGCATTGAGTCAGTTCCCGACCCTGGTGCCCGCCCAGAAGGGCATTCTGACCGGCGCCCACTGGGGGGCTTTCGAGGCGATCGTCGAAGATGGCCGCATGGTGCGCGTCCAGCCGGTGGCCGATGATCCGGCGCCGAACGATCTCATCGACATGGCGCCGTTCCAGGTGCACGCCAAGAACCGCATCAAATACCCCATGGTACGCAAGAGCTGGCTGGAGCATGGCCCGGGGGCCAAGCCGGAGCTGCGCGGCGCCGACGAGTGGGTGCGAGTGAGCTGGGACAAGGCGATCGAACTGGTGGCCGGTGAGATCCAGCGCGTACAGAGTGACTTCGGCCCGCAGGCGATCCACGCCGGTTCCTACGGCTGGAAGAGCGTCGGCATGTTCCACAATAGCCGCACCCTGCTGCACCGCTTGATGAACCTCTCCGGTGGCTTCACCGGTTATGCCGGTGACTACTCCACCGGTGCGGCTCAGGTGATCATGTCCCATGTGATGGGCTCCATCGAGGTGTACGAGCAGCAGACCGCCTGGCCCAACGTGGTCGAGAACGCCGAACTGGTGGTGCTGTGGGGGGTCAACGCTCAGGTCACCCTGAAGAACAGCTGGAACATACCGGACCACGAAGGTCAGGCCGGTTTCATGGCGCTGAAAGAGAAGGGCACCCGCGTCATCAGCATCGATCCCATCTACAACGAGACCGCCAAGCTGGTCGGCGCCGAGTGGATTGCGCCGAACGCCTACACCGACGTGGCCATGATGCTGGGTGTGGCCCACACCCTCTACAGCGAGAAGAAGCACGATCAGGCTTTCCTCGATCGCTACACCGTCGGCTTCGACAAGTTCCTGAACTACCTGCTCGGCAAGGATGACGGCCAACCGAAGAGCGCCGAGTGGGCGAGCACCGTCTGCGGCGTCGATGCCAAGGTGATCCGCCAGCTGGCTCTCGACATGGCCGCCAAGCGCACCATGATCATGGCCGGTTGGGGGATGCAGCGTCAGCAGCATGGTGAACAGCCAAACTGGATGCTGGTCACTCTGGCCTCCATGCTGGGCCAGATCGGCCTGCCGGGCGGCGGCTACGGCTTCAGCTACCACTACTCCTCCGGTGGCAGCCCCACCGCCAAGGGTGGCATTCTGGCGGGTATCTCCGCCGGCAACGCACCGAAGAACAGCCCGGCTCCGATCCCGGTGGCCCGCATCGCCGACTGTCTCGCCAATCCGGGCAAGACCATCGACTTCAACGGCCGCAAGGTGACCTATCCGGACATCAAGCTGGTCTACGTGGCGGGCGGCAACCCCTTCCACCACCATCAGGACACCAACAACCTGCTGCAAGCGTGGCGCAAGCCGCAGACCGTGATCGTTCACGAGCCTTACTGGACCGCTACCGCCAAGCACGCCGATATCGTGCTGCCGGTCACCACCAGCTACGAGCGCAACGATCTGGAGATGGGCGGCGACTACTCCCAGCGCTATGTGTTCCCGATGCACCAGTGCGTCCCGCCCCAGCACGAGTCCCGCAATGACTTCGACATATTCAGCGCCATCGCCGCCAAGCTGGGCGTGCAGGAGCAGTACACCGAAGGGAAGGACGAGATGCTGTGGCTCAAGCAGATGTACGACGGCATGGCGGCGCAGGCCCGCGGCGCCCGCGTCGCGCTGCCGCCGTTCAACATGTTCTGGGAGTCCAACAACTACATCCGCTTCCCGATCCCCGAGGCCAACCGCCAGTGGATCCGTCACGCCGATTTTCGCGAGAATCCGCTGCTCAACCCGCTCGGCACCCCGTCCGGCAAGATCGAGATCTTCTCCAACACGGTGGCGGGGATGGGTTACGCCGACTGTGCCGGCCATCCCAAGTGGTATGAGCCCAAGGAGTGGGTGAAGAGCGAGGTGGCAGGGCGCTATCCGCTGTCGCTCAACACCTCCCACCCGACCCAGCGGCTGCACTCCCAGCTCGACAACACCCCGCTGCGGGACAAGTTCGCCATCGCCGACCGCGAGGCGATCATGATCCATCCGCTGGATGCCAAGGCTCGTGGCATCGCCCAGGGGGATCTGGTGCGCGCCTTCAACGAGCGCGGCCAGATCCTGGTGGGCGCCCTGCTCTCCGAGGATGTGCGCCAAGGGGTGGTGCGGATCTGCGAAGGGGCCTGGTACGACCCAGCCAAGCCGGGTGAAGTGGGTAGCATCTGCAAGAACGGCAACGTCAACTGCCTCACCTTCGACGAAGGCTCGTCCAGTCTGGCTCAGGGCAACTGCGGCCACATGGCCCAGCTGCAGATCGAGAAGTACACAGGCTCGGTGCTGGCCAACACCGCCCACGCGATACCGGCCAACGGCTAAGGCGATTGCCACCCAATAAAAACGGCGCCATCAAGGCGCCGTTTCTTTATCTGTCTGCCAAAGCGCAGGCATGGTCGGGACGGGTTTAGAACTCCCCCTCCTCCATATACTCCTGCGCGCACTCAACCAGCTGCGGCCACAGCTCTTCCGGCACCCAGGCGTCCGGGTCATCTTCATCCCCGTCGTACTGGCTCCAGAAATAGCGGCGCAGGCCGGAGGCAAACTCGTCGCTGATCTCGGCCAGCTCCGAGAGCGGCCCCAACCAGGCGATGCGGCGCAGGCCGGAGGCGAGATCGTTGATGGCATCCATCAGGGTGCGATCGTCGAAGCTCTGCTCCACCAGCAGGGTGAAGCGCTCGCGCGCCTGCTCGGTCTGCTCTTCATCCAGCTCGCCCACATCGGCCAGCAGGTCGACAAAATCTTCCAGAAGGAACGCGATCAGGCCATCCCTGTCTTCAAACCACTGGATCTGGGCGCCCTTGACCCCCAGCACAGAGGCATCAAACGAATCGTCAAGGTGACACAGTGCCCACGGATCGTCGGTCATGCTTCTCTTCCTCAGGCTAAAACAAATGCCATATGTTATGCCTAGCTCTCGACTCTTGCCACCTTGGGCAACGAGAGGGAGGCGGCCAGACCGCCCAGTTCGGCGCGGCCCATGATGAAACTGCCCCGATAGGCTTCCGCCAGATCGGAGACGATATTGAGGCCCAGGCCCGAGCCCGGTACCTTCTCGTCGAGCCGCACCCCGCGCAGCACCGCCTTGGCGATCTGATCCTCGCTCATGCCGGGGCCGTCATCCTCGATACGCAGGGTGATCCAGCCCCCCAGCTCGGCGCTGGAGATACGCAGCTCGCTGGCGGACCACTTGAAGGCGTTCTCCAGCAAATTGCCCACCATCTCGTCGAAATCCTGCTCCTCCACCCCGACCGCCAGATTGGCGGGCACCTGCAGGTCCACCGTCTTGCCCGGATAGAGGCGGGAGAAGGCGCGGCAGATATACTCCACCCGCGCCCGCACCGGGGTCGAGACCCCGAGAATCTTGGCGGCGCCGGTCACCCGTGCCTTGCCGAGGTGGTAATCGATATGACGCTGGATCTGGTCGAGCTGCTCGCCGATGGCAGCCTGATCCTCCGGTGGCAACTGAGCCACCTGATTGCGCATGATGCTGAGCGGCGTCTTGAGGGCGTGGGCCAGATTGCCGGTGTGGGATCGCGCCCGCTGCAGCAGCTCGCCGTAGTGGTGCAGCAGCCGGTTGATATCCTCCACCAGCGGCTGGATCTCCAGCGGATAGCGCAACCGGAACCCCTCCTGATGACCCTCGTGAACCCGCCCCAATTCGCGGCGCAGCAGGTGCAGCGGCCGCAAACCGTAGACGATCTGGAACATGAAGCCGAGCACCAGACCGGCGGCAGCAAAGCCGAGACCGAGAAACAGGCTGATGCGGGTCTTGTTGAGGGTCTGGGTCAGGGCGCTGCTGTCCTTGGCCATCACCAGAGTGAAGACCCGATCAGAACCTGGAAGCAGCACGGTACGGGTCATGATCAGCAGCGGCTCCTTGTTGGGCCCCTTGCCGACAAAGAGGTCGGGATCGCCAAACGCCGACTTGAGGCCATCGCTCTTCAGGTTGGTATCCCACAGGGAGCGGGAGCGCCCCACCACATCGCGGCCCAGCTCCAGCTGCCAGTAGTAGCCGGAGTAGGGTTGATTGAAGCGGGGATCGGAGAGGGAGCCGGTGACCACCGGCAGGCCGGTTTTGGCCACTTCCAGCCGAGAGAGCAGATCATAAAGCTGCAGGCGCAGGCCGTCGGCCTCCGCCTCCTGCCAGTAGTTGCGCATCATGGTCTGCAGGCTGAAACCGGTGGCGAACAGAAACAGCCCGCACCACACCAGCGCGATGGCGACCAGTCGCCCCCGCAGGGTTCTGACCAGCCTCATTCGTTGATCCGGTACCCGAGGCCGCGCACTGTCTCAATCAGATCGGGGTTGGTTTTCTTGCGGATCCGGCCGATGAACACCTCCACGGTGTTGGAGTCACGGTCAAAATCCTGAGCATAGATGTGGTCGATCAGCTCGCTGCGCGATACCACCTTGCCCCTGTGCTGCATCAGGTAACCCAGCACCCGGAACTCGTGGGCGGTCAGTTTGATGGGAGTCCCTTCGTACCACACCTGCGACGCAGCCATGTCGAGCCGCACCCCACCAATCTCCAGAATGGAGCTGGCGTTGCCTGCCGCCCGGCGCACCAGCGCATGGACTCGCGCCACCAGCTCGGCCACCTGGAACGGCTTGGTAAGGTAGTCATCGGCACCGGCGTTGAGCCCTTCGATCTTCTCGTGCAGCTGACCACGGGCGGTCAGCACCAGCACAGGGGTATCGATCCCCTTGCTGCGCCACTCTTTCAGCACGCTCAGGCCATCGCGCCCCGGCAGGCCGAGGTCGAGAATGATGGCGTCATAGGGTTCGGTCTCACCGAGGAAGCCGGCCTCGTTGCCATCGTGGCAGAGGTCGGTGACAAAGCCGGAGAGGCGCAGCTGTTCGGCCAGCTGGCCAGCCAGAATTTTTTCGTCTTCAACAATCAGAATTCGCATGAACAGGCTTCCACACAGGGGTTATTCATCATCCTCGACCGGGGGCTTTGGCGGTTCGAACAGCCGCTCCAGATGGTGGCCCTTGGCCCACACCAGCTCAAGGTTGTCAGCCCGATAGGCCACCTTGATTACGCTGTTTTCCCGATCGATGACTCGCAGTTCATAGAGCCAGATACCATCCTCTTCCCCCAGATCCACCCGCAACACCCGCACCGGCAATCTGGCCGCCACCTCCATCATTTCATGGAAGGGCCGAACCCGTCCCTCATGGACAGCTTGCTGCAGCTGGGCTTCATCAGGCGTGACCGCCTGTGCCAGCAACGGCAGCAATAACCCAAGCAGAGGGAGCGCTCTATTCATGGATGATTCATCTCCAAAAACCTAACATAATGGCGTTTATAGTCTGCCAGCCATGAATCCGGAATGAATATGATCCCGCGCAGTTTCCTGCTGATCCTTTGCCTGTTGAGTGCCACATGCTGGGCGGCACAGAGCCGTCTCGACATGGCCGGGCTGGTCAAACTCCTGCTGGCGCAAGGGTATCACGACATTCGGGAAGTGGAGCTGGAAGGGGACAAATTCGAGGTCAAAACCCTCAATCGCCAGGATCAGAAGGTGCATCTTATCGTCGATGCCTACACTGGCGAGATCAAACAACAAGAGGCCGATTAGGCCTCTTTTGCATTCCAGCGCCCCCGCATGGGGCGCAGCAGTTTCTCCCGTCTCGGCCAGAGCAGGGCGCAGGCCAGCAGCAGGTAGATGAGGGGCTCCCCCCAACCACTCTTGAGCGACCACCAGTAGTGCACCGGCACCAGCAGGGCGATGGCATAGACCCAGTTGTGCAGCTTCTGCCATGCGGCGCCCATGCTGCGCTGCAATACGGGCAGCGAGGTGATGCTGAGGGCGGCCAGCAGCAACAGGGCCACCATCCCCACCACGATATAACTGCGCTTGACCAGCTCGCCGCCAATCAGACCCCAGTCAAACTGCAGATCCAGCCCCAGCCACGCCATAAAGTGGAGCAGCGCCCAGGCAAAACACCAGAGCCCGAGGGGGCGGCGCAGCTTGATAAGCTGCCCCTGCCGCCAGCGCTTGGCCAGCGGCGAGACCAGCAGGGTGAGCAGCAGCAGGTTGAGCGCCCCCTTGCCGAGGTAGTGGATAAGCTCGGGCACAGGATCGCCCCCCAGCAGACCTGCCGGAATGGCAAAACCCAGCCAAAGCAGGAAGCCGAGGGAGCCCAGATGCACCAGCGCCCGCAAGCCGCTGATATGGGCCGGTTTCAATCTCAGTACCATTGGCGCAGATCCATCCCCTGATAGAGCGAGGCGACTTCGTCACCATAGCCGTTGAACATCAGGGTCGGCTGACGCTTGGCGCCAAACACTCCGCCTTCGCCGATGAAACGCTCGCTGGCCTGACTCCAGCGCGGGTGATCCACCTGCGGGTTGACGTTGGCGTAGAAGCCATATTCGTTGGGAGCCAGCAGGTTCCAGGTGGTTGGCGGCATCTCCTCCACCAGCCGGATCGAGACGATGCTCTTGATGCTCTTGAAGCCGTACTTCCACGGCACTACCAGCCGGATCGGCGCGCCATTCTGGGCGGGCAGGGTCTTGCCGTAGAGCCCCATCGCAAGGAAAGAGAGAGGGTGCATCGCCTCGTCGATACGCAGCCCTTCGACGTAGGGATACTCGATGCCGCCCCCCAGACTGGAGGCCTGCCCCGGCAGCTGCTTCGGGTCAAACAGGGTTTCGAAGGCGACAAACTTGGCGCGACTGGTGGGCTCGGCACGGCGGATGATCTCTGCCAGCGAGATGCCGTTCCAGGGCAGTACCATGGACCAGGCTTCGACGCAGCGCAGCCGGTAGATCCGCTCCTCCAGCTCGCTTTTGTTGATGAGATCCCACACATCGAGGGTAAAAGGCTTGGCCACCTCCCCCTCCACCTTGAGGGTCCAGGGTTCGGGCTTGAGGTAATGGCCGTTGCGAGCCGGGTCGGACTTGTCGGTGCCCAGCTCATAGAAGTTGTTGTAACTGGTGGCCTTCTCTTCCGGTGTCAGTACCAGATTGGCCGGGCGCTCGGCAGGCTTGCTGTTGAGCGGTTTGGTGGCTAACTGGGGAGCATCCTCTTTACCGCGCAGCAGATCGAGTACACCGGCCTGAGTGGGAAACGCCAGGGTGGCCGCGCCCAGACCCAGCCCCTTGAGAATAAGGCGGCGGTCCTGATAGACGGCTTCCGGGGTGACATCCTGTTCGGTGAGGGGGTGGGCGGTACGACGCTTGATCAACATGAAAAACTCCCGGGGCTGAGTGAGGCAGTATGGATAAGACCCGCCCCGGCAGATTTTTATTTCACACAAATTTACATCATGTGGTGCAGGGGCAGTGCCTTGGCCATGGTGCCGACCAGAAACAGGACTACGAACACCAGCAGGGGAACGATCACATTTGGCGCCATCAGACTCACTCCATGAGCAGGACAGGGCCTCTAACTATGGCCGACTGTCAGGCCGGTCACCAATGAATTTTTTTCGCGAGCGCAAGCGTATTCCTGAGTTGAAAAGGGTGATGAAGATCACACACAATTCGGCCCCCGCTTGCCGCCCCGATTGCCGGGGGTAGGCTGCCCATTTTGCGAAGCCAACTGAAGAGTCGCCCCCATGAGCCCACTGATCGCCATCGCCATCACCACTGGAATTCTCTCCGCCGTCTGGGGCTGGATTGCCGTCGCATTTGGCCTTATCTCCTGGGTCGGCTTTCTCGGCTGCACCAGCTATTTCGCGTCAAGCGGCGGCTACAAGGCGCTGCTGCAAACCATCTTCTGCAACACCAGCGGCATGCTGTGGGCACTGCTGCTGATCCATGGCGACAGTCTGTGGGGAGCGGGTGTGGCGGGTTATGTGATGACGGGGGTGGTCGCCACCCTGATGTGCGTACAGGCCAAGCAGCAGTGGCTCGGCTACATTCCCGGCACCTTTGCCGGTTGCTGTGCCACCTTCGGGGCGGCTGGCGAGTGGCGGCTGATCCTGCCCTCCCTCATCATTGGCGCCTTGTTCGGTTACCTGATGAAGGCGAGCGGCCTCTGGCTCTCCCATAAAACCCAGAAAGCCGATGCCGCTCCGGCGGTAGTTGATCCCGCCTGATTTATCCCTTCGATTTGAAGTTTGCAGCTTCGATACCGTGCCGATTCAATAACTTGTAAAAATCGGTACGGTTTCTGCCCGCCATGTTGGCCGCCAGGGTCACGTTGCCCTCGGTGGTGCGCAGCAAACGGATCAGATACTCCTTCTCGAATTCGGCCCGCGCCTCGTTGAACGAGGGGATGCCGCCGCCGCCGCCACTCAGGGCGGACTCCACCATGGAGACCCCGATCACCGGGCTGCAACAGAGGCTGGCGAGCTGCTCCACCACGTTACAGAGCTGGCGCACGTTGCCAGGCCAGGCAGCGGCCGCCAGCATCGCCAGCGATTCGGGCGAAAAACCCATGGCGGCGCAATCGCTGTGGCGGCTGCGGTAATCGTCGAGCGCCTGACGGGCCAGCAGGGGGATATCCTCACTGCGGGCACTGAGAGACGGCAAGGTGATATTGGCGACGTTGAGACGGTAGAAGAGATCTTCCCGAAAGCGCCCCTCCTCCATCGCCTTGACCAGATCCTGATGGCTGGAGCTGAGCACCCTCACCTCCGGCGTGCCCTGACCATACTCCTCCATCACCTGCAGCAGCTTGGCCTGCAGGGATTCGGAGAGGCTGCCAATCTCGTCGAGAAACAGGGTCGCCCCCTTGGCCTGCTCGAACAGACCGGACTGGCCATCTTCACCAAACAGCTGCAAGTCGAGTGACGCCCACGGAATGGCGGCACAGTTGATGGTATGGAGCGGCTTGTCGCGCCGCTGGCTGGCCTGGTGCAGCGCCTGCGCCATCGCCCCCTTGCCGGAGCCTGACGGCCCCATGATCAGTACCGGTACCTCCATGGTCGCAATGCTGTGAGCCTGGATCAGCAGCTGCTCCAGCTGAGGATTGCGGGTCAGGATCAGCGACTGCCACTCCTGCTGCTGTTTCGGCCGCGTCAGACTCAACGCATGTTCGATGGTGGCGAACAGCTCATCCTTGTTGATGGGTTTGGTCAGGAAGCTGAATACGCCGGAGCGGGTCGCCTGAATGGCGTCCGGGATGGTGCCGTGGGCGGTCATGATGATCACCGGCAAACCCAGCCACTGGGCCTGGATCCGCTCGAACAGCGCCAGACCGTCCATGCCGGCCATCCGCAGATCGCTCAGCACCAGATCGGCCCGTTGCTGACGCAACCGGTCGAGGGCTCCTTCCGCGCTGTCGGCGGTATCCACTTCATAACCCTGACTACGCAGCCGCATGCTCATCAGTTTGAGCAGGCTGACGTCGTCATCCACCAACAGGATCCGGCTCATGGTATTACCTCACGATTCTCGTTCAGCTTGCGCTGGTTGAGCTGGTCGTCGATAGCGGTCAGCTGCTCGATCTGGCGGCGCAGCCGCTGGATCTCCTGACTCTGGTCATCGCGACGGCTGTCGCGAGCCAGCAGCTGCTCGCCAAGGGCGATCCAGCTACGTAAAAAGGCCTGCGCATCGAGACCCAGTTCGGGCAACATCTGCTTCAGGCGCGCCAGACCGGCGGTGCGATTGGCCACCGACTCGGCGGGGTGGGAGTCAACCATGGCCAGACTGACCCGGCTCTCCAGATCGTCGGCCCCTTTCAGACGCTGACGCTCCTGCACCCGTTGCTGGGGGTGACTGGCCAGCAGCCAGTCGGAGTATTGCAGACGCACCTGCATCTCCTTGTTGGCAAACTCCATCCGCTTGGCAAAAGCGATATCGGAGGACTCCCGCTGTGCCTGTTGCGGCAGCAAGGAGCAACCCGCGAGCAGCCCTGCCATCAGAGCTGGAAATACGCGTTGTATCTTCATAGTCCTCATTTCAACGTCAACCTGAAACAGACATCAGCCTGTTCATCCTCTACCAGAACCAGTTCCCCCCCCAGGCTGTTGGCAGACTCACGGGCGATGGAGAGGCCCATGCCCGAGCCTTTCAAGAGACCTTGCCGCACAGTGCTGCCCTGCTCGAAGGGTTCAAAAATGCGTTGCTGATCGGCCACGGGGATCTTGGGCCCCTCGTTGGCCACTTCCAGCCAGCTTATCTGTTCATTCTGCCCTGCCCTGATCCAGATATTGCCCCCGCTGGCGCCGTAACTGACGGCGTTGGAGAAGAGGTTATCGAGGATCAGCCGTAGCCGGTAGGGCTCCGCCCACAGGGTAACCGGCACGGTCGGCAAGTGTACACGGATCTGCTTGGACTCCAATGCCAGCCGGTACTCGGCAGAAAGTTCCGACAACATCGGCAGCAGGGGGACGGGCTCCAGTTCGAAGGCCTCCTGCTGACTGAGCCGGTTGAAGTCGAGCAGCCGCTCGATCAGGGTCTGCAGGCGCCGACTGTTCTCGTCGAGCATCTGGCAGATCTCCAGCTGATCCGGCGTCAAAGGCCCGACCAGCTGCTCGCAGAGCAGATCCGTCCCCTCCCGCAGCACCGCCAGCGGGGTCTTGAGCTCGTGGGAAACATGACGCAGGAACTGGTATTTCTGCAGCTCCAGCTCCTTGAGTTTGTCGTGCAGCCAGACGATCCGCTCCCCCAACAATACCAGCTCGGCAGGGCCGTCAACCGGCTTGGGATCGGGTTCGACCCCGGCACCCAGACTCAAGATGCGCGACTCAATCTGTCGTACCGGGTGGATGATGAGGTAGGTGAAGATAAAGACCATCAGCAGGCTGAGCGCCGCCACCGCACCGCTCACCCACCAGAGCTCACTGGTCAGTCCGGCGATGGTGAGCTGCACCCGATCCATGTGTTCGTCAACCCGGCTGCGGGTGACTATTTCGAGCTGCTTGTTGGCATCGTTGAACTGCTCGAGCTTGTCCCCCGCTACCGCCGCCCGGGCCAGCGCGGCATCCTGCAGGCTGTCGAGCCAGGCCAGCCCCTGATCGAGCCCGCTGTAAAGCTGGCCGTCGGTGATGGAGTTGCGGTGTTCCGCCAGCAACACCCGATAACCATCGAGTTGCTGCTGGTAGCTGGTGAGACTGCGGCGATCCCCCAGCACCGCGAAGCGGCGCAAGGTGCGTTCGATATCGATGGCTTGCGCCGTCAGCAGGGTGGCGCGGCGGGTATCCTTGACCGCCCGCTCCATCTCGTCGCTGGTGAGCTGACTGAGGTGGGCAAGGGAGGTGCTGTTGTGCCAGATCATGCCGCCCAGCGGCATCAATACCAGCACAAATCCCATCAATACCACCTGCAGCAGGGAGCGTGGGCGAACCTTGGTCATCATCTCTTCTCTTGCATTCTCACCGGTGCGCCAGCATAGCCGCACCGCCCCAAAAAACAAAACCGGCCAACAGGCCGGTTTGTATTATCTGGATTGTGGTGATTCACGCCAACGCGACAGAGGCCAGACAGATAATCATGATCATCGCCAGCGCGCCCGAGGCGGTCAACAGCGCCCATTTCAGCTCCACACTCATGCAAACCTCCTTTCTGCCAATCAGTGCCGGATCACAATAGATAAGACAATGTTAAGCCATAGTTAATCCGATAACCGTGAGCTGCGTATACATTTCAGATGAGCCCAACCCCGGGAAGGTGAGCATGTTCTATCTGTGTAGCATTGGTTCCAATATTGACCCGCATATTCATGTCAGCCGCGCGCTGGCCGAGCTGTTTGCGAACGTCGGCCCCCTGCGGCTGAGTTCGGTGATCCGCACCAAGCCGGTGGGAATGCACTCCAGCCACGACTTTCTCAACTGCCTGCTGGTGGTGGAGAGCCCGCTCGATGCCGCCCGCCTCAAGCAGCACTTTGTCGCCCTCGAGGTGGCCCACGGCCGGGATCGCAGCGATCCGCTCTGCAAGGTGCACGACCGGCCGCTCGACATCGATATTCTGGCCAGCAACAGGAGCGGTGACTTTGCCTCGGCAGAGGTCGATTCCTATCTGGCGGAGCTGCTGGCCGAGCTCTACGGCCATGGCGAGGTGCATGACCCCAAGGTGGCGCTGCAAGTGACGCTCCACGCCCCGTCGGGCAAGCTCAAACCCGGCAAGGGCTTGCTGACCCGGCAGGTCGGGCTGGGGCCGCTGGTGCTTGGCAATTCTTCAGAGGGTAGCCAGCGCGCGCCCGCCATCTACTTTGATGCTGGCCCCCGTCATATAACTGTTCCCCATCAGTAACTGCACCGCCTGCCAGATGGGCTCAAGTCCCCCCTCCCGCGCCAGCGGTGTTTTTGCCAACACCTGCTGGCGCCACGCCTCGTCATGCTCGTCGAGAAACAGAATGGGGCCCGGCTCTATGGTGTTGACCCGAACCGCAGGCGCCAGGTCTCGGGCAAAGCTCATGGCCAGCGAATGGGCTCCCGCCTTGGTGGCCACATAGCTGGCAAAACGGGGGGCCGGGGCATGGATATAGATATCGGTGATATGAATGATGCTGGCGTTGGGATTGCTGGCCAGCTGGGGGGCCAGCGCCCGGTTTAGCTGGAAGGGGGCCGCCATGTGCACCCGGTAGAACTGCTCGAACTGGGCCAGTTGCGCCGCCGGATCAGTTGCCTGCGGCTCGAAGGCCGAGGCGTTGTGGATCACCAGCGTCAGATCCTGATGGGTCGCCAGCACATCGATCAGCTTGCCAACGTCCTCTTCCCGACCAAAATCCGCCTGCACCAGTTCGACCCCCAATGCAGCCAGCGTGGCCAGCTCCGGCCGCTCGCTGCGATAACTGCCCGTCACCTGCCAACCCGCCGCCACCAGCTGTTCACAGAGATAAAATCCGAGTCGACGGCCGCAGCCCGTAACCAATGCACGCATACGATCTCCTTTCCCTTTCATGGTCTTGCATGAACGAAGCCCGCCTGCCAGCGGATCACCGCCGATGGCTTGTGCCTATCAATCCCTGCGGCACAAGCCATTGGTCGCGGGCCACCCACCCGCGTCATAGTGGCGGCATCCCCCCTCTTGCGGAGTCACCACCATGCTGAAAGTACACCACCACATGGGTCGCCTGACCCACTCCCTCACTGCCGGACTCGGCCTGGCAGAAGCGCTGGATCGCCTGCATCAATCGGGTCTTGGCGGCCTGCCGGTACTGGATGAGCAGAAACGGCTGATCGGCTTTCTTTCCGAACAAGATTGCATTCCCAGCCTGCTCACCGGCAGCTACCACTGCGATACCCGCACCCGGGTGGAGGATCTGATGAACCGCACACCCCTCTCGGTCGGGCCGGATGAGAGCATTCTGGATCTGGCTCGCCAGATGGCCGATGCCAAGCCCAAGATCTACCCGGTGCTGCAACAGGGCAAGGTGATCGGCATCATCAGCCGCCGTCAGGTGATGCAGGCCCTCAACCAGCAGATGAAGGTGTGCCAGCAGACCTAGATCTGGTAACGCCCCTTGTCACCGATATCGAAGTGCAGGGGCATCCGCCACTTGGCCAGCGCCAGCAAGGTCAACAGGGCGCCGCAGACCAGCGCCACCAGTGCGGCGGCCCACTCCACCCGCAACCACTCCAGCAACCATAACGCCGGCAGCAATACGGGCACCAGCTTGATGCCGGGAATGGCGAAGCAAAACTGCTCCTTGAACGCCAGCCCGGAGAGGGTCGCCAACGCCGCCCCCAGCACCAGCGCATCCGGCGCTCCCACCGCTGCCAGGGCCAACGCGCCCCAACCAAATCCCTGCAGAATCAGGCGAATCCGCTTGTCGTAGATATGCAGCGAGAAGCCGCAGATTGCGCTTGCCACTGCCAGCGACATCAACCATTGTGCCGACGGGAGCAGTGCCATCCCGCTCAGCAGCGCCGCACCGCGGCAAAGCAGCAACAGGGCTGCCGCACTCAAGCCAAGGCGGTAGAGCGAGACGGTCAACTTGTCGATCCCGTCCAGCGGGCTCTCGATTTCAGGATTTGCCATAAACAGTCGCTTCTAACGGATCAGGTGCCATCCAATATACTGGAATCAGGTCTTGGAATATCTTCAAACGGGCTCAGGAGACGTAGTTTGCGTGTGATCCCCCTGTTTTGGTTGCTGTTTCCACTCGGATTGCCCGCCAAAGAGCTGGTGATCTGCGGCACCATGGAGCCCCCGCTCAAGTATCTCGATGCAGATCAGAAACCCCGCGGACTCGATATCGACATAGTCACCGCCATCTTCGACAAGCTGGAGACGCCCTTTCGGATCGAGCTGGCCGACTCCGGTGCCCGCCTCACCCGCAATGCCGAAACCGGCGCCTGCGATCTGGTGATGACCCACTCCTACAAGGCAGAGCGGGAGAGTTATCTCATCTATCCCCAACAGGCCCATCTTCGCCACAGCTGGCACTTCTTCGTGCGCAAGGCGGACCTGATGAAGATCCGCTACGAAACGCTGGCCGATCTCAAACCCTGGCGCATCGGCGTGACCAAGGATTTCTCCTACACCCCTGAACTGGCGGTGGCGATGACCGACCCGGCCTATCAGTTCCAGGAGATCACCATGAACCAGCTGCAACTGCGCAAACTGCTGGCCGGACGCATCGATACCGTGCCCATGCCGCTGGTCACCGCCTTCACCCAGATCAAGGAGGAGGGGCTGACGGGAAAGATCGATTACCTGCCCAAACCGCTCAAGAGCAGCCCCTACTTCAACACCTGGGCCCGCGCACGAGCGGATGCACAGACCCCCGCCCTGATGGCGGCCTACGATGCCGAACTGCTGCGCATGAAGCGAAACGGCAGCCTCAAGGCCCTCTACGACAAGTACGCCATCCCCTATATCGAACCCTGATCAAGGGGTCAGGGTTTCACATCCCGCAGGATCGGGTTTTGCAGCGAAATCAGAGTTTCAGTGGACTGGATCTCGTCGATGGTCTGGATCTTGTTGATCAGCACTATCTGCAGCTCGTCGATGGAGCGGGTCATCACCTTCATGAAGATGCTGTAGTGGCCGGTGGTGTAGTAAGCCTCCACCACCTCGTCCAGCGCCTGCAGCTTGGCCAGCGCCGAGGGGTAATCCTTGGCACTCTTCAGATTGATCCCGATAAAGCAGCAGACGTCGTAACCCAGCTTCTTGGGGTTAACCTGCACCCGCGTCCCCTCGATGATCCCCGCCTGTTTCATCTTCTCCACCCGCACATGGATGGTGCCCGGGCTGACCGCCAGTTGTTTCGCAAGTTCGGCGTAAGGGATCCGCGCATTTTCCATCAGAGCGGTGAGGATGGCCTGATCGAGATTATCGATCCGGTAATTTTCCGGCATTTTTTTGCACTCCCGTTGACGATACCTCATTAAATAACGGCTTATTTTGAAGAAAAAAATGCATAAAGCCTATTTCTATTATCGAATATTGAATTTAGTTGGCAATCCGTTGAAGAATCACCACATCCAACGGGGTTTGAAACAGGAATTCAGCATGAAACAGCACTACATTCGCAGCCAACAGCAGATCAGCTTCGTCAAAGAGATGTTCTCCCGCCAACTCGCCCAGCAACTGGGTCTGATGGAGGTGCAAGCCCCCATTCTGAGCCGGGTCGGTGATGGTACTCAGGACAACCTCTCTGGCCACGAGAATGCAGTGCAGGTCAAAGTAAAAACCCTGCCGGATCACAGCTACGAAGTGGTCCATTCACTGGCCAAATGGAAGCGCCAGACCCTGGGTCGCTTCGGCTTCGGCCCGGGTGAAGGGATCTACACCCACATGAAGGCGCTGCGTCCGGATGAAGACAAACTCACCCCCATCCACTCCGTCTACGTGGATCAGTGGGACTGGGAGAAGGTAATGCCGAGCGAGCGCCGCGATCTGGCCTATCTGCAGGAAACCGTGCGCGGCATCTGGGCCGCCATCAAGGCCACCGAGCGCGCGGTCTGTGCCGAACATGAGCTGACCCCCTTCCTGCCAGCCGAGATCCAGTTCCTGCACAGCGAAGAGCTGCTGGCCCGCTACCCGGATCTCGATGCCAAGGGGCGCGAGCGCGCCATCGCCAAAGAGCTGGGTGCCGTATTCCTGATCGGCATCGGCGGAGCCCTCTCCCACGGCGAGCGCCACGATGTGCGCGCCCCGGATTACGACGACTGGAGCAGCCACAGCGAGCTGGGTCTGGCCGGTCTGAACGGCGACATTCTGGTGTGGAACCCGGTGCTGCAAGATAGCTTCGAGATCTCCTCCATGGGGATCCGGGTCGATGCCGAGGCGCTGCGTCGCCAGCTGGCTATCACCGGCGACGAGGATCGCCTGCAGTACGACTGGCATCAGGATTTGCTGGCAGCACGGATGCCGCAAACCATCGGTGGCGGTATCGGCCAATCCCGTCTGGCCATGCTGCTGCTGCAAAAAGAGCATATCGGTCAGGTGCAGGTTGGTGTGTGGCCCTCTGAAATGAAGGCCGCTATCCCTGGCATGCTGTAACGAATGAAGGCCATGCCGGCGCTATCGCAGCTGGCATGGCAACAAGCAGGTGGCCGTCGGGGTTGAGTGAGCGCATCCCCGGCAGGCTGTAAGAAGCGAGGCCAGCAGTGGCCGCGCTTCGCAATCGGGGGCTTGCCCCTGCGACCCGCTCAACCCACGCCAGGTCGCGTCACTACATTCCTCCCGGCAATCTTCGGATTGCCGTTTTTTTCTTCCGAATCCCCGCCACCAGATATGACAACGCCAGCACGAAGGCTGGCGTTGCAAACATAGATACGAGACTGGTTACTGGGTCATTGTCAGGCCGTTGCTGTCGGCCCCCAGCACCAGTTTTTTGCCCGGCACGATGCGGCCGGAAAGCAGGGCCTGCGCCAGCGGGTTCTCCACCTTCTGCTGGATCGCCCGTTTGAGGGGACGCGCCCCGTAGACGGGGTCGAACCCGGCATGCACCAGCTTCTCGAGCAGCGCTTCGCTCACCTCCACCTCGTAGCCCTGAGCCTCCAGTCGGCCCATCAGGCTCTTGAGCTGGATGCGGGCGATGGACTTGATGTGATCCTCGCCGAGGGGATGGAACACCACTGTCTCGTCGATCCGGTTGATAAATTCCGGCCGGAAACTGCGGGTCAGCACATCCATCAGCATGGCCTTCATCTCGTCGTAATCCTTCTCGGAGTGGTGCTCCTGAATCAGATCCGACCCGAGGTTGGAGGTCATGATCACCACCGAGTTGCGGAAATCGACGGTGCGACCCTGACCATCGGTCAGGCGGCCATCGTCCAGCACCTGCAACAGGATGTTGAACACATCGGGATGCGCCTTCTCCACCTCGTCCAGCAGGATCACCGAGTAGGGACGACGGCGCACCGCCTCGGTCAGATAACCACCCTCTTCATAACCCACGTATCCGGGAGGCGCCCCCACCAGACGGGCCACACTGTGTTTCTCCATAAACTCGGACATATCGATCCGCACCATGGCATCCTGGGTATCGAACAGGAACTCGGCCAGCGCCTTGCACAGCTCGGTCTTGCCCACCCCGGTGGGCCCCAGGAACAGGAAGGAGCCGATGGGGCGGTTAGGGTCGGAGAGACCGGCACGGGAGCGACGAATGGCGTTGGAGACCGCATCGACCGCCTCTTCCTGACCAATCACCCGGCTGTGCAGCTGATCTTCCATCCGCAGCAGCTTGTCGCGCTCCCCTTCCAGCATGCGGGCGACCGGAATACCGGTCCAGCGGGCCAGCACGTCTGCAATCTCCACGTCGGTGACCCGGTTGCGCAGCAGACTGGTCTCCTGCATCTCGGCCTGAGTGGCGAGATCCAGCTGTTTCTCCAACTCCGGAATGCGGCCGTACTGCAGCTCGGACATCCGGCCCAGGTCGCCTGCCCGGCGCGCCACATCGAGATCCTGACGGGCCTGCTCCAACGCAGCCTTGATATGCTGGGTGCCGGCGAGTGCGGCTTTCTCGGCCTTCCACACCTCGTCCAGCTCGTTGTATTCCCGATCTTTTTCGCCAATCTCCTGATTGATCAGCTCCAGACGCTTGCGGCTGGCGTCATCATCCTCTTTCATCAGCGCCTGCTGCTCCAGCTTGAGCTGGATGATGCGCCGCTCGAGACGATCGAGCGCCTCGGGCTTGGAGTCGATCTGCAACCGGATGCTGGCTGCCGCCTCGTCGATAAGGTCGATGGCCTTGTCCGGCAGCTGGCGATCCGCAATGTAGCGGTGGGACAGCTGGGCCGCCGCCACGATGGCGGGGTCGGTGATCTGCACATGGTGGTGCAGCTCGTAACGCTCTTTCAGGCCGCGCAGGATGGCGATGGTATCCTCGACTGTCGGCTCCTCCACCAGCACCTTCTGGAAACGGCGCTCCAGCGCGGCATCCTTCTCGATGTACTGACGGTACTCATCCAGAGTAGTGGCTCCGACGCAGTGCAGGTCGCCACGGGCCAGCGCTGGTTTCAGCATGTTGCCCGCGTCCATGGCCCCTTCGCCCTTGCCGGCGCCGACCATGGTGTGCAGCTCGTCGATAAAGAGGATGACGTTGCCCTCCTCCTTGGCGAGATCGGTCAGTACAGCCTTGAGCCGCTCTTCAAACTCACCGCGATACTTGGCACCGGCCACCAGCGCCCCCATGTCCAGCGACAGCACCCGCTTGTTTTTGAGCCCTTCCGGCACTTCGCCGTTGATGATGCGCTGAGCCAGTCCCTCGACGATGGCGGTTTTACCGACACCGGGGGCACCGATCAGCACCGGGTTGTTCTTGGTACGGCGTTGCAGCACCTGAATGGTACGGCGGATCTCGTCATCACGGCCGATCACCGGGTCGAGCTTGCCGATCTCGGCCCGCTCGGTCAGATCGATGGTGTACTTTTCCAGCGCCTGACGGTTCTCCTCGGCGTTGGCATCCTCCACCTTCTTGCCGCCACGCACCTTGTCGATGGCCGCTTCGAGCTTCTCTTTGGTCAGCCCCTGAGCACGCAACAGCTCGCCCAGCGTCCCCTTCTCGTCGAGGGCCGCCAGCACGAACAGTTCGGAGGAGATGAACTGATCCTTGCGCTGCTGGGCCAGTTTGTCGCAGACGTTGAGCAGGCGGCCGAGGCCGTTGGAGAGCTGCACGTCCCCTTCCACGCCGCTGACGCGCGGCAGGCGATCCAGCTCCTCACCGAGGCGGGAGCGCAGGGCATTGATATCCATCCCGGTCAGGGTGAGCAGCGGACGGATAGAGCCGCCATCCTGATTGACCAGTGCGGTCATCAGATGAACGGGTTCGATGAATTGGTGATCACGACCCAGCGCAAGAGACTGGGCATCGGAAATAGCAATCTGGAATTTGCTGGTAAGGCGATCGAGGCGCATTGCACTCCCCCTTCAAACAGGCAGACGCCGCTTGCGCGGCAAACAACATAACTTTCTGAGATGAAAGATGAGGCCCGTACGGGCTATTTCAAGGGCATGGGCTGGTTATTTTTTCTGCAAAGCGGGGAGAGGGCAGGATCCCCGCCTCTCTCATACGGATCTGTTCTTGAGAGAGACGGGCTATTACTTGGCGGGTGATTGCTTAGCGGGCCAACCAGATGAGGGAGGCCATCCGGCCGGTCTGGCCGTCGCGACGATAGGAGTAAAACTGCTCGCTATCGCTGAAGGTGCAGTATTCGCCGCCATAGACGGCGGTAACGCCGGCACGGGCGAGGCGCAACCGCGCCAGCTGGTAGATATCCGCCAACCATTTGCCGTCGTTGGCGGAAGGCACGAAAGCCGCGACCGCTTCAGCCTGCTCCGCCATAAAGGCTTCGCGCACCTCGCCACCCACTTCAAATGCAGTGGGGCCGATGGCCGGGCCCATCCAGGCCAGGATCTCACCCGGCTCACAGCCCATGGCCGCGATACTCGCCTCGAGCACGCCCTCTTTCAGTCCACGCCAGCCAGCATGGGCAGCTGCGACCACAGTACCCGCCCGATCGCAGAACAGCACCGGCAGACAGTCAGCAGTCATTACGATGCAGGCCTGATCCGCCTCATGGGCGCAGGCAGCATCGGCATCCGGCGCTTGCTGATAATGGCTGCTGACCGGATGAACCACGGTGCCATGCACCTGATTAAGCCAGTTGAGGGGCCCCGGGATGGCGGCCGCCTGCTGCAAGCGAGCACGATTGGCCTCGACTCGCACCGGTTCATCCCCCACATGGGCGCCCAAATTGAGACCGGCAAAGACCCCTTCACTGACGCCGCCATCCCGGGTGGTCGACAACGCCCTGACACACGCCGGGGCTGGCCAGTCGGGTTCGATCCATTTCATCTGTGACTCCTTCAATTCACCGATATAAAAACGGGGCTCCTGCAAGGGAACCCCGTTTGGCATCTGTTCGGGCCGGATGACGCCAGAAACCGACGCAGCAGGCCCTATCGCATCAGTTCCAGACTAAATCATCCGGATTGGCGAGCGTATCCGCGCGCAGCACTTCCATCAGCTCCACCATGTCTTGCGGTGTAGCTGAATGCCACTGCATCACTTCACCCGTGATGGGGTGAGCCAGTTGCAGCATGGTGGCATGCAGCGCCTGACGGTTAAAGTTGCGCAGTGCCTGAGTCAGCTCAGGGGTAGCGTTGCGCAGCGGGCGCAGACGGCCACCGTAAGCGGGATCACCCACCAGCGGGTGTTTGATGTGCGCCATGTGGACACGGATCTGGTGGGTACGGCCGGTCTCCAGACGCAGACGCAGACGGGTGTGGCCACGGAACTTCTCGTGAACCCGGTAGTGAGTTACGGAAGGACGACCATTGGGCACCACGGCCATATGAGTACGCTGGGTCGGGTGACGGCCTATGGGCGCATCGACGGTGCCACCTGCGGTCATGTGACCGATGGCGATCGCTTCGTACTCACGGGTGATCTGGCGCGCCTGCAACGCTTCCACCAGATGGGTCTGGGCGGGTACGGTTTTGGCAACCACCATCAAACCTGTGGTGTCTTTATCCAGACGGTGCACGATACCGGCGCGAGGTACCTCGGCAATGCCGGGGTAGCGGTGCAGCAGGGCGTTGAGGATGGTGCCATCCGGCGTGCCTGCGCCCGGGTGAACCACCAGTCCGGCCGGTTTATCGATCACCAGAATGTGTTCATCTTCATAAACGATGTTGAGCTCGATATCCTGGGCATCCCAGCGAGTATCATCTTCCAGCTCGACATTCACATGCACCTGCTGCCCGGCCAGAATCTTCTCGCGCGGGGTGTTGGCAACCTGACCGTCCAGGGTCACTCTGTCCTGTAAAATCCACTCCTTGATGCGGGTGCGGGAGTAGTCTGGAAACAATTCGGCCAGGGCCTGGTCGAGTCGCTGCCCGAATTGGTGATCCTGGAATTCGCCTGTCAGTTCAATATGCTGGCTCATGTATGGTCTCTTGAGCGGGGGGTATCAATTCGAAATAATCCGGGTATTCTAGCTTTTCTTTTAGCCAAGCATAACGGATACTTTGCCAATTTCGTGGAAATGGACCGGATGTTGTTGATGGGAAAGAAGTCTCACCTGCTGATGTCGCTCGCCTTGGTCGCTACCTTGATCACAGGCTGTTCCAGCACCAAACCCAAGGTACCCGACGAACCGCCGGAGACCCTGTACCAGAAAGCACGCCTCAAACTGGACGTTGGCAATTACGTGCAAGCCACTGAATTGCTTGAGGCTTTGGACTCTCGCTACCCGTTCGGCGCCTACTCCAATCAGGTGCAGCTTGACCTCATCTATGCCTACTACAAGCAGGATGATACCGCTCAGGCGATCGCCAATATCGACCGTTTTATCCGCCTCAATCCGGCGCATAAAAATATCGATTACGTCTTCTATATGCGCGGCCTGACCAACATGGCGGCGGATTACAACTTCTTCCAAAGCCTGTTCGGTATCGATCGGGACGACAAAGACCCTGCTTATGCCCGTCAGGCATTCCAGGACTTCAAGACCCTGTTGCAGAACTACCCCAACAGCGTCTATGCCGCCGATGCCCGTGCGCGCATGATTGGCCTGAAGAATCGTCTGGCCCGATATGACCTGAGCGTGGCCGAGTATTACGTGAAGCGTGATGCACTGGTCGCGGCCGCCAACCGGGCCAAGCTGATTGTCGAAACCTACCCCGACACAGCCGAAACCGAGAAGGCACTGGAGATCATGGTCGAGTCTTACGACTCTCTGAAGATGCCGCAGCTGGCCAAGCATGCCCGCGAAGTGCTGGCCAAGAACTACCCGGAGAACCGCCTCGGCCGTGGCTGAGTGATACGGATAAACCGGTAACAAAAAACCGATGCCAAGGCATCGGTTTTTTTATCGCTGCAAGCAACGCTTACTTCGCGACGTTACCCGCCACGTTCAGGGCATCCCAGGTGCGGGAGAAGGGCGGCGCATAGGCAAAGTCCAGCATGCCGAGCTGCTCGGTGGTCACCCCCATGGTGATGGCCACTGCCAGCGCGTCGATGCGGTGGACCGCCCCCTTGCGACCGAGGATCTGGCCGCCCAGCAGCCGTTTGCTGCCCGCCTCGTAGACCAGCTTGACGTGGATGTCGGACTGACCCGGGCAGTAGTTGGTGTGGCACTTGTCCTTGATCACCACGGTGCGATAGTCGATGCCCATCGCCTTGGCTTCCTGCTCGGAAAGACCGGTACGGCCCGCCTCCAGCCCCAGCACCTTGAGCGCCGCAGAACCGAGGGTACCCGGGAACTCCTGCTCGGCCCCCGCCAGGTTCTCGCCCACCATGCGCCCCAGCTTGTTGGCGATGGTGGCTAGCGGCACATAGACCTGCTGCTGCTTCACGCTGTGCCAGACGCTGGCACAGTCACCGGCCGACCAGACGTTGGCCAGCGAGCTGCGCCCCTGACGGTCCACCTTGATGGCACCATTGCCGAGTCGTTCGATGCCGGTATTAGCCAGAAACTCGGTGTTGGGCTTGACCCCGGTGCAGACCACCACGATATCGGCCTCGTACTCGCCCTGGCTGGTGCGCACGCCGGTCACCCGACCATCCCCCAGCAGTGCTTCAACTCGCTCACCCAGATGGAGAGAGACCCCCTGCTCGCGCAGTTCGGTTTCGATGTGCTGGGTGATCTCGCCATCAAACGCATCGGGGATGACCCGCTCCGCCAGCTCGATCAGGCGCACCTCTTTACCCTGATGGACCAGCGCCTCGACCACTTCCAGCCCGATAAAGCCGGAACCGATCACCACGGCGCGGCGATTATTCTTGTCTTGCACCGCAGCTTTGAGCGCCAGCCCGTCGGCCATCCGGCGCAGACCGAATACCCCTTTCTGCTGCAGACCGGGGATGGGGGGCATCACTTCGCGGGCACCGGTGGCGATCATCAACCGATCGTAGCGATCGGTGAAGTTGTCGCCGTTGTGCTCCACCTGCAGGGTCTGGGCAGTTGCGTCAACGCTCAGCACCCGATGGCCAATCTTGACCTCGATCCCCTTGGCGGCGAACTGCTCGGGTGTGAACTCGGCCATGTAACCGGGCTCCTGAAACTCGTCGCCGACGAAATAAGGCAGGCCGCAAGCACCGAAAGAGATCACTTCGGAGGCCTCATACACCACGATGTCGGCATCTTTGGCCAGACGGCGCGCCTTGGCCGCCGCGCTCATACCGGCGGCTTCGCCACCGATGATCAGAATTCTCATTGTTTTTCCTCTCAATGGCGCAGGGAGGGCATGCCCTCCCTGCGGTCTATGACGGGAAAGAGTCACCCCTTTCCACGAGCAGATCAACCGACGCAAATCAGACGGTGGACTCTTCGCCGTCCAGACTCACTTCGTGATCGCTGTTGAACACATGCATGTCGGTCTCGCCCATCAGGCGGCTGGTGACCGTCCCTGCGGTGATGGAGCCGGAGACGTTCAGCGCGGTACGGCCCATATCGATCAGCGGCTCGATGGAAATGAGCAGACCGGCCAGCGCCACCGGGAAGTCCAGCGCGGAGAGCACGATCAGCGCGGCAAAGGTGGCGCCACCGCCAATCCCGGCCACCCCGAAGGAGCTGACGGTGATGATGGCGATCAGGGTCATGATAAAGCCGGGATCCATCGGGTTGACCCCGACGGTCGGGGCAATCATCACGGCCAGCATGGCAGGATAGATACCGGCACAGCCGTTCTGGCCGATGGTGGAACCGAAGGAGGCAGCGAAGTTGGCGATCCCCTCAGGAATACCCAGCGACTTGGTCTGGGTCTGCACGTTCATCGGAATGGAGCCCGCACTGGTACGGGAGGTGAAGGCAAACGCCAGCACCGGCGTGATCTTCTTGAGGAAGCGCAGCGGGTTGATGCCGACCATGCTCACCAGCAGCAGGTGCACGACAAACATGATGGCGATGGCGCCGTAAGAGGCCATCACAAAGCTGAGCAGGTTGAGAATATCTGCATAGTTGGAGCCGGAGACCACCTTGGTCATCAGCGCCAGTACGCCAAACGGGGTCAGGCGCAGCACCAGAGTCACCATTCGCATTACGATGGCATGAGCCACGGCCACGAAGTGGCTGAAGCTGGCGAAGATCTCCGGCTTCTTGCGGGCGATGCCGGTAGCGGAGAGGCCGATGAAGATGGAGAAGATCACCACGGCGATGGTGGAGGTCTTGCGCGCCCCGGTCATGTCGAGGAAGGGGTTGGCGGGAATGAACTCCAGCATCATCTTGGCGAAAGACATGCTCTCGACGCTGCCGAGGGTAGTCTGCAGCGCGGCGCCACGGGCGCTTTCGGCGGCCCCGGAGGTGAGCCCTTCAGCGGTCAGGCCAAACAGGTTGGACATCAGGATGCCCGCCCCGGCGGCGATGGCGGTGGTGAAGATCAACACGCCTATGGTCATGGCGCTGATCTTGCCCAGCGCAGTGCCGCCATTGAGCTTCAAGATAGCGCTGATGATGGAGACCATGATCAGCGGGATGATGATCATCTGCAGCAGCTTCACATAGCCGCTACCCACGATATCCAGATAGTCGATGATCTGAACAATGACGGGCGAACCTGCACCGTAAAGCAGTTGCAACGCGGCGCCGAACAGAATACCGAGCCCCAGACCGGCAAATACCCGGCGGGTGAAGCTCACATGTTTTTCCTGTAACCGGTAGAGAAAGAACAGCAAGATGGCGGCGATGGCTAGATTGCCGATAACGCTAAATGTCATGGTATGACTCCCCAAAAAGCGGGCTTGGGCCCGAGAAACAAGAGCAAGCGCCATGCTTGCCCTGGCAACCGTGTCAGACGGTCTGCGCCGTCGTGACAAGAACAAGGGGGTCTATCGCCCCCTTGTCACAGATTCACTGCTTCTGCTGTTTCGCTCGCATGATGTTGATGATTTCGATGTCGGTATCCAGCATCCCCTCTTTGGAGAGGCGGCCCAGATTGGCGATGGTCTGGTCCACATCGTCGGAGACGATCCCCTCGCTCTGGGGGACATGCAGGTTGTTGATAGCCATCAGCGAAGACTTAACCGCCGCCGAGGTGGAGGTGGAGACCTTCATGGAGCAGGCGCTACCCGCGCCGTCGCAGATGATGCCGGAGACATCGCCAATCATGTTGTTGATGCAGTGGCTGATCTGCTGATACTGGCCGCCCAGCAGCCAGGTGATGGCCGCACCGGCCCCCATGGCGGCGGTACTGGCGGCGCACAGCGCCGACAGCTTGTTCTGATAGGTCTTGATGTAGATGGCCACCAGATGGCTCATCACCAGTGCCCGGGTCAGCTGCTCGTCGCTCGCCTTGAGGAAGCGGGCCGCCGCGACCACCGGCATGGTGGCGGCAATGCCCTGATTGCCGGAACCGGAGTTGGACATGGCGGGCAGCATGGCACCATCCATCCGCGCATCGGAGGCAGCGGAGGAGAGGCGCATCGCCAGCGTCATCAGGTCATCGGAGAGCAGCTTGCGCTCCACCTGCTCGGTGAGGATCTTGCCGATCTTCAGGCCGTAACCCTGCAACCCTTCATCTGCCAGCGCCTGATTCATGGTGGCGGCCTCGCGGATGAAGTCGATCTCAACCAGCGGCACTTCCAATGCAAAATCGACGATCTCCCGCAAGGTCATGGCCGGTTTGGCGGATTTGGCTGGCTGGATCTGCACGCCGGGGGCACTGGCCTGCTCCATCAGCACCTCGCCATCCTTCTCCATCAGGATGATGCGGGTGTGGTCGGTGCAGATCACCACCCGGGCACTATGGCTCTCCACTTCGGCCAGTACCTCGGCGTAGAGCACGTCCGGCACATCCTTCACATCCACCTTGATCACCGGCAACAACGTCTTGGCCGCTTCCACCTGTTCTGGTGTGAGGGTCTTGAGCACCTCCAGCCCGGCATCGGGGTGGCCCCCTGTGATGCCGACCGCAGCGGCCACCGGCAGACCGATCATGCCGGTGCCCGGCACCCCGACCCCCATGCCATTCTTGAACAGATTGCCACTGACCCAGACGCTGATACGGGTCGGGGTCTCCCCCAGCAGCTTGCGGCAGTTTGCCGCTGCCAGCGCCACCGACATCGGCTCGGTACAGCCCAGGGCCGGCACCACTTCACGCTTGAGCAGGGTAATAAAGTCGGTCCATTGTGCTTTCATCGCAGTGTTTCTCATGTTCAGGGTGCCCGCAGGCAGTTATTGCTTGTTCAGATCCGCCTTGTGGTTGCGGATATGCAGATAAACAGTATGACGGGAGATGCCGAGCATCCGGGCAACCAGCTGGGCCGCCTCCTTGATCTCGAAGATCCCCATGTCGAAGAGCCGGGTCACTATCTCCTTGTTGCGCACCGTGCAGGAGAGCGAATCGTCCCGATCCACCTTCTCAATCACCTGAGTCACCAGCTCGTCCACCGAGCTGGCAAAAGTCTCGTTATTGAGCGGAGCCGGTGCCGTGGGCAACGCAAAAGTATCGAGCAGGCAGCCAAGGGAGGTATCCAGACTGAAGTTCACGCAGAGCATGCCGATGGGCTTGCCCTGCCGGTTGCTGATGGTGATGGAGGAGGACTTCATCAGCGTCCCGTCGCGGGTACGGCTGAAGTAGCTGCTCCACTGGCTGCCCGCCTCCCCCTGCAAGCGGTTGAGGGCAAAGTCGGTGACCGGCGCCCCCTCCCGACGACCGGTGACATGGCCGTTGGCAATCTTGATGACCGATGCCTCCAACGTATCGAACGCATGCAACACCACCTCGCACCCTGCGCCAAACAGCGCGGCCAGCGCCTCGACCGCGGGCTCGAAACTGGCGATCAGATGACGTTCTTCATCCGTTAACGAATTGATCTGGTCAGTGGTGGCTGCTGTGGACATATATGAGTAACTTTGAGTAAACCGCAGTTGATTCTACTATCAACAAGATCAACTAATGTTGAGCGGCATCCCCTTTTTGCTCGCCATTATGCCCACCTTTTAACAAAGTGCGACAAATTGTGAAGCGGCGCACAGCAGGGCAGCAACTCAGAGGTGATAGCGGGCCAGCAACTGCTTGTAGGCGGGAGTCTGTTTGAATGCCTTGAGGGCAGAGGAGAAGCGGATAGCCAGCTGGTCGTGGCCGGGCTTGTGGGTAAACGCGAGGAAGTTGCGGTTGTCGTCGGTCAGCAGGCGCGAGCCGTGGTTCACCTGATCCTGCAGCCCCTGGGTATGCAGCAAGTAGCGACCGACCCGCTCGTTGAGCACCACCCCGTCCAGCCGACCGGCCATCATCAAATGCAGCTGTTTGATGGCATTCCCCTCCCCCGTCATCGGCATCCGGAGCACCCCGGGATCGATCAGAAAATCGGGACTGTAGGCATAATCTTCCTGAATACCTATCCGCAGACCCTTGAGGTCGGAGAGCTGCTTGAAATCCACCGGACGGGCCGTCGGATAGAAGAGCACTTCACCGCTGTAAGAGAGCGGCTCTTCGGGGTAGTGGAGCCAGTGCTGGCGGGAAGGTTCAAAGAAGACGTCGACTACCGCATCCCCCTGCTTGAGACGGGCCTGCTGCAGAACCCGCTTCCAGGGCAGCACCCTGATTTCAGTGCGATAACCCATCTGGCGCAACACGGTACAGGCCAGATCGAGATCGGCGCCGGCCAGCTCGCCATTGTCACCACGCATCACATAAGGGGGCCACAGCTCGGTCAGCAGCGTCAGAGTCGGCGGCTCGTCCGCCGCTACGGCCGAACCAGCACCAAACAGGGAGGCCAGCAGCCAGCCGTACAACCCGATCCTTCGCCAACCCTGACACCACATCATGGAGATCCCTCATGGTCCGTATGGATTGAGGATATACAAGGGATGAGCAATAAAAAAGGAGGCCGAAGCCTCCTTGATATCCACTCTCTGAATGACACTTACAGTGCTTTCAGGATTGCCTCGACGCTGGCCTTGGCATCGCCAAACAGCATCTGGGTATTTTCCTTGAAGAACAGCGGGTTCTGGACGCCGGCGTAGCCAGTGTTCATGGAGCGCTTGAAACCGATGACGTTCTGCGCTTTCCACACTTCCAGTACCGGCATACCGGCGATCGGGCTGCCCGGATCTTCCATCGCAGCCGGGTTTACGGTGTCGTTGGCACCAATCACCAGCACGGTATCGGTATCGGCGAAGTCGTCGTTGATCTCGTCCATTTCCAGCACGATGTCATACGGGACTTTCGCTTCCGCCAGCAGCACGTTCATGTGGCCAGGCAGACGACCGGCAACCGGGTGGATACCGAAGCGCACCTTGACGCCGCGATCACGCAGCTTCTGGGTGATTTCAGCCACCGGATACTGGGCCTGCGCCACCGCCATGCCGTAGCCCGGGGTGATGATGACGGAGCTGGAGTTCTTCAGCAGGTCAGCCACTTCCTCGGCGCTGGTTTCGCGGTATTCGCCCATCTCCTGATCAGCCGTGGAGGCCACGCCATCGGAGCCGAAGCCACCGGCGATCACGGAGATGAAGGAGCGGTTCATCGCCTTGCACATGATGTAGGAGAGGATCGCACCGGAGGAACCTACCAGAGCGCCGGTGACGATCAGCAGGTCGTTGGAAAGCATGAAGCCCGCCGCCGCCGCCGCCCAACCGGAGTAGGAGTTCAGCATGGAGACCACCACCGGCATGTCGGCGCCACCGATGGAGGCAACCAGATGCCAACCGAAGGCGAAGGCGATCAAGGTCATCACCAGCAGGGCGAAGGTAGAGCCACCGGTGTTGACGAAGTAGACCATCAGCGCCAGAGAAGCGACCACGGCCAGCAGGTTCAGCTTGTGGCGGTGCGGCAGCATCAGTGGCTTGGAGGAGATGAGACCACGCAGTTTGCCGAAGGCAACCACGGAACCGGTAAAGGTTACGGCACCGATGAAGACGCCCAGGAAGATCTCGACCAGATGGATGTTCAGCATGGCGCCGGTCAGGTGCTCGACCTGGGCAACGCTGTTGGCCTGCTCGAACGCCGCACGGGCGGCTGCCAGGGTGGCATCCAGGTTGGAACCGACGGAGACGACCACCTCAGCAGGGGCAGAGGGGTGCAGATCGATGAAGCTGTTGAAGCCCACCAGCACTGCCGCCATACCCACGAAGCTGTGCAGCACGGCCACCAGCTCGGGCATCTCGGTCATCTCGACCTTGAGTGCCAGACGCACGCCGATGGCACCGCCAATCACCATGGCCAGGATGATCCAGTGAACACCGCTGGTCTCCGGGTTGAATACGGTAGCGAGCAGGGCGATAGCCATACCCGCGATACCGAACAGGTTGCCATGTTTGGCCGTTTCTTGCTTCGACAGTCCCGCGAGACTGAGGATGAAGAGCACGGCGGCAACGATATAGGATGCTGTTACCAGTCCTTGAGACACGTTAAACCCCCTTAATCCTTACGGAACATCTTCAGCATGCGCTGAGTGACGGTGAAGCCGCCGAAGATGTTGATACTGGCAATCAGCACGGCGATGAACGCCAGCGCGGTAACCAGAGTCGACCCTTGCCCGATCTGCAGCAGGGCACCGACCACGATAATGCCGGAGATGGCATTGGTGACCGACATCAGCGGCGTGTGCAGGGCGTGCGATACGTTCCACACCACGTAGTAACCGACCACACAGGCCAGGATGAATACGGTGAAGTGGGAGAGGAAGGCTGCCGGGGCAACGGAGGCGATCCAGCCGAAGGCGGCGATGCCGAGGGCACCGAACACGAACTTCTTGTTGGAAGGCTTGGCCTCTTCCTTCTTGGCTGCCGGTTTGGCGGCGGCCGGTTTCTGCGGGGCGGCAGAGACGGAGATGGCGGGCGGCGGGAAGGTCACTTCACCGGCCTGGATCACCGTCATGTTGCGCTGAACCACGTCCTCGAAGTCGATGGCGACGTTGCCGTCCTTCTCCTTGCACATCAGCTTCATCAGGTTGACCAGGTTGGTACCGTAGAGCTGGGAGGACTGGGCAGGCAGACGACCCGGCAGATCGGTGTAACCAATCACCTTGACGCCGTTGTCGGTGACATGCAGCTCACCCGGCACTGTGTATTCACAGTTACCGCCAGCCTGAGCGGCCATGTCCACGATGACGGAGCCCGGCTTCATGCTGTCGACCATCTCTTTGGTGATCAGCTTGGGAGCCGGCTTGCCCGGGATCAGGGCGGTGGTGATGATGATGTCCACCTCTTTGGCCTGCTGGGCGAACAGCTCCATCTCGGCCTTGATGAACTCATCGGACATGACTTTGGCGTAACCATCGCTGGATGCGCCGTCTTCGCCACCGAAGTCCAGCTTGAGGAATTCCCCACCCATGGATTCGATCTGCTCGGCCACTTCCAGACGGGTATCGAAGGCACGCACGATGGCACCGAGGGAACCGGCCGTACCGATGGCAGCCAGACCGGCAACACCGGCACCGATCACCAGTACCTTGGCAGGCGGCACTTTACCGGCTGCGGTGATTTGACCGGTGAAGAAGCGACCGAACTGGTGCGCAGCTTCAACCACGGCGCGATAGCCACCGATGTTGGCCATGGAGGAGAGGGCATCGAGGGACTGGGCACGGGAGATCCGCGGCACCATATCCATCGCCATCACATTGATGTTGCGCTCGGACAGCTTCTTGACCAGCTCAGGGTTCTGGGCAGGCCAGATGAAGCTCACCAGAGTGGCGCCATCTTTAATTTGTGCGATCTCGGCATCGGTCGGCGCATTGACCTTGAAGATAAGGTCGGCTTGCCAGACATTCGGCACCACGCTGGCACCGGCAGCCTCGAAGGCGGCATCATCGAAGCTGGCCGACAGGCCTGCGCCGGTCTCGATGGCGACCTCGAAGCCGAGCTTTTTCAGCTGCTCGACGGTAGCCGGGGTCGCTGCGACCCGGGTCTCACCGGCGAGACTCTCTCTCGGTATTCCAATCTGCATGACTATTCCCTGATGGTTAATAAACAATCGCTGCCCAGTGTCTCACTTCTGACGAAACAAGACATGACCAAAGTGCAGGTCCAGGGCTCTTTGTTATGAAAATCAGTAGGCTTTACCTCAACCTCCTGTCATGGTCAGGCCCCCGCTTTTCAGGCGCGAAGGTGATTAGTATCAAATTTTGGAGTTTTATTACAACCGCAGTCCCGACGGCACTCGTACAGAATTCAGCCCATCCCTGGCTACGATTAAAAAAAACAAACCAAATTAGAGGCTTATACCAGTAAAAACGGCTGAAAAAAGTGATCCAACCAGTCAAAAAAAATGTTTTACCGGCCCTCTATCTTAGCGTTTTTTGTTCTTACGAAATCCGCTTTCGTCTCACTTCTCGCAGCGAAACGCCGAAAAGTAACATTTTCCCAACAAAAGCGGGGCCGCTCAGCCGCCAGATAGCGGGAGAGGGCCCCGGCAATTCAATCGTTTCGCCCGTTTGGCACCGATTGGCGGCCCTTACCAGGCCGCTTCATAAATATGCTGGCTCTGCACCAGATCGATATCGCTGTGCTCGCCCAGACGGGTCATGCCGTGCTCACCCAACTTGCCGATCAGAGTGTCGATACCCAGATCTTTCAGACCGTAGTCGCGCAGTCGGGTCTTGACCCCCATCCGCTCGAAGAAGTCGCGGGTCGCGGCGATGGCATCGTCGATGCGCTCCGCTTCGCTACCGCTGTGCAGACCCCACACCCGCTCGGCGTATTGCAGCAGCTTGGCATGTTTCTGTTTGCGCTTGGCCCGCAGCAGGGCAGGCAGCACCACCGCCAGCGTCTGGGCGTGGTCGAGGCCGTGCAGGGCAGTCAGCTCGTGACCCAGCATATGGGTGGCCCAGTCCTGCGGCACACCGGCACCGATCAGGCCGTTCAACGCCATGGTGGCGCTCCACATGATGTTGGCGCGTACCTCGTAGTTGTGCGGCTCGGCCAGCGCCTTGGGCCCCTCTTCGATCAGGGTCAGCAGCAAGCCTTCGGCGAAGCGATCCTGCACCTTGGCATTAACCGGATAGGTGAGGTACTGCTCCACGATGTGGACGAAAGCATCCACTACCCCGTTCGCCACCTGACGCTCGGGCAGGGTGTAGGTGAGCACCGGATCCAGCACGGCGAAGCGCGGCATCACGAACGGCGAGAAGAAGTGCACCTTGTCGCCACTGCTGCGACGGGTGATGACGGCGCCCATGTTCATTTCGGAACCGGTCGCCGGCAGGGTCAGCACTGAGCCGAGCGGGATGGCGGAACGCACTTCGCTGCCGACGGTCTCGAGAATGTGCCAGGGATCTTTGGCCAGCTCGTAGTGCGCGGCAGCGGCGATAAACTTGGTGCCATCGAGCACGGAACCACCGCCAACGGCGAGCAGGAAGTCGACCCGCTCGGCACGGGCCAGCTCCACGGCGCCCATCAGGGTCTCGTAGGCCGGGTTCGGTTCGATGCCGCCAAATTCAAACAGGGTCATACCGGCCAGCTCGTTGCGGATCTGCTCCAGCAAGCCGCTGCGTACCACGCTGCCGCCGCCATAGGTGATCATGACGCGGGCATCGCTCGGGAGCTGCTCGCGCAACTGGGCGATCTGCCCTTGGCCGAACAGGATTTTGGTCGGGGTATGGAGAGTAAAGTTGTTCATCGACATTGCCTTCTTCTGATAGTCAGGGCGGCCAGGCCGCGAAATCGTGATTGCATTTTTCTCCAGAACCACCCTACCATCAAGACAACATCCTGCTTGATTCTTGCCTATTTCTACAAAGCAGCGAAAACCGGACCTGTCGAATCAAAGAGCCCCCATGCAAAACCGTTACAGCGACCTCGCAACCAGATTGACCCGCCACGTCACCGCCCCCGGCATCACCCCATCACCGGTGAAACAGGTCAACCTCATCTATACCACCGAACACCATGGCCGCACCCCGGTGCTCTACCAACCGCGGATGATCGTTATCCTGCAGGGACACAAGGTGGGTTATCTGGCGGATCAGGTGTTTCGCTACGACCCCAACCACTACCTGTTGATGACCCTGCCGCTCCCCTGCGAGTGCGAGTGCTTCGCCTCCCCCGAGCAGCCGCTTATCGGGTTTACCATCGAGATCGATCTGGTCACCCTGCAAGAGCTGCTGCTGGAGCTGGGCGATGCCCTGCCCGCCCCCGCGCCACAAAAGAGCGGCGTCCACTCGGTCCCCCTGTCGGAAACCATGTTTTGCGCCGCCGAGCGACTGATCGAGCTGATGGACAACCCGCTGCACGCCAGGGTGCTGGGGCCGCAGACGGTGCGGGAGATGCTGTTCCACGCCCTCACCGAGGGGGGCGGCCCGGCGCTGCAGGCGCTCGCCAATCGCCACAACCATGTGGGCCAGATCGCCCGGGTGCTGCGTATGATAGAGTCCCGTTATGCCGACAACCTCACCATGGAGGAGCTGGCGCGGGAGGTGAACATGAGCGTCTCCGCCTTTCACCACCACTTCAAGGCGGTCACCGCTACCTCGCCGTTGCAGTACATCAAGTCGTTTCGCCTGCACAAGGCGCGGATGATGATGCTGCACGACGGTATCAAGGCGGGCACCGCGGCGGCCAGAGTCGGTTACGAGAGCAACTCCCAGTTCAGTCGGGAGTACAAGCGCTTCTTCGGCAGCACGCCGACGGATCAGGCCTCCCGCTTCCGGGATGGCCAGCTGCGCATCATTGAGGGATAACAAGAGAGGGATTACTTATGCGTTCACTGCTTTGCCTGTTCACCGCTTTACTGCTAACGGCCTGTACCGGGATTGCCGATGGCATCCGCCCCGTCACCGGCTTCCAGCTCGATCGTTATCTTGGCACCTGGTATGAGATTGCCCGCCTCGACCACAGCTTCGAGCGGGGGCTGGAGCAGGTGAGCGCCACCTACAGCCTGCGGGACGATGGCGGCGTCAAGGTGCTCAACCGCGGCAAGCAGAGCGATGGCAGCTGGCGCGAAGCCGAAGGCAAGGCCTACTTCGTCGGCAACCCGGACGAGGCGCGGCTCAAGGTAAGTTTCTTCGGCCCCTTCTACGGCGGCTACAACGTCATCGACCTCGACCCTGATTACCAGCTCTCGCTGGTGACCAGCTACAACCACGACTACCTCTGGATCCTCTCCCGCTCACCCAACCCGCCCAAGGCGAAGGTGGATGCGCTGGTCGCCAAGGCGAAGTCGCTGGGCTTTGCCACCGACCAGCTTATCTGGGTCAAGCAGACCCCTTAAGCCAGTCGTGAAATAACAAAGGGCAGCCCGCGGGCTGCCCTTTTTCATGGAGAGTAGGCGGAGGATCAGAGCCGGAAGCGGCCGATCTCCTGCTCCAGCCGCTCGGTCAGCGACTTGAGTTCGGCCGCCTGCGCCGCCTCGTTGCCCGCCTGCTCGGCAAGCTCTTGCGAGACGTGGCGGATATTCTCGGTATTGCGGCTGATCTCGCCGGTCACCGAAGTCTGCTCCTCGGCCGCCGCGGCGATCTGGGTCGCCATGTCGCTGATGGAGCCGATCGCCTCGTTGATCCGGGCAAGGCTCTGGTTGGCCGCTTCCGCATCTTCGACGCTGGTACCCGCCAGCTGACGGCTGGTCTCCATGCCGCCCACGGCGCGACGGGTGGTCTGCTGCAGGGTCTCGATCATCTGCTGGATCTCGTCGGTGGAGTCGTGGGTACGGCGCGACAGCACCCGCACCTCGTCCGCGACTACCGCAAAACCGCGGCCCTGCTCACCGGCCCGGGCCGCCTCGATGGCGGCGTTGAGCGCCAGCAGGTTGGTCTGCTCGGCGATGCCGCTGATGGTCGCCAGAATGCCGCTGATCTTCTGGGCATGGCTGTCGAGCTCATTGATGATTTGGCTGGCATCGGCCACTTCGTCCGCCAAACCGGTAATGCTGCGCTGACTCTGACCAACCTGGGATTGACCGGCGACCGCCAGTGCGACCGCATCGGTGGCGGTGGTGGCGGCAAACTCGGCGTTACCGGCGATCTCCTGGGTAGCGGAAGCCATCTCGGTCACCGCGGTCGCCACCATCACGATCTCGTCCTGCTGCTGGCGCACCCGCTGACTGCGAGCCTGCGCCCCGGCCGCCTGGGCACGGGACTGGGCCGCCAGCTCGACGGTCACATCCCGCAACCGGCTGACGATGCCGTGCAGCCGCGCCACGAACTGGTTGAAGTTCTGGGCCAGCTGACCCACCTCATCCTTGCTGTGGGTGTTGATGTGAACGGTGAGATCCCCCTCGCCGTGGGCAATGTCGTGCAGGGCGTGCGCGACCCGACCGAGATCGGCAAACAGGTATTTGAAGGTGGCAGTGAGCAGGGCACTGAACACCAGCATCAGCACCAGGGTCAGCCCCACCAGCTCCCACAGCAGGCTGCTGAGCGGCGCTTCCAGCACATCGCGATACATCACCATAGCCAGCAGCCAGTCGGTGCCCGGCACCGGTTGTACCGCCAGCAGCACATCCCGCCCGTCGAGGGTGGCGGCGTGCAGCTCGCTGTTTTCGCGGCCCCATTGCTGGAAGGTGGCGGCCGAGAGTCCCGGCGCCAGCTCGGCGATGGGCTTGAGCGCCAGATCCTTCTGCGGATGGCCGACGATGAGGCCGCTGCTGTCGAGCAGCATGGCGTAGCCCTCACCCTGCACCTTCATCGCCAGCACTTCGTCGATCAGCTTGTCGAGCGCCAGGTTGGCCCCCACGGCACCGACCAGCTCGCCCTGATGGCGCACCGGCTCGGAAAGAGTGACCACCAGCTTCTGCATGGTGACGCTGACATAGGGGGCGGTGACGATCAGCTGCCCCGCCTTCACCGCATCCTGATACCAGGGGCGCTCGCGCGGGTCATAGTTGCCGGTATTGAGGGAGGGATCCTGCCGGGTCATCACCCCCTGCGCGGAGCCAAAATAGGTGAGGCCGAAGCCGCCGGAGGTGTAGGCCTGCTTCAGGTGGGGCACCAGTTCGGCTTGGGGGTTATCGCTGATCAGGTTGACCAGCGCATGGACGGTGTTCTTGCGATCCGTCATCCATTCACCGATGGCGACCGAGTAGGCGTGACCATAGTTGACCGCCTCGCTCTGGATGGCGCTCATGGTGCGGGATTTTAGGGTGTGAAAGGCAACGATGCCGAGCAGTGATGCCATCAGCAGCACTACGCCAAGACTGGTGGCCAGCAGCTTGCCGCGCAGAGAGAGGGTCATGACGACGAATCCTTGTTGTTGTGTCAGGCAGGGAAAACCCTGATGTATCAAAGGCTATCGGCCGCAATATGAACAGACTTTAGTGAATCTGTATATTTTCCCATCTATCAACAACAGAACACGCTATTCGTGTGAACCAGATCGCTATTCCGTGCTACTGACTCTTGTAACAACAAAGCAGCAGGCCGCCCGAAGGCGGCCTGTCACTTACCCCTGATATGCACCGGCGGAGTAGGTCAGCTCATAGCTGTGGCTGTAGATCTCGACGATATTGCCGAAGGGATCTTCCATGTAAACCATGCGGTAGGGTTTCTCGCCCGGGTAGTACTCGCGCACCGGCATCCGCTGCTTGCCGCCCGCTGCGACGATGCGCGCCGCCAGCCCCTCGACATCCGGATCCTGCACGCTGAAGTGGAACACTCCGGTCTTCCAGAATTCGAAGTTGTTCTCACGGCGCTCGCTGTTGGGGAACTCGAACAGCTCGATGCCGATCTTGTCGCCGGTAGAGAGGTGGGCGATGCGAAAAGAACCCCAGCCCGGGCCGAACACGTCGTTGCACATCACGCCGATGGCGGAGTCATCCTCGCTGATGGTGGTGGCCGGCATGATGAGATACCAGCCCATCACCTTGGTATAGAACTCGACCGCTTTGTCGAGGTCAGTCACCGTGATACCGATATGGGAGAAGTTGCGTGGATAGGTCATACGTCACCTTGAAATTGTGTGTGGGAAACAGGTGACATGATAGGAAGGGGCGACATAATGAAAAATAAGGTCAAAATAATGGAAGGCATAAATTAAATTTATGGTTAATCCACTCTGGCTCCATACCCTGGTGGTGGTGCATGAAACCGGCAGTTTTACCCGTGCCGCCGATCGGCTGGATCTCACTCAGGCCGCCGTCAGTCAGCATATCTCGCGTCTCGAGGCCGAATTTGGCCCCCTGCTGCTGCGCAAGCCCCGTCAGCTGGAGCTCACTCCGCGCGGGCTGGTGCTGCTCGACTTCGCCCACCAGCAGGAGCAGGCCGCCGAACAGCTGCGGGCGCGCCTCTCGGACGATGACCCTCACCACGGCGCCATCACCCTGTCCACCCCGGGCAGCATTGGTCTGCTGCTCTATCCCCTGCTGCTCGACCAGCAACAGGAGCACCCCGGACTCACCATCCAGCACCGCTTCGCCCCCACCCCCGACATAGTGCAGGCGGTACTGGCAGGGCGCAGCGATCTGGGACTGGTGGATCAACCGCCGGAGCACCCCAGCATCGCCGCCGAGCCCTTCGCCCGCGAGCCCCTCTGTCTGGTGGTACCCAACGACGGCGAGGAGCAGAGCTGGCAGCACCTCTGTCAGCTCGGCTTTATCGATCACCCGGATGGCCGCAGCATGGCACAACGCCTGCTGGGACGACGCTACCCCGGCCAGCGCTTCGACGAGATCCCGCTGCGCGGCTTTACCAACCAGATCGGCCTGATCCTGGAGCCGGTCGCCCGTGGCCTCGGCTTTACCGTGCTGCCCCGCTTCGCCGTCACCGCCTTTGCCCAACAGGAGAAGATCCGGGTGATCCAGAGCAGCATTGAAGTGATCGACACCCTCTGGCTGATCTACCGCGCCGAGTGGCCGCTCCCCGCCCGTCACCAGCGGCTGGTCACCGTCCTGAAACAGCGGGTTGCTGCACATTGAACGCTCTTGCGGCAGACATCGAGATCAATGTGGCCACAGTCACCGAGAGCTAGCGGCAAGAAGGAGAAGAGAAAGGAGAGAGGGATAAATTGGCGAACGCCGGAAATGCGAAAGGCCAGCTCAATGAGCTGGCCTTTCTGAAAATGGCAGGGGCGGCAGGACTCGAACCCGCAACCATCGGTTTTGGAGACCGCTGTTCTACCAATTGGAACTACGCCCCTGCAACAAACGAGGCGTAGTATACAAAGCGGGTTTCAAAGGTAAAGGCTTTTTTCACACTTTTAATGCGATTGCACAAATCCCGAACAAGTCGCGCCGATTTGTGCAGCAACGAGGGGTAACTTGCTGTATTTCCAGACTCAGCGGGGTAGGAATGGGGCATAAATGGGGGTAGGGTGAAAGCAGGTACCGGGAGGCCACTTATGCTCAATTACCGACTGCTCCAACAACTTGCGCCCCTCAACTTCAGGGACGAACGCAAAACAGAGTCCCTGCCCGACTACCTGGCCCGGGTCGCCCCGCTGGTGCCCTTCATCCCCGAAAATGTGCTTTCCCAGTGGATTTACCGTCATTGGCGCGGTTTTGAGTCCAACTGGAGCTTTATCGATCTCGCCAGCCACCAGTTCGCATGCGAAAGCTGGCCCACCGCGCAGATTATCGAGCAGATAGACTCCCGCCATATGGAGGTGATCGAGCGCTGGGGCGAGATGCTGCGCAGCAACCGCTATGTCCGCCGCTCCTGGCTCGGCGAGAAGATGCTGAGCGAAGGCACCTGGCCCGAACCTGTCATCGTGCTGGTGCCGGAAGAGGGTTCCAGCTACCCGAACGGTCATCCCCTGCCCCGCCCCTACTGCCTGCTGGAAGGGCACCACAGACTCGGTTATTTGCGCGCCATGGCCCGCGATGGGGAATCGCTGCAAGAGACGCACAGAGTGTGGATTTGTCGTCATGTTTCCGCCACTTAAACGTTTTTCATGCTGAAATTGGCATCGGAAATAAAATTTTGACAATTAAAAATGCGGCCCTATAATCTGTCCGGTTTTGAAAAAGGTCGGGACGAAACGATGCAGTTTTTGATTCAGAAAACAGCCTTGCAGACGGGTGGTGCGCACCAGAGCGGCCCCGTTGTTTCCGGTTCCCACCCCAACGATCCCCAGTTATTTTTAAAAAAAGCCCCTGTTTCAGGGGCTTTTTTTTGTGCCCGAAAAACCTCCAATGATGTCAAAGGGAATGCAGACGATGACCAATCCACTCTATAAGAAACATGTCATCTCCATTTCGGACCTGACCCGGTCAGAAATGGAACTGGTAGTCTCAACCGCACAACGGTTGAAGGCTGAACCTGACACCAGCCTGTTGAAAGACAAGCTGGTTGCCAGCTGCTTCTTCGAAGCCTCCACCCGCACCCGCCTCTCGTTCGAGACCGCGGTACAGCGCCTTGGCGGCAACATCATCGGCTTCGCCGACGGTGGCAACACCAGCGCCAAGAAAGGCGAGACGCTGGCTGACTCCATTAAGATCATCGGTTCCTACTCGGATGCGGTGGTGATGCGCCACCCGAAAGAGGGCGCGGCCCGTCTGGCCTCCGAGTTCTCCCGCGTGCCGGTCATCAACGGCGGCGACGGCTCCAACCAGCATCCGAGCCAGACCCTGCTCGACCTGTTCACCATCCATGAGACCCAGGGCCGTCTGGACAACCTCAACGTCGCCTTCGTCGGTGACCTGAAATATGGCCGCACCGTGCACTCGCTGGCCCAGGCCCTCAGCCTGTTCAACTGCCGCTTCTTCTTCATCTCCCCGGAAGCGCTGGCGATGCCGGACTACATCTGCGAAGAGCTGGAAGAGAAGGGTATCCAGTTCAGCGTCCACCAGACCATGGAAGAGGTGATGCCGGAGCTGGACATCCTCTACATGACCCGCGTCCAGAAAGAGCGCTTCGACGAGACTGAATACAAGCACATGGCTGCCAAGTTCATTCTGGAGCTGGCGACTCTGGAAGGGGCCAAGCCCACCATGAAGATCCTGCATCCCCTGCCCCGCGTCGACGAGATCGATGTGGCGGTCGACAAGACTCCCCACGCTTGCTACTTCCAGCAGGCGGAGAACGGGGTCTATGCACGCCAGGCGCTGCTGGCACTGGTACTGAACGAAACTGTCTGAGCTTAGGGGAATATCATGTCTGACAAGAACCAACTGCAAGTCGAAGCCATCCGTCACGGCTCCGTCATCGATCACATCCCCGCTGGCCAGGGCATCAAGATCCTCAAGCTGTTCCAGCTGGTTGAAACCCAGGAGCGGATCACCGTCGGCTTCAACCTGAAATCCGGCGCGCTGGGCAAGAAGGATCTCATCAAGATTGAGAACACCCGCCTGACCGAACAGCAGGCCAACCAGCTGGCGCTGTTCGCCCCCAAGGCGACAGTCAACATCATCGAAGACTTCAATGTGGTGAAGAAGCACCTGCTGGAGCTGCCGGAGTTCATCGCCGGGGTGTTCCACTGCCCCAACTCCAACTGCATCTCCCACAACGAGCCGGTGGACAGCTACTTCCGGGTGCGCGAAGTGAAAGGCGTGGTACGGATGAAGTGCAAATATTGTGAGAAGTCCTTCACTCAGGACATCGTCAGCGAGCGTTACTGATATCTGATTGGGCCCCGCGGGGCCCATTTTTGAACCCTGTCACATCACCGAATTTCCAGTCAGCTATAATTTGCCATCGCAAGATGGTAATGCCCGCTCATTCCCTGCATATAGATAGATTATCAGTGTTTTTGCCTGATAACTGACTGCTATGGCAGATATCGCGCGTTTACCTCCGGTCATCATCAAAGGAATTCGCCGTGGTCAAAACCCTCAGTCGTCCCGTTGCCCAAGAGCCCGATCTGGCCCAGCTGGATGCCTGTCGCCAGATCATCGGTCAGCACTGCTACAGCACCCAGGAAGAGATCCGTCGCGAGCTGTCGGAGCGCGGCTTTGCCGACATCAGCCAGTCCACCATCTCCCGCCTGCTGCGCCGTCTCGGCGTTGCCAAGGCGCAGAATGCCAACGGCAAGAAGGTCTACACCCTGGTCGACGAGCAGCTGGAACCCGCCGGCAGCACCCGCTCGATCCACGACATGGTGCGTGAAGTGGTACACAACCAGCAGATGGTGCTGATCCACACCACTCCGGGGGCCGCCACCGTGGTGGCCCGCCTGCTGGATCGCAACGCCAATCCCGAGATCATGGGCGCCGTCGCGGGCAACGATGTAGTACTGGTCGCGCCGCGCCATATCAGCCGTACCCGTCAGGCCCATGCTGCCGTGGTGCGCACACTGGCGCAGGCCCGCTAAGCTCTCTCCCCAAATACATCGAGGCGACCCGCGGGTCGCCTTTTTGTTGCTTGCTATTTTGTGTCCATCACTTCTTGCGCCCATAAAAAACGGGAGCCCGCAGGCTCCCGTTTCATCTTGCTTGTTATCCCTCAGGAGAGCACGGCCCCCAGGCTCAGGCAGACCACGATCAGCACGGTCAGGATACCGAGCAGCGGAGCCACCCACTTCAACCAGCGCACATAAGGCACCTTGGCGATGGCCAGACCGCCCATGACCACGGCGGAGGTCGGGGTCACCAGGTTCACCAGACCGGAGGCAGACTGGTAAGCAGTCACCACCAGATCGCGGCCCACGTTGGCGAAGTCGGCCAGAGGCGCCATGATCGGCATGGTCAGTACGGCCAGACCGGAGGAGGACGGCACCAGGAAGGAGAGCACCACTTCCAGCACGAACATCACGTTGATAAAGACGATGGTGGAGAGGCCGGTCACGATCCCTTCTGCACTGTGCAAAATGGTGTGAGTGATCATGCCGTTATCCATCACTACCACGATACCGCGGGCGATACCGATGATCAGCGCCACACCCAGCAGGTCGCGGGCACCATCGATAAAGTTGGAGGTCAGCTCCTCCTCGCTCATGCGGGAGATGAGACCAACGATGATGGCGGCAGCCAGGAACACACCGGAGATCTGTGCCATCCACCAGCCCAGCACGGCCACACCGTAGATCATCACGGCAAAGGCGGCGACGAAGATACCCAGTACGATTTTACGGGTCAGGGTGAACTCCAGCATCTGGTCGCTCTTGTTGCCAAGGAAGTGGGCACGGTTCTCTTCCCACTTGTCAGCCACCAGGGATTTGCTCGGATCGCTGCGCACCATCTTGGCGTAACGCATGACGTAAGCAACGCAGAGCAACCAACCGGCGACCAGCATGGCAACGCGCAGCCAGATACCGTCGGTGAAGGAGATACCGGCCGCGTTGGCCGCAATAACGGTGGCAAACGGGTTGATGGTGGAACCGAGAGTACCGATACCGGCACCCAGCAATACGGTTGCTGCAGCCACCACAGGGTCGAAGCGGGCGGCCATCATCACCGGCACCAGCAGGGTGTAGAAAGGCAGTGACTCTTCGGCCATCCCGTAGATGGTGCCGCCTGCGGCGAACAGCGCCATCAGGATCGGGATCATCCACTCTTCCCGGCCGCGCAGGCGGTCGGTCACACGTTCAATACCGGCATCGATGGCACCGGTCTTGGTCACAATGCCAAGAAAACCACCGATGATCAGGATAAAGAGGGAGACGTCGATGGCGCCTGCCTCATAGGTGTCGTGGTTGTAGAGGCCATCGATAGGTGCCAGCAGCACATCGACGATCCCCTGGGGATTCCCCTCCACCAGTTTGTAGGTACCCGCCACCGGCACTTCTTTGCCGAGGGCTTCGTTCATGGTCATCTCATATTTGCCGGCCGGCACTATCCAGCTCAGGGCGGCCACCAGGGCGATCAGCACAAACAGTATCGTGTAGGCTGACGGGAACTTGAATTTGGTCATGGTCCAGCTTCCTTCTGTGGGTGTGGTATCCATGCAGGCTGCGGGTTGTAGGGTTAGAGGTATTATGCCGCTGTCACATGGTCGAAAAGCCGGGGGTCGCCCCCCGGCACCACTACTGCGACCTTAGTCGCCCAGCGTAGCAACCATCACTGCCTTGATGGTGTGCATCCGGTTTTCGGCCTCGTCGAACACGATGCTGTGCTCGGATTCGAACACGTCCTCGGTCACTTCCAGGCCTTTCATGCCATATTTGTCAGCCACTTCCTTGCCCATGGTGGTCTCGTCGTTGTGGAACGCCGGCAGGCAGTGCATGAACTTCACATCAGGATTCTTGGTGGCATTGATGACATCCATGTTGACCTGATATGGAGTCATCAGTTTGACGCGCTGATCCCAGGCTTCTTTCGCTTCACCCATGGATACCCAGACGTCGGTGTAGAGGAAGTCAGCACCCAGCACACCCTCTTTCACATCTTCGGTCAGGGTGATGCGTGCGCCGGTCTCTTCGGCGATCAGGCGGCACTTGGCAACCAGCTCCTCTTCCGGCCAGAAGGCTTTCGGCGCGACCAGACGGATGTCCATGCCCATTTTGGCGGCGCCGACCATCAGGGAGTTACCCATGTTGTTGCGGGCATCACCCAGGTAGGCGAACTTGATTTGATCCAGACGCTTGCCCTTGCCGCGCTCCAGCATGGTCATGAAGTCGGCCAAGATCTGGGTCGGGTGGAATTCGTTGGTCAGGCCGTTCCAGACCGGAACACCGGCGTAGGCGCCCAGCTCTTCCACGATCTCCTGACCGTAGCCGCGGTATTCGATACCGTCATACATGCGACCCAGTACACGGGCGGTGTCCTTCATGGACTCCTTGTGACCGATTTGGGAACCGCTTGGGCCAAGGTAGGAGACCTGAGCGCCCTGGTCGAAGGCCGCTACTTCAAACGCACAGCGGGTACGGGTGGAGGTCTTCTCGAAAATCAGGGCGATGTTCTTGCCGACCAGATGCTTACGCTCGTAGCCACCGTATTTGGCTTTCTTCAGGTCGATGGCCAGATCGATCATGTATTGGATTTCGCGCGGGGTGAAGTCCAGCAGTTTCAGGAAGTTACGGTTACGCAGATTAAAAGCCATGATGAGTTCTCTCTATATATGTTTCAGACCAGTTCGGGCAGTAGTGTTGACTACGCATTCTCAGTACAGATATCGGTAATTACGCATGTACGGTGCGGGTGGCGACGATATTGGTGCCGGCTTCCCCCTTGAGGATGGCGAGGCCATCTTCCAGCGAGCCGATGCCGACCATGCCGCCGGTCGCTTTGACAAATTCACAAGAGGCTTCGACTTTCGGTCCCATGGAACCTGCATCGAACTTGACCCCGTCCAGCTCGTCCGGGCTGGTGACTCGCAGCGGACGCTGGGTCGGTTTGCCCCAATCCAGATAGACGGCATCGGCGTCGGTCAGGATCAGCAGGGCGTCGGCCTTGATCTGCTTGGCCAGGTAGGCGGCAGACATGTCCTTGTCGATGACGGCTTCGATACCGGTCAGGCTCTGGCCATCCCAGGTCACAGGGATGCCGCCACCACCGGTACAGATGATGAGGTGGCCTTGGGCAATCAGGGTTTCGATGGCGTCGCCTTCGACGATGCGCTGGGGCAGCGGGGATGGCACTACGCGGCGGAAGAACTTGCCGTCAGCCTTGACCACCCAGTGCTTCTCTTCTGCCAGGGTGCGGGCTTCAGCCTCTTCGTAGACGGGGCCGATAAATTTGGTCGGGTTGGCAAATGCCGGATCCTTGGGATCAACCTGCACCTGAGTCAGCAGCGCGGTGACGTTGCGGCTCGGCATCAGGTTTTTCAGCTCCTGGATCAGCATGTAGCCGATCATGCCCTGAGACTCGGCACCCAGCACATCCAGCGGATAGGGGGATACCTTGGTGTAGGCGCTGTTCTGCAGGGCCAGCAGGCCGACTTGCGGGCCGTTGCCATGCACCAGCACCACGTTGTACTCCTGAGCGATCAGGGCGATGGTCTTGGCGGCCGTTGCGATGTTCTTGCGCTGGATATCCGCTTCCAGTGGCTCACCACGACGGAGCAGTGCATTGCCACCCAGAGCGACGACGACAGTTGGTTTTTTCATAGTGGTTAATCTCGAGTTTGGTTCTGTGTGGCGCCAGCTTCTGCCGGCGCCACGCCGTCTCATCAGATGCTGTCGCGTTCCATCGGGCAGCTCATGCAGCGGGCGCCGCCGCGGCCACGGCCCAGTTCATCACCCGGAATGGAGAGAACTGTGATACCGGCCTTGTCATATTTCTCATTGGTGTAGGTATTGCGCTCGTAACCCACCACCACGCCGGGACGTACGGTCAGTACGTTGTTGGCGTCGTTCCACTGCTCGCGTTCGGCTTCGAAGCTGTCACCGCCAGTGGTGATGATCTTCAGCTGATCGACGCCCAGTGCTTTCTCGATAGCGGTGACGAAGTAGCCCTCTTCCTTGATGTTCATGCCGGTAGCGCCGCCCGGAGTCAGGCTCCAGCACTGCACGTCCTTGCGGATCACTTCCGGATAGACGGAGAAGGTGTCGATATCCATGTGGGTCATGACGGTATCCAGGTGCATGCAGCTGCGGTGTTTCGGCAGCTCCATGGCGATGACCTGCTTGGCCTGACCATGTTTGAACAGGCTGCGAGCCAGGTGCTCGACACCTTGCGGGGTGGTGCGCTCGGACATGCCGATCAGCACGGCACCGCGGCCGATAACCAGTACGTCGCCACCCTCGATGGTGGAGTTGTCGTAGTCACGCTCCTCGTCACCGAAGTACTTGATGAAGTCCTGACCGGCAAACATCGGGTGCCAGCGGTAGATGGCCTTCACATGGTTGGTCTCGCGGCGACGAGCCGGCTTGGCCATCGGGTTGATGGAGACGCCGCCATAAACCCAGCAGGAGGTGTCACGGGTGAAGAGGTGGTTGGGCAGCGGTTCGATGATGAAATCGGTCGGAGCGTGCATGCCCACTACCATGTTGACACCGCTGTAGGGCATCTCGGAGTAGGTCAGGCCGCCGGAGAGAATACGGGCCAGTTCGCGGTGCGGCATGTCAGCCAGGAAGCAGCGCACGTCGTTGGCAAAAGAAGAGCCGAGGCGGTAGTCGGAGACCTGATGTTGCAGCAGCCAGGTTTTGGCTTCCGGCACATCAAGTGTTTCCGCCAGCAGATTGGTCAGCAGGAAAACTTCGACATTCTGATCGCGCAGTACCTGAGCGAATTTGTCGTGCTCCTGACCGGCGCGTTCAACAGACAGGACGTCATCGAACAGCAGATCCTGGCAGTTGGAAGGAGTCAGACGCTTCAGACTGAGGTTGGGGCGGTGCAACATGACACGGCGCAATTGGCCAACTTCAGAACCTACATAAAATTTGCTCATGATTATATTCCGTCTAGCAGTGGTCCCTGCGAGTGATTGAATAGATTCCTTCTATTCATGCTCGTGGCTAAGGCGGGATATTCTTTATGTAGGGTAATCGGCTTATGTTCTATCCTGCCCTTGCCTTTCGAGACCGAGGTTAGCCCTGCGAATCACGACAAACTTAGACATTGATCACATTCACTCAGAACTGAATATATTCACCATCCAATCTATGACCCCGGTAGCAAATTGCGCATTTTCCAAACAAATCGCACCGAATAACCATGCAAAACCACCCTGCTATATTTCAGGTTGATTCATTTTTTATTCATGCCAGTTCACTGGAGTGATTAAATGAAAATAACAAAAACTGTTAAAAATCATCACTATAAATAACTTTACAAATATAATTTGAATATTACTCCCTAAGTATTGAATACATCGCCGTGACGGGAGGAGCACGGGAGAAATAAATACTCACATCGACCACATTCACTGCATAAATCTTTTCTTGTTCCAGATCATGGCATTGATGCCAACCCCATCAGGCTCGGCCTCATCAGTCACCACCTCTTTGTGCGGTTCAACTTAATATGCACAAAGTCCGCATCAAGGTGGGCAGCTATCCTCGTCGGTCACCACAACGCCTTTTGATACTTTTTTCATTAATTGAATTTATTCGTCTCACCTTGCACTGGCGCCAACCTCGACTTAACTCAGAAAGTGATCCAGATCACACAGGAATGGCACTACCAAGGAGTTGTTATGAAAATGAAACCCATGCTGTTGCTCGCGACTTTGCTGCTCTCTGCGCTCCCCACCCTCAGTCAGGCTGAAGGAGCCCCTGCCATGCCCATGGTGGTATGCCATGTCGACAAGGCCCCCCAGATGCTGGTGCCTGACTATGTCTGCCGCTGGCAGGGAGGCAGCGTTCATTACTAGTCGAAACAACGAGAGGAGCATCACTCCTCTCGCCTTGTGATGAGACTGGCCCCTCCTATACTGAAATCAGCGGTTTTCTCATGGATAGGGGAACGTCATGATCTTGTTGGTCGGTGGAGAGAAGGGGGGGAGTGGCAAGAGCTGCTTGGCACAAAATCTGGCGGTCTACCTCAGATCCCAATTTCAGGGGGAGGTGTTACTGGTCGACTGCGACCCGCAGCGAACCACCTCTGACTGGATTCAGGAGCGCAACGACAACCCGGAGCTGCCACAAATCAACTGCGTACAGCTCTATGGCAATATTCGCAACGACCTGCTCAGCCTGAAAAACCGCTACGACTACGTCATCGTCGATTGCGGCGGGCAAGACAACCGGGCACTGCGCTCCACTATGGCTGTCGCCACCCACGCCCTGATCCCCTTGCGTCCGAAACGCCGCGACCTCAAGACCCTGCCCCACATGGAAGATCTCATCACCACCTGCAAGATGGTCAACCCGACCCTCAATGCAGCCGTAGTGCTGACCCAGTGCCCCGCCCTGCCCAATCAGGTAAAACGCATTCTGGAAGCGAAAGAGGTTTGCTCCTCGTTCGGTGTCGACGTCCTGAACGCCATCACCTATGGCCGCAACGTCTATGACGACAGCGAAGAGAAGGGACTGTCGGTGATGGAGATCGAGCCGGATGGCAAATCCGCCGAAGAGATCCGGGCCATCGCCAAAGAGTTCCTGCAAGTGGGGGTGTGAGATGGGTCTGGCCGATCTGAAGAAAAAACACCAGCTGCATCACCAGAAGAAGTTCACCGTCGACGAATTTATCGAAGATGCGGAGTTCTACGCCAAGGGCAAACCCAAGGTGGTCAGCCTTGAACTGGGCCTGCATCGTGATGAAGCCTTGTCGGCGCTGGCCTTTATCGAGAGTGGTGAGCACCTGAAGCCCAGCTACAAAAAAGCCACCTTCTCCATGAGCACGGTGGCCATCGACGAGCTGGGTAACCTGACCCAGCAAGACGGCATGAACAAGTCCCTGTTGCTGCGCCTTTTTACCCACTACTTCTCTTCGCTCACCCCGGAAGAGCGCCAGACCATCTATGAGCGGCTCAACCAGCGCTCATAATTTCTCCATTCAACCGCTCTTTGTGTGCCTCACCAACTCACCCCGAATGACCATCATCAGACTGCAAAATCTGTTTCTGAAGCAACCAAAACGCCATGTAAGAGATCTGCCATTCCACATGTAAGCCAACAGCCGAAAAGATCCCCGAGATAATCGGAAGATAAGATCTTAAAACATGAAGATGAGCAACTTAAATAGCTGTTTATAAATGAATAAATCGAAACTCACCACTTTCGAAATAGCCAATGACAAAAACGTTTTCCAATCTGGCGTTGTAGCCGGTTAGAAAATCCTTATAGTTACTCATGCACGGACGCAATGAAGTCGGTCAGGAAGACTGGCTGCCAGGGTTGGGCAAATGGACTCACCACAGGATGTGGTAAAGGACACCTCCCAGGACGGAGAAAGTGCGACGGGACAGGATGACTCGTCAGGCCAAGATGGCTAAAGGACACCCCAAAGGATTGGGAAGGGGAAACCTAAAGGAAGAGGTAAACAGTCAGGGATTGCAGGGAGCAACTTCGTTCAAGGATCTGAGCGATACGACTACCGGGGGCGACGCAAGTCGCCCCCATCTTTTTATCTACATTTCACCGTCCCCTTGCTTGGCTCTCAATTGCTTGCCTCAGCGCAGAGACTTCTAACCAGAACCTTCGCGACCCGCTGCCTAAGCAAAAATACATATGAAAAGGGCGCCACGATGGCGCCCTTTTCTGTTTTCTAATCGGCAAACAAGCTTATATCACGCGAGAGAACTGCTGCTGGCGTGCCTTGTTGCGCAGGTACACGTCGAAACACATGCAGATATTGCGGATCAGCAGCTGCCCCGTGGAGGAGACCTCCAGACCATCCTCCGTCATACGCACCAATCCATCGTTGATGAAGGTCTGCAGTAGCTTGAGATCATCGGCAAAATACTCTCTGAAATTGAGCCCGTGCGCCTGTTCGACAGCAGCAAAGTTCAGACGGAAATCACAGATGAGCCGCTTGATCACCTCACGGCGGATCAGGTCATCCTGATTGAGCGAGCAGCCTTTCCACTGGGCATGACCCAGCTCTGCAACCTGAGCGTAATAGGCCTTGAGCTCTTTCTGGTTCTGGGAGTAGGCATCACCGATCATGCTGATGGAGGAGACCCCCAATCCCAGCAGATCGCAATCACCTTGTGTGGTATAGCCTTGGAAGTTGCGGTGCAGCTTGCCCTCGCGCTGCGCCACTGCCAGCTCGTCATCGGGTTTGGCAAAATGGTCCATACCGATGAACTGGTAACCCTGACCGGTGAGGAAGGCAATGGTGTCCTGCAGCATGGCCAGCTTCTCCTGCGGAGCAGGCATGTCGTCTTCTTTCAGCTTGCGCTGGGCGGCAAAGCGACTCGGCAGATGGGCATAGTTGAAGATGGAGAGGCGCGCCGGATCTGTCTTGAGCACCTCTTCCAGCGTATGGTGGAAGCTGGCACGATCCTGATGCGGCAGGCCATAGATAAGGTCGAGGTTGGTCGAGCGGAAGCCAAGTTCACGGGCCCGTTCCAGCATCGCTTTAATAAAGTCGTTGTCCTGCTCGCGGTTGACCGCAACCTGCACATCCTTGTTGAAGTCCTGCACCCCAAGGCTGATGCGGTTGAAGCCGACGTCTCGCAGCACATCCAGCATGGTAATGGCAATCTCGCGCGGATCGACCTCGATGCTGAACTCCCCCTCTTCGGCGAAATGGAAGTGCTCACGCAGCATGGCCATCAGACGGCGCGTTTGCGCTTCATCCAGATAGGTGGGTGTACCGCCACCCCAGTGCAGCTGGGTAACCAGACGATGCTTGAAGAGCGGGGCTTGCGCCTTGATCTCCTGCTCCAGGCAGTCGAGATACTCGTCAGCCTTGTGCTGATGACGGGTAATGACCTTGTTGCAGCCGCAGTAGTAGCAGAGCTTGTGACAGAAAGGGATGTGCACGTAGAGCGACAGATTGCGCTCGGGATACTGGCCGGCAGCGCGGACAAAATCCGGATAGCCGAAGCTCTCGTTGAACTCCAGCGCAGTGGGATAAGAGGTGTATCGCGGGCCACTGTAGTTATATTTTTCGATCAGGGCCTGATCCCACACAATCTGTTCTGCTTGCACGCTCGCTTCCTCTCTTGTTGTTATTGTTGGCTCACCGACCTAACTGAAAATCCTTCAGCTGGGCCACATCCTTGAGGATCTGAGCCTCCAGCTCGGCCTCGTAGCCACTGCGTTCGAGATCCATCTTCATCACTTCATTGCGCTTGAGGGCACGTCTGGCTTCATGAGTCGGCATATCTTTCACCTTCTCATACAGCCCGTACAGACCCGGGAACTCGGCAACGAACGCTCGCCCCCCCTTGATCTGCAACGCATCCAGCAGATTGGTCAGCCGAATGGCGCCTTCGGAGTAATCACACTGCCCTTCCTGCACCGCATGAGCAATGACCCGCACGCTCTCCAGAATTCGTTCATTGCGAGCGGTAATCGCCTGCCACTGCATCGCTTGCTGTCGTCTCAGCCTAGCCAGCAGCATGCCTGCATAGATGGCTAATCCTGACAAAATCAGGCCGCCCAACAGGGCGGCCAGCATCCATCCACTCATCACTTTTTCTTCGGCTCAGGCTTGGGTTCCGGCTTGAAATCGACCTGGTTGAAACGATCCCACAACTCCTCTTCGGAGGCCGGTTTCTGCTCGTTGAACTCGGCATCATCGCCATCATCAAACGGCAGATCGTCATCTTCATCATCGTCATTGTCGATGATGCCCAGCTCATCCATCAGCTCCTGATAACGGTCGACGCGCTGATCAACCCAGGCCTGCTCGGCCGCTTCCAGGGTTTCACCGGCATCCAGACGATCCAACAGATCATTCAAGCGGTCATCGTTTTCGATAGAAGCCAGCTCCTGCTCGGGGGTCATCACCAGCTTCTTCTCTTTCACCGCCTTGGGTGCTGCCGGCTTCTTCTGTTTGTCATCCACTACCAGTACTACCGGCTTGCGGGAACCAATACGCGGATCTTTGGACTGGCTGTTGCCAGACTTGCTCTTCGGCTGTTCAACTTGCTGACGAGAACCAGCCTTCAGGCCCTTCCGCTTGGCAGCCCGTTTACGCTCACGGCCTTCCTGAGCACTGACATCAGATTCTTTGCGCTTGCCAGTAGGCTTGCGAGTGGGTTGTTTGGCAGACATGAATGGCTAACTCCGAAAATAACTGGTTTGACCCGTACCCGGGATGATCTCACCCGGTGGGATACGATGCGAGGAACAGTAAGGCTGGAACAAGAGCAGGATCCCGCACCAATCAGGCCCAATCAGGCCACTGAACACCGCAGGATCGGTATCCTCTGGGCATGTTGCTGGTATTTTGACACAGAATGGCTAATCGGGTTAATGACCCAAAAGAAAAAAGGCAGCCGAAGCTGCCTTGATATGTTCATGCGTGCACCATCCTGAATGGCAAAACAATCTGTTTCGTCCTCTCCGTGACAACTTGTCGCCGCATCATATCGTTGTGTGGTCATCCTGACCTTATATTGGTCGTTCCTGAATGTGCGTGTGCCTGTTTGACCCGTCTCGACCGCATCCTGCCATCGTGCCGGGGAGTCTGCATCCCGCAACCCCATCCCGCTCCGGAGATGGTCACCATCCTGATCCTTCAATCCTTTGCCAGCTCATCCGAGCCCATGGCATCCCGCCACGCCAGCCATCCTCTGCTCACAACACCCTGTCGTGAAACCGTCACCCAATCCGTGGGTGAATCCATTAAGCATACTGTACCAACTCTATAAAGCGGCTCAATCCACTCAAAACATTCTCAGCATGTCGAAAAATATCAATATTCATATAATTCATTGATAAATAATGATTATTTAATATTTTATGCAATTTTATGAGCCTTGGCCTGCCTTGAGAATGGGAGATCTCTTACAGAACGGGGGGATTAAACCGAGAATTATCTGAAAGCCATAAAAACAACGGGGAGCCCAGGCTCCCCGTTTCAACTCAAATCGACCGTATCGACTATATCAGTGCAGACCCGCCACATATTTGGAGAGGGCTTCGATATCCTGATCAGTCAGTTTCTTGGCAACGTCCCGCATCATGCCATTCGGATCGTTGTCACGCGTCCCGGCACGGAATGCGGTGAGCTGAGCCTTGATATAGGCAGGATGCTGGCCGGACAGGTTGGGATACTTCGCCTGTTCGACACCAGAGCCACGGGGACCATGGCAAGCCGTACAAGCTGCCAGACCGCGACTCATGTCACCACCCATATAGAGTGCCTTGCCCGCTTCGACCACGTCGTCAGGGACAGCGATAGGGGTAACCTTCAGGCTGGAGAAATAAGCCGCCAGGTCATCCATGTCCTGTTCCGACAAAGGTAACGCCATCGGCCCCATCACTGGCGCAACCCGGCCAATTTGACCAGAAGCGGCAGCCTTCAGTTCAACTAACTGCTTTTTGATATATGATGCGTGCTGACCAGCAATTTTGGGGTACATATCAACCAGGCTGTTTCCGTCCGGTCCATGACAAGCCGCACAAACGGCAGCCTTGGTCTGTCCCGCAGCGGCATCGCCCTTGGCTTGTGCCATCCCCGTTACGCCAACCATCAGAGCAAGAGTAATGACTAGGTTCTTCATGGCGTTCCAACTTTTCGTTATTAGGCTTCCAGATCCCATGCCGCTGAAGGCATGTTAAAATAAACGCGTTTAAGCGACGCTATTTTACACCATTTTACAAAAAAGTAACTCTATAACCCTCTATCTCCATGGGGAATTTACGTTGGATACACAAACTCTGAATTTCAATAAGGTGCATTTTGTGACCAGCGCACCCGACATCCGTCACCTGCCAGATGATGGGGGTGTCGAGATCGCGTTTGCCGGCCGTTCCAACGCCGGTAAGTCATCTGCATTGAACACCTTAACCAAACACAAGAACCTGGCGCGCACCAGTAAGACACCCGGTCGTACCCAGCTGATCAACCTGTTTGAGCTGGAACCGGGCAAGCGTCTGGTCGACTTGCCGGGTTATGGTTATGCGCAAGTTCCGCTGGAAATGAAGCTCAAGTGGCAAAAGTCACTGGCAGAGTATCTGCAGCGCCGTGAGTCATTGAAAGGTTTGGTGATCCTGATGGACATCCGCCACCCGCTCAAAGATACCGACATGAACATGCTGGAGTGGAGCTCGCACCGTCAGTTGCCCGTCATGCTGCTGCTGACCAAGGCTGACAAATTGAGCCCCGGCCCGCGCAACAACCAGGTGATCAAGGTGCGCCAGGCCGTTGCCAACCTCGGTTCCCAGATCCAGGTCGAAGCGTTCTCCTCCCTCACCAATATCGGTGTGGAGAAGCTGGCGCAAACCCTGACTGAATGGTACGTCAGTGGTGACGATACCGACCTGCTGAACGCTGACGAACAGCAACCTGCCGAGGAGTAATCTACTCCTCGCTCTCCTTGCAATTGGCGGAGCACTCCTCCGCTGATTGAAAGGGTTTCAGATTGCCGCTTTCACCTGCCTCACGACAAATACCCCGCATTCGCCTCCCCTGCTATATCCAATACTGCTTAAAGTTCATATAGATAGGCAGTTAATTCACAAAAATAATTAACTTAAGTAGGTGTTGATAGCGTTTTCAATTTCGTTCTTTCAAAACGAACCAGAATTACAAAAAGAGACAAAAATGAAATTTAATTACAAGTTCTAACCGAAAGGGATAAAAATGAGGCCGGACGACAGTGATGCCATCCAGCCTGAAATAATAAATTCAAAAAATTGGGAAGAAGCTGAATCTTGAGTACCAGACGACAGGTATTCCTCAAGAAGCAGCCTCATTCTATCAAATGCATCGCCAATTTAAAGCATTTACTCTAAATTGCGCACATAAAAAAAACACCCCGACGAGAACCTCATCGGGGCAGCTATTCAGCCACATTCAATTACGTGAAATAAAAGGTCTGAAAGATAGAACATCTTACCTCTGTACCCTACGCAGACAACTGTACAGCAAAGCAGCAGAAAGTGAAAGTAATTTATGTAATTTAGTTTCACAACTTACAGATTAAGAAAAAATCTTTTATTTTCATACAGATAAAAAAATCCCCAGTATGAATACCGGGGAGTTATAAAGGTGACTAGCTAGCACTTCCTCAACTATCTAGTTAGTCAGCGCCATTTCAAAGTAGTTCCGCTACAAAACAAAAAAACTTTGAAAAATCAGAGGTAGATAGCGCCATCTTCAGCAAACTCTTGTTCTTCAATGAGTTTTTCAGCCATATCTTCAATATCAAAACGCACACTTTCGAAGGCTCTGACGATGTCATCCTCTCTCGTCAGCGCCAGACCGGTCATTCTCTCCAGTCGCCGATGGCTGATGTAACAATCTATCAGCGCCCCCATCTGCTGGGCAGGAAAACGCACCCGCTGTTCGTCAGCCTGCCACTCCATCAGGTCGGGAAACAGAATACCCTGGTTCATATCGCCCCCAAGTTACGCTTCAACTCTCTCAATACCTGTTTAGTCCCGGGACGAATTCCGCGCCACACGGTAAACGCTTCGGCGGCCTGTTCCACCAGCATGCCGAGTCCATCCATGGTTTGACGGGCCCCATGCTGTTTGGCCCAACTGATAAACGCCGTATCCGAGGCGCCATACATCATGTCGTAGATGGCAATATCAGTGTGGATCAGGGCAGGGGCCAACGGCGGCAGCTCCCCTTGCAGGCTGGCGGAGGTAGAGTTGATGACGAGATCGAATGGCCCTGCCAACTGCTCATAGGTCTGGGCAATCACAGGTCCCAGATCGTGGAATTCGGCAGCCAACTGTTGCGCTTTTGTGTGGGTACGGTTGGCGATCACCAGTTCGCTCGGCAACTCAGCCAGCAGCGGCGCCAATGCACCACGAGCCGCACCACCGGCACCCAGCAGCAGGATCCGACTATCCGCCAGCGTCACACCATGGGACTTGAGATCGGCGACCAATCCAGCGCCATCGGTATTATCCCCCAGCAACACGCCATCATCGGTCAGCTTGATGGTATTGACCGCGCCCGCCCGCTTGGCCCTCGGGCTCAAGCGATCGACCAAAGTGAATGCTTGCTCCTTGAACGGCACAGTGATGTTGCAGCCCTTGCCCCCTTGGTCAAAGAAGGTGCACAGGGCTTGGGCAAACTCGTCGACGGCGGGTTCAGCCAGCCCATACTCCAGCTCTTGCTGGGTTTGTCTGGCAAACAGGGTGTGAATGAAGGGGGACTTGCTGTGGCGCACCGGGTGGCCAAAAACCAGATAACGATCCATCAAAGAGTTCCATCAGAGGGCAATATTCCGATTTAACGGGTTTTCGCACTCGGGAACAAGCCGAATATCGGCCAGCAAAAAGGGGCCATCAAGGCCCCTCGGGTCACAGCCACTCTCGCGGCGTGAGATAGTCGGTGTAGAGCAAGGCTTCAGGAGTGCCCGCTTCCGGCTGCCAGTCATACTCCCAACGTGCCAGCGGTGGCATCGACATCAGGATCGACTCGGTACGCCCGCCAGTCTGCAACCCGAACAGGGTGCCCCGGTCATACACCAGATTGAACTCCACATAACGGCCGCGACGATAGAGCTGGAACTCCCGCTCCCGCTCGCCATAGGGCAGCGCCTTGCGTCGTTCGATGATCGGCAGGTAAGCATCAAGATATCCCCGACCTACCGCCTGCATAAAGGCAAAGCAGTCGGCAAAAGGCCAGCGATTAAGATCGTCGAAGAAGAGACCGCCCACCCCTCGCGTCTCGTTGCGGTGTTTGAGGAAGAAGTAACGATCGCACCAGGATTTGAACTCGGGGTAGATCTCATCACCAAAGGGCCGGCAGAGATCACGGGAGACCTGATGCCAGTGCTGCACATCTTCGGCAAACGGGTAGAAGGGCGTCAAATCGAAACCACCGCCAAACCACCAAATGGGCTCTTCACCCTCTTTCTCGGCAATGAAGAAACGGACGTTGGCGTGGCTGGTAGGCACATAGGGGTTGTGCGGATGGATCACCAGCGACACGCCCATCGCCTCAAACTTGCGACCGGCCAACTCGGGCCGATGGGCTGTAGCAGAGGCAGGCATGGCATCGCCATACACATGGGAGAAGTTGACGCCCCCCTGCTCGATCACCGCGCCGTGGCGCAGCACACGGGTGCGACCACCGCCACCGCCTTCACGGCTCCAGGCATCTTCCACAAAGTGTCCACTGCCGTCGGCCTGCTCCAGACCACGGCAGATCTCGTCCTGCAACTGCAACAGGAAGGCCTTGACCTGGGCCACATCCGGTTTGCTCATCTTGTCTCCAGTCAGGCAGGATCGTGAACGCCCTGTCCATTTTTATAGTTAAATCAATCCGGTGAGCTCACCACTCAGCAGATTGATAGCAAATCATGACGTATCCGCCTGCTCAGGAGGGGCGAATAATGGCGCCGGTTCGGGCGTCCTTGATCTCTGATGGGTTGGCTTGACCACCCACTTCACCGGGCAGGATATAGGCCAACTTGCTTGCCAGCCGCTCACCGATCTCGGCCACCCGACGGGCAGGCTCCTCACCGGTCAGGTTGGCGCTGGTAGAGACTAGCGGCTTGCCAAAGGCGCGACACAACGCCTGCACCTGAGGATGAGCCGTCACGCGTACCGCCAGGGTCTCGAACTGCCCGGTCAGCCAGGTCGGCGTCGTTGCACGGGCAGGCATGATCCAAGTAAAGGGGCCGGGCCAGCTGGCTTCAACCCGAGCCAGTTGTTCACCGCTAAGTTGGCTCAGATCGATGTAATCCTGCAATTGCTCTACGTCGGCAGCAATCAGGATCAACCCCTTCTCAACCGGACGCTGTTTGATGGCCAGCAGTCGCTGCACCGCCACTTCGGAGTCGGGATCACAACCCAGACCAAACACGGCCTCGGTCGCATAGGCGATCACCCCTTCCTGCTGGAGGGCAGCAACCGCCTGTTCAAATTCATTTGGCATAGGAAAAATGCGGCAGCCTGGCTGCCGCCTCGTCACTTAGTAGCAAGTTGAATCCGTATGGCGGCGACCATGGCAAAGTGACGTTTTGCTGTTGCACAGGAAAATACGACACATCCGGATCGCCACCCGTTCACTTACTTGAGTTGAGCCTGCAGGGCGGCATCCTTAGCCATCACCTCTTCGGCATTCTTCTGGCGTTCGGCCCGAACCTTGGCCGCCAGTTCATCATCGGCTACTGCCAGCATCTGGGCTGCCAGATAACCTGCGTTCTTGGCACCGGCTTTGCCGATCGCCACGGTCGCTACCGGTACACCACCCGGCATCTGCACGGTGGAGAGCAACGCATCCAGCCCCTTGAGCGGACCACCGTCGATGGGCACCCCGATCACGGGACGAGTCGTGATGCCGGCTACGGCACCCGCCAGATGCGCCGCCAGACCGGCAGCACAGATAAAGACCTTGCAGCCACGGGCCTCGGCATCGGTCACATACTGATGGGTCGCAGCCGGCGTGCGGTGCGCGGAGGTGACTTTGACTTCCACTGCGATATCAAATGACTTGAGCACCTCGAGGGTAGTCTGCATCACGGGGAAATCAGAATCAGAGCCCATCAATACGGCAACAAAGGGTTTATTCATGGTGGGAATTTCCTTACTCCAAGTGGGGGGTTGAAGTTCACCGAAAACGTTTCAATCCGGTTGCGGCGGCGGGATTATACCTGCTCACTTTGGTGGCCGCATTTCTTTTGCGGACAGACCCAACGCAGAGTTCCCCTCACTTTTTTCTCTACCATGATGCCCCAACCACACGCGGGACAAGGCATGGGGATCGGCTTGTCGTTCACCACATATTTGCAGTGTGGATAGCCATCACAGGAGTAAAACTGCTTGCCGTAGCGGGAGGTGCGGCTCACCAGATGACCCTTGCCGCACTCGGGGCAGAGGATCTGGGTATCGTCGCTCTCCTGCAGGGATTCGATGTGCTGACAGGCCGGATACTGGGTACAACCGACAAACAGACCGTAACGCCCCTTCTTTATCGCCAACGGCTCTCCGCAATCGGGACAGGCAGAGCCTTCGAGCACCTTTTCGATGTCGCGGCCGGATGGCGTCAGGGAGCGGATGTAATCACAGGCAGGATAGGCAGAACAGCCGAGAAAGGGGCCATGTTTGCCCTGGCGGATCACCAGCTCGGCCCCGCACTGCGGGCACGGCTCGCGCTCGAAGGCATGTTCGTGGGCTGAAAAGAGGTGATGATCGATTTTTGACATGGGCCGCGCCTTGAAATCCAGATGGCCTGAATTCTACCAGCGCGGCACCGGACTGTCAGTGAATGACGCCGTCTGACTCATCAAACACCAGCTCTTCCATCTGCTGGTAGGCATTTTCACTGCCCGGTACGTTGAACAGCACCATCATGACGACCCACTTCAGGTCATCCAGCTCGATATCCGGCTTGTCCAGCTCGAGCAGGCGCTCGATACAGATCTCGCGGGTTTCGGCATTCAACACCTGGGCCTGTTCCAGAAAGAGCAGGAAGCCGCGGCACTCGGTGCTGAGGCGTGCCAGCTCTTGCGGAGCATAGATACGCATCGAGCCTTGCGCGCTGGCGGTAACATAGACCTCCCGCTCGCTATCGTGCAGATTGGCCAGCCGCTCCAGCCAGTCGAGCGCCTTGTCGATCTCTTCTTTATCGAAACCGGCCCGGCTCAACTCGTCGGTGAGCTCATCCTGCTCGACCATCACATCTGCATCGCTGTGGATGTAGGTCTCGAAAAGGTACATCAATACATCAAACATGATTCGCCCTCCTCGCTCTGACGTATCCACCGGCTACCGCCATCACTGCACCGGCCAGCTCCAGCTCTACCAACCTGCCCAATACCACTTCGACAGGAAGCTGGGCCCGCTCGGCAACGGTATCCACGCTCGTGGTCTCATAATCTACGTTATCCAACAAATCGGCATAAGGCAATTCGCTATTATGCGGTTGCTCAGATGGTGTGACCGACGGATCTGGCCGTACGACCCACTCTGGCAGCTCTTCCACTATATCGGCCGCACTCAGCACAAGTTTGGCCCCCTGCTGAATTAATCTGTTACACCCTATAGCCTGGGCATTTTGCGGGGCGCCGGGTACCGCAAACACTTCACGCCCCTGTTCAAGCGCATAGCGAGCTGTGATCAGCGAACCGCTCTGCTCGGTCGCCTCCACCACCAGAGTCCCCAGCGACAGACCACTGATAATACGGTTGCGACGAGGAAAATGTTCAGCCAGCGGTCCTTTATCCGGCGCCAGCTCGGATATAAGCAAACCACTGCTCTCCAGAATCTGACCTGCCAGCCCCTGATGGCGTTTGGGGTAGAGGCAATCCAACCCGGAACCCAATACTGCAAGGGTGATACCACCACAAGCCAGCGCTTGCTGATGGCAAACACCATCGATACCAAGCGCAAGGCCCGAGGTGATGGCTAACCCGCATCCAACCAGCTCGCTACAGAGGCGGGAGGCATTATCTTTGCCTGCATAGGTAGGATGGCGTGTCCCCACCATTGCCAGCTGGGGTAGCGACAGCGTAGCAAGATCGCCACGACAGTAGAGCAACAGGGGGGCTGCGGGGATTTCCCGCAACAAGGGTGGATAAATCGGGTGATCTTGCGGAATAAGGAGATTGTCAGGCAAAGCGGTCCAAGCCAGGCTCTGCTCAACCACCGGCGAGGGCCAGCGCAGTTGTTTGATCTGCTCTGACGACAACCCCATACCATGCAGCTGCGCTTCGTCGCTCTGGAACAGGGCCTCAATACTTCCCCCGGCCCGCTCCAACAGACGTGCAGCGGTCACCGGACCGATACCGGTGACCGCATCGAGAGTTAGCCAAAGCGCCAGACGCGCGTCGGGGTAGTTCACGTCAGAAGTGAGTGACCTGATAGCCCGCACTCACCATGTCGTTACTCTGCATGATGAGACCGTAACTCAGCTTGTCATACACCTTGAACAACATGACACGGGCAATCGCTTCAGAGGGCAGTGGTGCCTTCTTGTTGCTGCTGTAAAACACCCGGTTAAAAACCGACGAGAGCTCCTTGTACTGTACATCGCCATTCTTGGTGACCAGAGCAGCACCGGGCCGTCTGACATCCAGTACATCCCCAGCGACCAGTTGATCGCGGCCACCCCGGTTGATCAGCACCACATCAAACTTGCCACCGCCCCGGGTCTTGTTCGGCAAATCGATGATATAGCCCGGCGTGATGGCAGGTGCCGCTTTCGGTGTGAAGACGGCGGGCATGTTCTCCTGAGCGGGCAGCGGCATCACCTTGTCGCCCTGCAGCACTTCGCGCTGGTTATGAGTCAGAGTCACCTCAGTCCGATCGCCATCAAGACGCGCCACGGCCCGCACCACACCGGCAAAGATCGCCTCCTGGCCCAGCAGTTCACCGGTTTCGCGATCCTTGTAGACCACTCCGGGGTGATAAATGCCATAAACCTGCCCCGGAGTCAGGGAGCCCTGCACATAGAGGGTGTCCCCCTCCAGCATGCCGATATGCTTCTGATCCGACCCCAGCAGATAGGGCAAGGTTTTCTGCTGCTGGCTATCAGCCAAAATATGGTCGGTTTGCAGGAAGGGGCCTATCTCGCTGATAGGCAGGGTCGGAATGGGGTTGGCTTTGTTCTCGTAACGGGTTTTCGGGCCGAGACGGATAACTTGCTTGCCCCCCTGCATCGCCTTGCCGAGTTGGGGTTCACCATTGACCCAGCTCAGATGCAGTACATCACCGGGGTAGATCCAGTGAGGATTGGCAATCTGCGGATTGATGTTCCAGAGGCGGGGCCAGAGCCAGGGTTCGGAAAGATACTTGCCGGAGATATCCCACAGGGTGTCGCCTTTTTGCACTACATAGCTTTCGGGGTAACCCGCTTTCAGCCTCAGCTGATCGGCCACTGCTGCCTGACTCACGGTCACCAGCAGGCAGGCGAGGATGGTTTGCTTCAGATACATAACACTCCCTGTTACTTCTGTACGCAAAGTGTTGCTGTTTTTTGTCGGCGTAAATGACTAGAATTACGCCAATATTGACTGCATTTATAAGAAACTAAAGAAAAAACTATGGCCATTCTAGATGTATTGCGTTTTCCCGATGAGCGCCTGCGCACCGTTGCAGCCCCTGTCGAGACCTTTACACCCGAGTTACAACAGATTGTAGATGATATGTTCGAAACCATGTACGCGGAGGAAGGCATTGGCTTGGCCGCGACTCAGGTCGACATTCACCAGCGCATCATAGTGATCGATGTCTCTGAAAACCGTGAAGATCCTCTGGTATTGATCAATCCGGAGGTCATCGAGCAGTGCGGCAGCACCGGCATTGAAGAGGGTTGCCTCTCCGTGCCCGGCAGCCGTGCTCTGGTGCCTCGCGCCGAACAGATCAAAATCCGCGCCCTGGATCGCAACGGCAAGCCGTTCGAGCTGGAAGCCGACGATCTGCTCGCCATCTGCATCCAGCATGAGATGGATCATCTGGTCGGCAAGCTGTTTGTGGATTACTTGTCCCCGCTCAAGCGCCAGCGCATTCGCCAGAAGCTGGAAAAGATGGCCCGTGAAGATCGCAAAGTCCTCTGAGGATCTGCCCCATTGAATAAGCTGAAACTGATTTTTGCCGGTACTCCCGACTTCGCCGCCCGTCACCTGGCGGCGTTGTTGTCTTCCGACCACGAGGTCGTTGCCGTTTATACCCAGCCTGACAAGCCCGCTGGCCGTGGCCAGAAGCTCACCGCCAGCCCGGTCAAAGAGCTGGCATTGGCCCACAACCTGCCGGTTTACCAACCTGCCTCTCTGCGCAAGGAAGAGGCGCAAGCCGAACTGGCCGCCCTTGGCGCCGACCTGATGGTGGTAGTTGCCTATGGCCTGATCCTGCCCAAGGTGGTGCTCGATACCCCGCGTCTGGGCTGCATCAACGTCCATGGCTCCCTGCTGCCTCGCTGGCGCGGTGCCGCACCGATCCAGCGATCTATCTGGGCGGGCGATGCCGAAACTGGCGTCACCATCATGCAGATGGATGTGGGATTGGATACCGGCGCCATGATCCGCAAAGTGACCTGCCCCATCGCCGCCGACGAGACCTCCGCCAGCCTCTATGACAAGCTGGCCGAGCTGGGCCCGCAGGCACTGGTCGACACCATCAATGCCATGGCCGCCGGTGAAACCGCTGCCGAGGCGCAAGATGATGCGCTGGCCAACTACGCCGAAAAGCTCTCCAAGGAAGAGGCCCGCATCGACTGGTCGATGGAGGCTGTTGCCATCGAACGCTGCATCCGCTCGTTCAACCCCTGGCCCATCAGCTGGTTTGAAGTGGCTGACCAGACCGTCAAGGTATGGCAAGCCGCCGTCATTGACAGCGACCACGGCCAACCCGCCGGCACCCTGCTCAAGGCCGACAAGCAGGGGATCGATATCGCGACCGGCAAAGGGGTACTGCGCCTGCTGACCCTGCAACCGCCCGGCAAGAAGGCGATGTCCGTTTCGGATCTGCTCAACTCTCGCCGCGACTGGTTTGAACCCGGCACGCAATTGAATTGAACTGGATTGAATTGACACAAGCGGGGCCCAGGCACCGACTTGCGCATCTAAGGTAACTCTATGAAAACACGTGCACAGGCCGCTCTCGTTATTCAACAGGTGCTGGATCAGGGTCAATCCCTCTCCGCTGTTCTGCCTGCTGCCCAGGAGAAAGTTGCACCTCGCGATCGCGCTCTCCTGCAAGAACTCTGCTACGGCACCCTGCGCTGGCTACCCCGCCTCGATGCGGCAGTCAACGAGATGATGGACAAGCCGCTCAAGAATAAGAGCCGCATTTTCCACTACCTCATCCTGGTCGGTCTCTATCAACTCATCTACACTCGCATTCCGGCTCACGCCGCGGTGGCCGAGACCGTCAACGCCGTCAAACTGCTCAAGGGCACCTCCCTGCGTGGCCTCATCAACGGCGTGCTGCGCAACTTCCAGCGCAGCGCCGAAGTCATTTTGCTGCGTATCGACCGCGTTCCCAGCATTCGCCTCGGTCATCCGGAGTGGCTCACCAAGCGCCTGCGTCAGGCCTATCACGATGAGTGGGAATTCATCATGGAGGCGAACAACCAGCGCCCCCCCATGTGGATCCGCAACAACAGCCAGCGCCAGAGCCGCGATGCCATGCTGGCTCGCATGGCTGAAGCCGGCATCAATGCCGTGGCCGGTGAAGAGGGAGAGGATTGCATCCTGCTGGAGCGTCCCTGCGATGTGACCAAGCTGCCCGGCTTCGAGGTCGGTGACTGCTCGGTACAGGATGGTGCAGCACAACAGGCCGCGGCACTGCTCGACCCGCAACCGGGTGAGTGGGTGCTGGATGCCTGCGCCGCCCCCGGCGGCAAGACCGCCCACCTGCTGGAGCGTCAGCCCAAGCTGGCCGGGGTGGTCGCCGTTGATGCCGACGAGAACCGCCTCAAGCGGGTGCAGGAGAACCTGGATCGCATCGGCCTGACCGCCAAAGTGATCCACGGCGATGCCGCGGCACCGGAACAGTGGTGGCCGGAGGGCCAGTTCGACCGCATCCTGCTGGACGCCCCCTGCTCCGCCACCGGTGTTATCCGTCGCCACCCCGACATCAAGTGGTTGCGCCGTGATCAGGACATCCGCGAGCTGGCCGAGCTGCAGCGCCGCATTCTCAATGCCCTCTGGGGCAAGCTGAAGAGCGGCGGCACCCTGCTCTACGCCACCTGCTCCGTCCTGCCGGAAGAGAATCGCGACCAGATCCGCGCCTTCCTTGCCGCGACCAAAGATGCCAAATTGGTACCGTTGCACGAACAGGACACCCCGGACTGCCCGGGTCGCCAGTTCCTGCCGGGTGAAGCCGAGATGGATGGCTTCTACTACGCCAAGCTGGTCAAGCTGTGACGCTGACATGCTTCTTCCGGGGCAATCGCCATGCAGGTGAAAGGCCCCTTTACTGCCTCAACGTGAGTAGACGTTCCCTATGAAAATCATCATTTTGGGAGCCGGCCAAGTCGGCGGCACTCTGGCCGAGAACCTGGCCGGAGAGAACAACGACATCACCATCGTCGATACCGACAGTGAGCGCCTGCGCGAACTGCAGGACAAGTTTGACCTGCGGGTGGTCAACGGCCATGGCGCTCACCCCAAGGTGCTGCGCGAAGCGGGGGCTCAGGATGCCGACATGCTGGTCGCCGTCACCAACAGTGACGAGACCAACATGATCGCCTGTCAGGTGGCCTACTCCCTGTTCAACACTCCGAACAAGGTGGCGCGGATCCGCTCGCCAGCCTATCTGACCGAGCGGGATCGCCTGTTCCTGCCGGAATCGGTGCCGGTGGATCACCTGATCGCGCCGGAGCAGTTGGTGACCGACTATGTGCGTCGCCTGATCGAATATCCGGGCGCCCTGCAAGTGGTTGATTTTGCAGGTGGTCGCGTCGGTCTGGTGGCGGTCAAAGCCTACTACGGAGGCCCGCTGGTGGGCAACGCCCTCTCGACCCTGCGCGAGCACATGCCCAACATCGAAACTCGGGTAGCGGCCATCTTCCGTCAGGGCCGCCCGATCCGCCCGCAAGGCACCACCATCATCGAAGCGGATGACGAGGTCTTCTTCGTCGCCGCCGCGGGCCATATCCGGGCCGTGATGTCGGAGCTGCAGCGCCTCGAGAGCCCCTACCGCCGCATCATGATCGTCGGTGGTGGCAACATCGGCGCCGGTCTCGCCCGCCAGCTGGAAAAGCGCTACAGCGTCAAGCTCATCGAGCGCAACCAGAAGCGGGCGGAGCAGCTCTCCGAACTGCTGGAGAACACCATCGTCTTCTGCGGCGATGCGGCGGATCAGGAGCTGCTGGCCGAGGAGCACATCGACCAGATCGACGTCTTCATCGCCGTGACCAACGAGGATGAGGCCAACATCATGTCGGCACTGCTCGCCAAGAAGATGGGCGCCAAGAAGACCATGGTGCTGATCCAGCGCGGCGCCTACGTCGATCTGGTGCAGGGTGGTTCCATCGATATCGCCATCTCGCCGCAACAGGCCACCATCTCGGCCCTGTTGACCCACGTGCGTCGGGCCGATATCGCCAACGTCTACAGCCTGCGCCGCGGCGCTGCCGAGGCGATCGAAGCGATAGCCCACGGTGACGAGAACACCTCCAAGGTGGTCGGCAAGACGGTGGGCGAGCTCAAGCTGCCGCCGGGCACCACCATAGGTGCCGTAGTACGCGGAGATGAGGTGCTGATCGCCCACGATCGCACCAAGATCCAGCAGGATGACCACGTGGTCATGTTCCTGGTGGACAAGAAGTACATCCCGGAAGTGGAGCGGCTGTTCCAGCCAAGCCCCTTCTTCCTGTAACGTCTTCATGCGCACAGGCTGTCAAACCAGACCCGGCTCAGCTCCCCCAAGGGGATGGTCCGGGTCTTTTGTTAATCAACGACCAGGTTATCGAACATGATCAAGCTGCGTCCCATTATCTTCACCCTCGGGCTTGTGCTCTCCAAGCTGGCGCTCTTCATGTGGCTGCCCACCTTGCTGGCACTGCTCACCGGGTCAGAGGGATTTGTCGAGTTTCTCAAGTCCGTGCTGATCACCCACGGCGCTGCCCTGCTCTGCCTCCACTACGGTCGCAAGGCGGAGTTTCATCTGGGGGTGCGGGAGATGTTCCTGCTCACCACCTCGGTCTGGGTGGTGGCCTGTATCTTCGGGGCGCTGCCCTTTGTCTTCATCACCCACATCAACTTCACCGACGCCTACTTCGAGACCATGTCCGGGGTGACCACCACGGGTTCCACCGTGCTCTCCGGCCTCGACAACATGGCCCACAGCATCCTGTTGTGGCGTTCCATCCTGCAGTGGCTGGGCGGGGTCGGCTTTATCGTGATGGCGGTTGCCGTGCTGCCCTACCTCAACGTCGGCGGCATGAAGCTGTTCCAGACCGAGAGCTCGGACTGGTCGGATAAAAGCGCCCCGCGTGCCAAGACGGTCGCCAACAACATCGTCGTGGTCTATCTGGTGCTCTCCATGCTCTGCTTCATGGCCTACTGGGCCAGCGGCATGAACATGTTCGAAGCGATCAACCACGCCATGACCACTCTCAGTACCGGCGGCTACTCCACCTCCGATCAATCCATGTCCCACTTCTCCAACTCGGCCCACTGGATTGGCACCCTGTTCATGTTCCTCGGCGGCCTGCCCTTCCTGCTCTATGTGCAGAGCCTCAACCACAGGGACAACAGCCTGTTCAAGGATGCCCAGGTGCGTGGCTTCTTCTGGCTGGTGGTCTGGGTCACCGTCATCATGACCTTCTATCTGTGGGAGAGAGACCTGTTCGGCTTCTGGGATGCCCTGCGTATCAGCTGCTTCAACATCGTCTCGGTGCTCACCACCACCGGCTACGGCCTTGGTGACTTCGGCACCTGGGGGCCGCTCGCCAGCATCGTCTTCATCGTGCTGCTGGCGCTTGGCGCCTGCTCAGGCTCCACTGCGGGCGGCCTCAAGATCTTCCGGGTACAGGTGGCATTCGCCCTGTTCAGAAAGCAGATGCGCCAGCTGATGCACCCCTCTGCCGTCTTCCCCCAGAAGTACAACGGCCGGACGGTCAATGACGCCATCATCCGCTCGATGATCTCCTTCGTACTGGCCTACTTCGCCATCATTCTGGTGATAGCCGCGCTGCTGGGTGCCATCGGGCTTGACCCCCTGACAGCCATATCCAGCTCCATCACCGCCGTTGCCAACGTTGGCCCGGGCATGGGCCCGGTGGTCGGCCCCAGCACCAACTTTGCCAGCCTGCCGGAATCGGCCAAATGGCTGTTGTCATTCGGCATGCTGCTGGGACGACTGGAGATCCTGACGGTCGCCGTGCTCTTCTTCCCCTCCTTCTGGCGCCAGTAATCCCTCACTGCAAGCCAGCAAAAAGCCGCAGCGTTCACACGCTGCGGCTTTTTTATCTCACCCATCCCCACGACCTTCGCTCTACGCTCATCAGCCCCATTACCGGATGGCCTGAACGAGCTCATCAGGATGGCCAGAGCGGATCACAAGCATAAAAAAACGGACCCAAACCAGAGGTTTGGGTCCGTTTATCAGTGAACCGTCAGCGGCCGCAAGGGCTGCCGAGACTCAGCACATAGCATTAACCACGGCCAGAGCGCTTACGATCCAGCTCAGTCAGCAATTTCTTGCGGATACGGATGTTCTTCGGAGTCACTTCTACCAGTTCATCGTTGTCGATGAACTCGAGAGCCTGTTCCAGAGTCATGCGGATCGGCGGAGTCAGCACTTGAGCTTCGTCGGTACCGGAGGCACGCATGTTGGTCAGCTGTTTGCCTTTCAGGCAGTTAACAGTCAGGTCGTTGGAACGGGAGTGAATACCGATCACCTGGCCTTCGTACACCTCGGTCGCGTGACCGATGAACAGACGACCGCGGTCTTGCAGACCAAACAGGGCGTAGGTCAGTGCTTTACCGGTAGCGTTGGAGATCAGCACGCCGTTCTGACGCTCGCCGATGCTGCCACCCTTGTGCGGACCGTAGTGGTCGAAGGTGTGGTACAGCAGACCGGTACCTGAAGTCATGGTCATGAACTCGGTCTGGAAGCCGATCAGGCCACGGCTCGGGATCATGAAGTCCAGGCGGACACGACCCTTGCCATCCGGGGTCATGTTGGTCATTTCGCCTTTACGCAGACCCAGTTGCTCCATCACGGAACCCTGGTGCGCTTCTTCCACGTCCACAGTTACAGTTTCGAACGGTTCTTGCAGAACACCATCAACGGTACGCAGGATTACTTCCGGACGGGACACAGCCAGTTCGTAACCTTCGCGACGCATGTTTTCGATCAGGATGGAGAGGTGCAGCTCACCACGACCGGATACACGGAACTTGTCCGGATCATCAGTCTCTTCCACACGCAGAGCCACGTTGTGGACCAGCTCCTGGTTCAGACGCTCCAGAATGTTACGGGAGGTCACGAACTTGCCTTCTTTACCAGCGAACGGCGAGGTGTTGACCTGGAAGGTCATGTTCACGGTCGGCTCGTCAACGGAGAGCGGCGGCAGGGCTTCAACGGCACCGTTGTCACAGATGGTGTCGGAGATTTTCAGCTCGCCCAGACCGGTGATAGCGATGATGTCACCCGCTTGCGCGTCGGTAACTTCAGTACGGGACAGACCCAGGTAACCCAGCACCTGACCGACTTTACCATTACGGGTCTTGCCGTCAGCACCAACGATGGTGACTTGCTGGTTGGTCTTGACGCGACCACGAGTGATACGGCCGATACCGATAACACCCACGTAGGAGTTGTAGTCCAGCTGGGAGATCTGCATCTGGAAACCACCTTCGGCATCAGCCTTCGGCGCTTCAACGTTGTCAACGATAGCCTGGAACAGCGGCTCCATGTTCTCGGACTCGACGTCCTGATCCATGGTGGCCCAACCGTTCAGTGCAGAGGCGTAAACAACTTTGAAATCCAGCTGTTCATCAGTCGCGCCCAGGTTGTCGAACAGGTCGAATACCTGATCCATTACCCAGTCAGGACGAGCACCCGGACGGTCAACCTTGTTGATGACCACGATCGGCTTCAGACCCTGAGCGAACGCTTTCTGGGTCACGAAACGGGTTTGCGGCATCGGGCCGTCTACGGCGTCAACCAGCAGCAACACGGAGTCAACCATGGACAATACGCGCTCTACTTCACCACCGAAGTCGGCGTGACCCGGGGTATCAACGATGTTGATGCGGTAGTCATTCCAGCGGATCGCAGTGTTCTTGGCGAGAATGGTGATGCCACGTTCCCGTTCCAGATCATTGGAGTCCATGATCCGTTCCTGGCCTTCCGTGGAGCGGTCCAGGGTGCCGGACTGCTGCAGCAGCTTATCAACCAGAGTCGTTTTGCCGTGGTCAACGTGCGCAATAATCGCAATATTGCGTAAATTCTCTAACATTCTCGCCTCAATCACCGGGTAAAATTGGGCGCTAATTGTACTCTTGCCTTTGTGATCTGCCTAGCAGAATTGCAGTACATTCGCGCATAACAACAGATCTGGATCATAGACCTCTCTGACAAACCCTGCTTAGATGGGCGGTGACCGTATTTCGCGCACCATTACAGTGCACCAAAACGATCCACCATCGCACTAAATTGATGCAACGCGAGTCGAGATCGCCTGATTTTGGGGAGCCTCTTCAGCGAGATTGCCCTGAAATCAAGCTGTCACAAACTTGGCACGATACTGGCTTATGTGAATACGACGACGCATTCACCCAGAGAGTTTTAACACCGGAGGTTACTTAGCATGTCAGCCCAGAACGTTTTGGCCCTGATCCAGGAACACGAAGTCAAGTTTGTTGATCTGCGCTTTACCGACACCAAGGGTAAAGAGCAGCATGTATCCATCCCTGCTCACCAGGTTGATGAAGATTTCTTCGAAGACGGCAAGATGTTCGATGGTTCCTCCATCGGCGGCTGGAAGGGCATCAACGAATCCGACATGGTACTGATGCCGGACGCAGCCTCCGCCAAGCTGGACCCGTTCACCGAAGAGACCACCCTGAACATCGTTTGTGACGTGCTGGAGCCTGCCACCATGCAGGGCTATGACCGCGATCCGCGCTCCATCGCCAAACGTGCAGAAGATTTCCTGAAGTCCAGCGGCATTGCTGACACCGTGCTGTTCGGGCCGGAGCCGGAATTCTTCATGTTCGACAACATTACTTTCTCCAACACCATGGGCCACAGCTTCGTGAAAATCGAATCTGAAGAAGCCGCATGGAACTCCGGCACTGCCTATGAGCATGGCAACAAGGGTCACCGTCCGTTCGTGAAAGGCGGTTACTTCCCGGTTGCACCGGTCGACTCCTCCCAGGATATCCGCGCCGCCATGTGTCTGGTGCTGGAAGAGATGGGCCAGGTCGTTGAAGCTCACCACCACGAAGTGGCCACTGCCGGTCAGAACGAAATCGCTACCCGCTTCAACACTCTTACGCTGAAAGCTGACGAAGTGCAGGTACTGAAGTACGTGATCCACAACGTGGCCCACGCCTACAACAAGACCGTGACCTTCATGCCGAAACCCATGTTCGGTGACAACGGCTCCGGCATGCACTGCCACCAGTCTCTGGCCAAGAACGGCGTCAACCTGTTCGCTGGTGACCTGTACGGCGGTCTGTCCGAGATGGCGCTGCACTACATCGGCGGTATCATCAAGCACGCCAAGGCTATCAACGCCTTCGCCAACCCGACCACCAACTCCTACAAGCGTCTGGTTCCGGGTTATGAAGCACCGGTCATGCTGGCCTACTCTGCCCGCAACCGCTCTGCCTCCATCCGTATCCCGGTGGTACCGAGCCCGAAAGCACGTCGTATCGAAGTGCGCTTCCCGGATCCGGCTGCCAACCCGTACCTGGCCTTCGCAGCCCAGCTGATGGCCGGTCTGGACGGTATCATCAACAAGATCCATCCGGGCGATGCCATGGACAAGAACTTGTATGACCTGCCGCCGGAAGAAGCCGCAGAAGTGCCGACCGTTGCCGGTTCTCTGGACGAAGCCCTGGCTGCTCTGGATGCTGACCGCGAGTTCCTGACCCGCGGCGGCGTGTTCAGCGATGACTTCATCAACTCCTATCTGGAACTGAAACAGCAGGATGTTGACCGCGTGCGCATGACCCCGCACCCGCTGGAGTTCGAACTGTACTACTCCGTCTAAGTCTCAGCAGACTGTCCGTTTAAATCTGGTCAGCTTACTTAATCGTGACAAAACCCGCCATCTGGCGGGTTTTTTCTCTGATAGGATTAAGCAAAATACCGTCAAGGAGAGATGGATGAACAACAAGCATGGCATCGGGCTTGTCGCCCTCCTGTTGCTGACCTCGTTTGGTACGCATGCCGCCAAGGTCTACTCCTGGGTCGATGGCAATGGCGTCACCCACTACTCGGATGCGCCACCACCCGGCAAAAACGCCAAAGAGGTCGATCTGCGGGTCGCCCCGCTGCTGGGCAGCAGCGCGCCCAGATCGGTGCAGGTGGATAACTTCAACAGCCTGACTGGCGCCGATGCCAAGAAAGAGAAAGAGGTTGCCAAGCTGACCATCGAACTGCTCTCCCCGGAACAGGGCAGCACCCTGCGCGACAACACAGGCAACATAGTCTTTCAGGGCCAGATCAGCCCCAAACCACCCACCCAGTATGATGTGCGCCTGACCCTGGATGGCAAAGCCGCCCCCATCGTCAGCAACAGCCTCTCTGTACGGGTCGAAAACGTCGATCGCGGCGCCCACGAGGCTCAGCTCGAGCTGCTCGCCAAAGACGGTACGATCCTTGCTAAATCCAGTGCAGTCACCTTTTACCTGCATAGAGCGAGCGTGACGCCGGCTCCCAAACCCACCCCCAAAGCCGACTAGGGGTGATATAGCGCACCGATGCGGGTAAACTCTATGCACCATATCGGTGCATAACAGGTGTGTAGCACCGTTTTAGGGAGAAACCTGTGCCAACCCGCTCGGACAACGCCAAAACACTCTTGGATAATTTGCTGACCGCCGTGATCCTGATGGATGAGCGGCTCTGCATCCAGTTCGTCAACCCGGCGGCTGAACAGCTGCTCTCTCTCAGTGAACGCAGGCTGATCGGCATCGAACTGCCCCATCTGCTGGAACATATCTCCCTCGATTTGCAGCGGCTCAAGCAGTGCCTCGTATCAGGGCAGGGCTTTACCGATAGCGAAGTGACTCTGGTGGTAGAGGGAGAACCGCGACTGGTGGAGCTGAGCGCCACCCCGATGGCCGACCACGAACAACGTCTGCTGGTGGTGGAGCTGCGCAAGATCGACCAGCAGAAGAAGATCAGCCAGGAGCAGCAGCAACATGCCCAGCAGCTGGCGGCCAAGGAGCTGGTGCGCGGGCTGGCCCACGAAATCAAGAATCCCCTCGGCGGCCTGCGCGGCGCGGCGCAGCTGCTGCAAAAAGAGCTGCCGGATCCGGCGCTGCGCGAATATACCGGCATCATCATCGAACAGGCTGACAGGCTGCGGGTACTGGTCGATCGGCTGCTCGGCCCCCAGCGCCCCGGCCGTCACCAGATGCACAATGTCCATTCGGTGCTGGAGCAGGTACGCCGACTGGTGGAGCTGGAGCTACCACCGACGGTGCGCATCGAACGGGATTACGACCCCAGCATCCCCGAATTCGAGATGGAGCCGGATCAACTGCAGCAGGCGTTTCTCAACATAGTGCGCAACGCCGCCGAAGCGCTGGGGGATCAGACCGGGCTTATCCGCATCAAGACTCGCACCGCGTTCCAGATCACCATCCACGGCCAGCGCTACCGGCTGGCGGCGGAGATCAAGATCATCGACAACGGCCCCGGCATTCCCGATGCCATTCGCGACACCCTGTTCTATCCCATGATCACCGGCAAGGAGGGGGGAACCGGGCTCGGCCTCTCCATCGCCCAGAACCTGATCGACCAGCACAAGGGGCGAATTGACTGCATCAGCTGGCCGGGTCACACCGAATTCACCATTTTTCTACCGCTTCGCAAGTAAGGGAACCCCATGACCGCCAAAGTGTGGATCGTCGATGACGACAGTTCTATTCGCTGGGTGCTGGAGCGCACTCTCGGCAGCGAAGGCTTCAACTGCGAAAGCTTTGCCGATGGCGAAGCCCTGCTGCACGCCCTTGAGCTGCGCTCGCCCGATGTGATCCTCTCCGATATCCGGATGCCCGGCATCGACGGCCTGAGCCTGCTTGAGCAGATCCATCGCCGTCAGGCCGATCTGCCCATCATCATCATGACCGCCCACTCGGATCTCGACAGCGCGGTCAACGCCTACCAGCGCGGCGCCTTCGAGTACCTGCCCAAACCGTTCGACATCGACGAAGCAGTGACCCTGGTGCGGCGCGCCGAGAATCACCTCAAGGAGCAGCGCACCAAGCGCAAGTCTCGCCAGCAAGAGGCGACAGCCACCCCGGAGATCATCGGTGAAGCACCGGCGATGCAGGAGGTGTTCCGCGCCATCGGTCGCCTGTCACGCTCCAGCATCTCGGTGCTGATCAACGGTCAGAGCGGTACCGGCAAGGAGCTGGTCGCCCACGCCCTGCACAAGCACAGCCCGCGCGCCCACAAGAACTTTATCGCCCTCAACATGGCGGCCATCCCCAAAGATCTCATCGAATCCGAGCTGTTCGGTCACGAGAAGGGGGCTTTCACCGGCGCCAACAACATCCGCCATGGCCGCTTCGAGCAGGCCGACGGCGGCACCCTGTTTCTCGACGAGATCGGCGACATGCCGCTGGATGTGCAGACCCGGCTGCTGCGGGTCTTGGCCGATGGCCAGTTCTATCGAGTCGGCGGCCACCAGCCGGTGCAGGTAGACGTGCGGATCATCGCCGCCACCCACCAGAATCTGGAAAAGCGGGTGGCCGATGGCGAGTTTCGCGAGGATCTGTTTCACCGCCTCAACGTCATTCGCATCCATATTCCTGCCCTCAAGGAGCGCCGTGAGGATATCCCCCAACTGGCCCGTCACTTCCTGCTGCGCGCAGCCAAAGAGCTGAACGTCGAGGCCAAGAGCCTGCACCCCGATACCCAGGCCTATATCAGCCGCCTGCCCTGGCCGGGCAACGTGCGCCAGCTGGAGAACGTCTGTCGCTGGCTCACCGTGATGGCATCCGGTCAGGAAGTGCTGGTCGGCGACCTGCCTGCCGAGCTGCTCACCCCCATCACCCACAACGCCGAACCGGGTCAACCGGCGTTGCCCGGTTGCTGGCAGCAACAGTTGCAGGAGTGGGTGGCCAGCAAGCTGGCGCTGGGAGAGACAGACATCCTGGCCGATGCCATGCCCCAGTTCGAGCGGATCATGCTGGAAACCGCGCTGGAACACACTCACGGCCACAAGCAGGAGGCCGCCCGCCTGCTCGGTTGGGGTCGCAACACCCTGACCCGCAAGCTGAAGGAACTCGATCTCTCCTGAGTCCCGGGGAAAAACGATTCCCATCACGCCCTGACAAATCACCGCCCGCCAGAACCCCGTTTAACCATAAACGGGGTATCTTTTTTGAAAGCCCCGCCTAGAATGGCAGGCTTTCAAACCTGACTCGACGAGGGCGCCCCAATGATTGACAGATCTCTCCCCCTGACCGACCTGCACCGCCATCTGGACGGCAACATCAGCCCGCAAACCATCCTCGAGCTGGGTCGCCAACACAATATCCCGCTGCCCGCATTCGAGCTGGAAGCGCTGCGTCCCCACGTACAGATCGTCGAGAACGAGCCGAGTCTGGTTGCCTTCCTGAAGAAACTGGACTGGGGTGTGGCCGTGCTGGCAGACTATGACGCCTGCCGCCGGGTCGCCTACGAGAACGTGGAAGATCTGCTGCGCGCCGGTATCGACTATGCCGAGCTGCGCTTCAGCCCGGCCTATATGGCCATGGCCCACAAGCTGCACCCGCAGGGCGTGGTGGAAGCCATCATCGACGGCGTGGCCGCGGGCAGCCGCGATTTCGGTATCAAGACCAACCTGATCGGCATCATGAGCCGCACCTTCGGCACCGAACAGTGCAATCAGGAGCTGGCCGCCTGTCTGGCCCACCGCGACAAGCTGGTCGCCATCGATCTGGCTGGTGACGAACTGGGCTTCCCGGGCGAACTCTTTGTCGACCACTTCCGCAAGGTGCGCGATGCGGGCATGCGCGTCACGGTGCACGCAGGTGAAGCCGCCGGCCCCGAAAGCATGTGGCAGGCCATTCGCGAGCTGGGCGCCGAGCGTATCGGCCACGGCGTCAAAGCGATTCAGGATCCGGCCCTGATGGCCTATCTGGCCGAACACCGCATCGGCATCGAATCCTGCCTCACCTCCAACATCCAGACCACTACGGTGGCGAGCCTGACCGAGCACCCGATCCGCCAGTTCCTGGCTGCCGGTGTACTGGCCTGCCTCAACACCGACGACCCGGCAGTAGAGGGCATCGACCTGCCGCACGAATATGAGGTGGCCGCTCCGGCCGCTGGCATGACGGCGAGCGAGATCCGCACCGCCCAGCAGAATGGCCTGACCCTGGCCTTCCTGAGCGATAGCGAGAAGGCAGAGCTGAGCGCCCGCGCTGCCAGCCGCTGATCCACACCGGCACTGCAAATAAAAACGGCCCACTTCGGTGGGCCGTTTGCTTTGCGGATTTCTGATAATGGGTAAGCACTTGGCCAGCTGACAGATAGCAAAAGGCCCAAACCGGGTTTGGGCCTTGGCTGATGGCGGTACAGGGGAAAAACTACTCCCGCTCCTTGTCGCGCTCCAGCGCCCGCTCCACCAACGGCTCGGGCAGGCTCTTGGTTACCTCCACCCCCAGCTCGCGGAAACGCTCGACCTGCGCAATCAGGTTGCCACGGCCGTTGACCAGCCGTCCCATCGCCTTGTCGTAGCTCTCCTGCGCCTTGTGCAGGCTGCCGCCCATCTGCTGCATCTCCTCGACAAACAGCCGCAGCTTTTCGTAGAGGCGACCGGCCCGCTCGGCGATCTGGCGAGCATTCTGGTTCTGCCGCTCGTAGCGCCACAGGTTTTCGATAGTGCGCAGCGCCACCATCAGGTTGGTGGGGCTCACCAGCAGGATATTGTTGTCGAGGCCGTAACGCACCAGCGAGGGATCGGCCTCCATCGCGGTAAGGAAGGCGGGCTCTACCGCCACGAACATCAGCACATAGTCGAGGGTGCGCACTCCGGGCAACTGCTGGTAATCCTTGCGGCCCAGCTCGCGGATATGGTTGCGCACCGAGGCGACGTGCTCTTTCAGCGCCACCGCCTTCTCCAGCTCGTCATCGGCGTTGAACCAGCGTTCGTAGGCGGTCAGCGACACCTTGGCGTCGATGATGATGTCCTTCTCCTGCGGCAGGTGGACGATGACATCGGGCTGGTAGCGCTTGCCCTTCTCCACCTCGATATTGACCTGGGTGTGGTACTCGTGACCCTCGCGCAAGCCGCATTCGCTGAGGATCCGCGCCAGCACCACTTCACCCCAGTTGCCCTGCTGCTTGCTGTCACCCTTGAGGGCGCGGGTTAGCGCTGCCGCCTCCTCGGTCATGCGGGCATTGAGCTCGGCGAGGCGCTCCAGTTCGAACTTGAGGCTGTGGCGCTGGGCCGTCTCCTGGGCGTGGGTCTCGCCTACCTGACGACGAAAGCCCTCGAGCTGCTCTTTGAGCGGGGTGAGCAGCAGATCGAGGCTGTTCTGGTTCAATTCGCGGAAGTTGCCGGAGTTTTGCTCGAAGATCCGGTTGGCGAGGTTCTCGAACTGCTGGCTGAGGCGCTGCTCCGCCTCCTGTTGCAGTTGCAGCTTCTCAGCGGCGGCCAACCGTTCGCTGCGCAGGGTCGCTTCCGCATCCTTGAGGCGGGCGGTGAGCTTGATCAGCAGGGTCTGCTGCTGATCCAGCTTCTGCTGGCCCTGCATCCGCTCATCCTGCAACTCGTCGAAGCGATCCTGCAGCGCTTGATGCCGCTCCTGCGCCAGCATCAGCTCCTGAGCCTGCGCCGTGGCGGCCCGCCGCCCGATCAGCCAGCCCAATCCGAGGGCCAGCACGGCGGCAGGCAGCAAGATCCCCCAGAGCCCGGGGTCAATCATTTGCGGCTCCGCTGACGCAGGAAGAGTTCGAGATAGCGGTTAACCAGGATCCAGAGCACCACGTAGATGAGGTAGGCGGCCAGCACCACCCACTTGTGGGTGTTGACGCCGGTATCGAGCTCGGCGAACTCGATACCCTTGATGCGGCAGTAGGCCCACATCAGCAGGGGAAAGACATAGAGCAGGGACGCACGCCAGAGAAATAGCCACATATGATTTCATTCAACCACGTAAAAAGACCCGCCTAGCTTACACAAGGGCAACTGCGCTTGCGATCCTGACGGCCGCTATTCTCTGGCCTGCTTCCCGAAACTTCGATAAAATTAACCCCTAATAGGTATCAGGGGCGAGCATGACTCACTATTTCCTCCGTTGGCTGACACAAGGTTGGCAAGCTTCCCGCAAGCCCGCCGTGGTTTGCCATGAAGCGCGCCCGCCATGGGCCATCGAGGAGTCCCAATACCTCTCCCTCTGCACCCGCTGTGGCGAGTGTTTCAAGGCCTGCCCGCGCGGTCTGCTCAAACCGGCCACCCAGGAGGAGTACGAGGGGAGCCCCATCGCCGGTACCCCGGTACTCGATCTCGCCTGCGGCCAGTGCAGCTACTGCGGCAGCTGCGCCAGAGCCTGTCCCACCGGCGCCCTCGACCTGCAACTGGGTCGGCAGGTGCAGACCCGGGTGCAGATTGAAGAGAGCTGTCAGGCACGGCAGGGCTTCTACTGCCTGCTCTGTGAAGATGCCTGCCCACAACAGGCGATCAAGGCCACGGCCGACGGCATCAACGTCAATATGGATGCCTGCAATGGCTGCGGTGCCTGCGGCCTCGCCTGCCTGCACGGCGCCATCACCCTGATCCGCCAGCCAGGCAGTCGCTAAAAACCACCTGCGTACAAAAGCAAAAGAGGCCATCAGGCCCCTTTCACATCTTGTTCAATATTCCGCGCCCCGTCAGGCCATGGTCACAATAGTCTCTTGCTCGATACCCAGCAGGTGGCAGAGACGGTTGGGATCGCGCACCGCATCAGCCAGAGTGTACTCACCCAGCACTTCGAGGAAGGCGTTCATGGCGCGGCGCAGAATGCCCTGAATGCGGCAGCCGCCGGAGAGACGGCAGTTCTCGCGCTTGCAATCGACCGGACAGAGCACATGCTCCATGTCCATCACCACATCCCGCAAATTGATGGAGACCGCCGAGCGACCGAGGCGGATGCCACCGTGCTTGCCGCGTACCGTCTCGATATACCCCTTGATGCCAAGCTGGTGCACAATTTTGACCACGTGGTTGCGAGAGATGCCAAAGGTATCGGCCACTTCGGTAATGGTCGACAGACGATCCCCCGGCTGAACCGCCAGGAAGGTCAGGGTACGCAGGGCGTAGTCGGTAAATCGTGTCAGTTGCATGGTCGCACTTGCCTCTTACTACAAGCCAGGAATCAGGACGACAACATTGAGCTAAGAGGCAGGAGACAACCGGTTTGCCTCTGTTTGCCCATTGGTTCGCCAGAGGGGGGGCCTGTCTCTTAATCTGAGTTGCGGAGTGACAGGTTAAGAGCAGCACAACCGGGTGTCGATGAAGATGCACATAAATCGACACTTTCTTTGATTGATCGCAAACTTGCCGGGTTAGCCCGGCGTTTACCCGCTTTATGGCGGGTAAATCTCCCGAATAGTCCCCCTCGCCAAGCCCCTTCGACCAGCAGCCAGATGGCCTGCGAACCGCCCCTCAATCGACCGTCAAAGAGATGGTTCAGTGAGGTTGTTTCAGCCAGTTTTTCAGGGCAACCGAGGGGATGGAGCTCTCTGAGGCGACGGCAAATGCGCCCCAGTCCACCGCGCACTGCAACGCATCCTTGATTGCCATGCCTCGCGCCAGCCCATGGATCAATCCGCCAGCGAAGGCATCCCCCGCCCCCGTGGTATCGACCACAGATACTGGCCGGGCGGCGACCCGGATCTGCTCATCGCCGTGGATGGCTACCGCCCCCGCTTTGCCTTCGGTCAACACCAGCCATTCAAGCTGCTCCCCCGCCAGCTGGCGGGCATGCTGCCAGGGGTCGCTCACCTCGCCGAGATCGGAGCGGGAGGCCACCAGCACATGGCAGGGGCGGCGCGCTTGGCCGCCCTTGGGATACTGGGCCACCACGAAGCTCTTGCCGAGCATCTGGCGCATGTAGCTGATGATGGCGGTGCCGGGATAGTTCACATAGACGCAATCCACCCCCTCCAGAGGCAGATCGCCGGGCAGATCGGGACGCCGCGGGCGGCGCAGTATGGTGCGCTCGCCGGTGGAGTCCACCAGGATCAGCAGTTCGCCGGTCTCGCCGCCAAAGCGTTCCACATGGCTGCAATCCAGCCCGTAACCAGCCGCCTGCTCCAGCAGCCAGTCGCCGGTCTCGTCCAGCCCGATACGGGAGGCGATGGTCACCTCGTGACCCGCCCACACCAGCCCTATGCCGGTGTTGGCGGCGCCACCGCCGAGCCTGCGCCCCTGATCCACATATTGCAGCCGGGCCCCCGCCACCAGCGGTTCGGAGAGGGAGAGCACATGATCACAGTTGAGATTGGCAAGCAGCAGAATGCGGGACATAGAGACCTCGGACGATGGAGATAGCCCAAAAGAGACAGGCTGAACCCCGAGTAGAGCCCAGCCTGACAGAAGAGACAACCGGCAGCGATCGGGAATCCGATCGGGATCAATAGATGGGCAGCTCCACCCCGGCCAGCAGCTCGTCGATGCGCGCCTGACTCGGCTGCTGCATCACGCTCTGGATCACCTCCTTGGTGAGGTGAGGTGAGAAGGAGCTGATGAAGTCATACATGTAGTTCTGCAGCAAGATGCTCTTGCTGAAACAGATCTGGGCCGGACAGGGCTTGAACAGGTGCTCCAGATTGATGGAGACCAGCCCGGGGCTGTCGGTGTCGTTGGCCACCAGCGAGGAGATGATGCCGATGCCAAAGCCCAGCTCCACGTAGCGTTTGATCACCCCGGCATCCATTACCGTCATGTAGTAGCTTGGGGTCAGCCCCGCCGCCTGAAACACCTCGTCCTGCACCTGCCGACCGGTGGCACCGCTCTCGTAACTGAGGATCGGGTAGTGGCAGAGCTGCTCCAGCGTCGGCTTCTTCACCTTGGCCAGCGGGTGATCCTGCGGCACCACCAGCGAGAGGGTCCAGAGGTAGGCTGGCAGCGCGATCAGCTCCTTGTCGAAGCCAATCTCGTGGGCAACGATAGAGAAATCGGAGTAACCCTTGCTGATCTGCTCCTTGCTCGCCGACATCACTGGATGGAGGTGGAACGAGATTTTGGGGTACTTCTTGGTGAAGTAGGTAACCGATTTGGGCAGCAGATAGCGGGCGATGGTGTGGGTAGTGTGGATGTTGAGGGTGCCCACGGTCGGATCCAGATACTCGCGGGAGATCGCCTTGATCTTGCTCTCGATGTTGAGCATCGCCTCGGCACACTTGATGATCTCCTCGCCCACCGGGGTGATGCGGTGCAGATGCTTGCCACGGCGCTCGAAGATCCGCACTCCCAGCTCGCTCTCCAGCAGGCCAATCTGCTTGCTGACCCCGGGCTGGCTGGTATAGAGCGCATCGGATGCCACCGAGACGTTGAGGTTGTGGTCCCGGATCGCGATCAAATACTTCAATTGCTGTAGTTTCAAGGCTTCACCCTCTCAAGCTGGTGCGGCGATCACGCCAGACAAACAGGCCGCCACAAAGGGCGGCCAGTGTATCATCCGATCCCGACATCGCAGCGCTTGATCCTTCATTTTGCTACAAAATCTAGCACCCGAAGGGGGTCGCTGACAAACCGGGCTCAGGCCGCACCAGCCCGCAGCGGCAGGATCCCCAGAAACTGCAGCAGCCACTGCATCATGGTCGCCGAATCCACCTCTCCCTCCAGCGAGGAGAGGCTGCTCTGGTAGCGCTCGTCGGGCAACAGGCCACGGCGCCGCTCGATCAGCGCCCGGTTGTACTCCACCGAGAACTCAGGATGCCCCTGAATGGCGACGATGTGATCCCCCTGCAAAAACATAAAGTTGGGACAAAAATCGTTGCCCGCCAGCCGGGTGGCTCCGGGGGGGAGCAGCGCCACCTGATCCTGATGGCTCGCCAGAATGCGGATATGATCCCGCGCCGGCGCCATCCAGGGCTCATCTGCCAGCATGGGGTGCACCGACACACCCAGCCCCCACCCCTTGGTAGACTTCACCACTTCGCCACCCAGTGCCTGGGCGATCACCTGATGACCGAAGCAGACACCGGCCAGCTTGACGTCGGCATCGTGCGCCTGACGGATCCACGCCCGCAGTGCCTGAATCCAGGGGATATCGCTGTAAGCATCGTGGCGCGAGCCTGTGATGAGCCAGGCATCGCACTCGTGCAGATCCTCCGGCAGCTCCCCATCGAGAGCCGACCAGACCCGAAATTCCAGTTCGGGGGCCAGGGCCGCAAAGCCCCTGATAAACATCTCGGAGTAAACGGGGCCAAAACGATCCGCCAGATCGGGATCGAGCCGGTCACAATCGAGAATTCCCAATCGCATCTGTTGTTCCTTTACAGAGTTCGCCCCCGCCAATCAACGACCGGCGGGGGCAAGAGGTTAGGCCATGAACACGCGCCAGCGCGTCACTTCATGGTCGGCATGGAGAACTCGGCACCACTGCGCAGGCTCTGGGGCCAGCGCGCCGTCACCGTCTTCATCCGGGTATAAAAGCGAACCCCGTCCGGCCCGTGCATGTTGAGCGGCCCGAAGATGGAGCGCTTCCAGCCACCAAAGCTGTGAAACGCCATCGGCACCGGAATGGGGACGTTCACCCCTACCATACCGACCTGCACCCGCGCCGTGAAGTCCCGCGCGGTGTCGCCATCGCAGGTAAAGATGGCGGTGCCGTTACCGTACTCGTGCTCGTTGATGAGCCGCAGCGCCGTCTCGTAGTCCGGTACCCGCACGATGGAGAGCACAGGGCCGAAGATCTCCTCGCGGTAGATGCGCATCTCGGGAGTTACCTCGTCAAACAGGCAGCCGCCGATAAAGTAACCCTCGTCGTGGCTCAGCGTGCGACCATCGACCCGCAGCGCGGCCCCTTCGGCCACCCCCTGATCAACGTAGCCGCGCACCTTGGCCAGATGCTCCTTGCTGATGAGCGGCCCCATCTCGTTCTCCGGGCTCTGGCCCAACCCCGGGCCCACCCGCAGTTTTTCCACCAACGGTGTCAGCTTGGCCACCAGCGCATCGGCGGTCTCGTCACCCACTACCACGGCTACCGAGATCGCCATGCAGCGCTCGCCCGCTGCCCCATAAGCAGCCCCCATCAGGGCGGAGACCGCCTGATCGAGATCCGCATCCGGCATCACCACCATGTGGTTCTTGGCGCCGCCCAGCGCCTGTACCCGTTTGCCGTGGGCCGAGGCGGTGGCATAGATGTACTGGGCGATTGGGGTGGAACCGACAAACGACACGGCTCCGACCCGCGGGTCGGTCAGCAGCACATCCACCACCTCCTTGTCACCGTTCACCACGTTGAGCACGCCGTCCGGCAGACCGGCCTCCTTGAGCAGCTCGGCCATCCGCAGCGAGAGGGAGGGATCCTTCTCGGAGGGTTTGAGGATAAAGGTGTTGCCGCAGGCGATAGCGACCGGGAACATCCAGAGCGGCACCATGGCCGGGAAGTTGAACGGGGTGATACCGGCGCAGACCCCCACCGGCTGCATCATGGAGTAGCTGTCCACACCGCGGCCGACGTTGAGGGAGTGCTCCCCCTTGAGCAGATGGGGAATGCCGCAAGCAAACTCCACCACCTCCAGCCCGCGGGTCAACTCACCCTGCGCATCGGAGAAGACCTTGCCGTGTTCGCGGCTGATGAGCTGGGCCAGCTCGTCTCTGTGCTGCTCCATCAACTCCTTGAAGCGGAAAAAGACCCGGGCCCGCACCAGCGGCGGGGTTTGCGACCAGTCGGCAAAGGCGCGCTCGGCGATGGCGATCGCCTCCTGACACTCGGCGGCGCTGGACAGCCCCACACTCCCCTGCTGCTTGCCGCAGGCGGGATTGAAGATGGCACCCTGGCGCTCGCTGCGACTCTCCTGCGGCTGGCCGTTGATGAAGTTGCTGACCCTGTATGTCATGTATCCTCCGTGATAACTGATGTGGTAAATGCGCTGAGCAAACCAACGCAAGGCCCCGCCAGTGCGGGGCCATCAAATGGGTTAGGGTTGTGCCTGCAGGGCATCCTGCAGCAGGGTGAAGAGATCGTCGATCTGACTGCGCTCGATGATAAGGGGTGGCGACAGGGCGATGATATCGCCGGTCACCCGGATCAATGCCCCCTTCTCGAAGCAGCGCACGAACACCTCGTAGGCGCGTTTGCCCGGTGCATCCGGCATCGATTCCAGCTCGATACCCGCCACCAGCCCGTAGTTGCGTACATCCTTCACATGCTTGCAGCCCTTCAGCGAATGGGCCGCCTCCTCCCAGTAGCCCGCCAGATCGGCGGCGCGGCTGAGCAGGTTCTCGTTGCGATAGATCTCGAGGGTCGCGAGCCCCGCAGCCGCAGCCACCGGATGGCCGGAGTAGGTGTAGCCGTGGAACAGCTCGATGGCCCCCTTGCCTGCCGCCATCATGTCGTCATAAATGTGCTTCTGCACCAGCACCGCCCCCATGGGGATGGCGCCGTTGGTGAGCCCCTTGGCGCAGGTGATCATGTCGGGAATGACATCGAACTCCTGCGCGGCGAAGGGGGAACCGAGGCGGCCGAAACCGGTGATCACCTCGTCAAAAATCAGCAGGATGCCGTGTTTGGTGCAGATCTCCCGCAGCCGCTTGAGGTAGCCTTTGGGCGGCATCAGCACGCCGGTACTGCCAGCGATGGGCTCGACGATCACCGCCGCGATATTGCTGGCATCGTGCAGGAAGACGATCTTCTCCAGCTCGTCGGCCAGCGCCACATCCTCCTCGGGCAGCCCTTTGGTGAAGGCGTTCTTGGCGATGTTGAGGGTATGGGGCAGATGATCCACCCCGGTCAGCAGGGAGCCGAACCACTTGCGGTTGCCGGGAATACCCCCCACCGAGATGCCGCCAAAGCCGACCCCGTGATAGCCACGCTCGCGACCAATCAGCCGGGTGCGGGTGCCCTGACCGCGAGCCCGCTGCCAGGCCAGCGCAATCTTGAGCGCGGTATCGACCGACTCGGAACCCGAGTTGGTGTAGAAGACGTGACCAAAGCCCTTGGGGGCAATCTCCACCAGCTTGTTGGCCAGCTCGAACGGCAGGGGGTGGCCCATCTGGAATGTGGGAGCGAAATCGAGGTGGGAAATCTGCTGGGAGACCGCCTCGGCAATCTCGCGCCGACCATGGCCCGCGTTGCAACACCAGAGTCCGGCTGTGCCATCCAGTATCTTGCGGCCATCCTCTGAGTGATAATACATCCCCTCTGCCGACTTCAGGATGCGCGGCGCCGCCTTGAACTGCTGGTTGGCGGTGAACGGCATCCAGAAGGCGGACATGTCGGAGGGCGTATTGATGTCGCTGATCGGTTTCATGGTCACCTCATCCTTAAGGTGTTTAGCAACTGTCGGCCAATGCCTATTAAATTAAACACCTGAATCCATAAAAAAGGGCCCGTTATCGCCCTGTCTGGTGCCACCCCTAGCTAGACGCATCAGCAGGGTGGTATAAGATATTTAACACAATTTTAATAATAGTAAACAGTCAAGGAGTGTCTATAGATGGATATCGGTCACCGCCTCAAGGCGGTTCGCACCAAGGCAGCCCTCTCCCAGCGCGAGCTGGCCAAGCGCTCCGGTGTGACCAACGGATTTATCTCCCAGATCGAGAAAAATCAGGTGAGCCCCTCTGTCGCCTCCCTGCGCAAGGTGCTGGAAGGGATCCCCATGTCGCTGGCCAGCTTCTTCACCGAAGAGACTGAAATGGGCACCGAAGTGATCTTCCGCGCCGCCGATATGCCGGATCTCGGCACCCATCCCATCAGCTATCGGCTGGTCGGGCACAGCCGCGCCAACCGCGCCATCGGCATGTTGCAGGAGGTGCTGCCACCGGGCGCCGACACCGGCGACGACATGCTGAGCCACGAGGGTGAAGAGTGCGGCATCGTCATCAAGGGCGAAGTTGAAGTGACCGTGGGCGAGCAGATCTACCTGCTGGGCGCCGGGGATGGCTACTACTTCGACAGCCGCACCCCCCACCGTTTTCGCAATAGTGGCGAACAGGAGTGCGTGCTGATCTCGGCCAACACCCCCGCCAGTTTCTGACATTCAGACGCGCATCGGCAGGGGGCAATGTTTAATGAATTGTTACAAGATGGATTTACAAGCGGCAGAATGTTTAGCATATTGATACGCGGAAACTGACTTTTGCCGGTTCAAGGAGTGAACATGAGTGACCTGACCCTGGCCCAGTGGCAACACAAGGCCGCCCATCTGACCCTGCCCTCGCAAGCCTTTATCAACGGCAGCTATCGGGATGCCGTCAATGGCGCCACCTTCGATTGCATCAACCCGGCCAACGGCAAGCTGCTGACCAAGGTGGCAGCCTGCGATGCCGCCGATGCCGAACTGGCGGTACAGGCTGCCCGTGATGCCTTCAACGACAAGCGTTGGAGCGGCCTGCCACCGAAACAGCGCAAACAGATCATGCAGCGCTTCGCCGAGCTGATGCGCCTCAACAAGGTTGAGCTGGCGCTGCTGGAGTCGCTGGATATGGGCAAACCCATCGGCGATGCCATGGGCTATGACGCCCCCGCCGCCGCCAACTGTATCGCCTGGAACGCCGAAGCGATCGACAAGATTTACGATCAGGTCGCCCCGGTGGAGGAATCCGCCCTGGCACTGGTGACCCGCGAAGCGCTCGGGGTGGTCGCCGCCATAGTGCCCTGGAACTTCCCGCTGGTGATGGCCTGCTGGAAGCTGGGCCCGGCGCTCGCTACCGGCAACTCGGTTATTCTCAAGCCTTCCGAAAAATCGCCCCTGACCGCCCTGCGTATCGCAGGTCTGGCCAAGGAGGCGGGCATTCCGGACGGCGTGTTCAACGTGCTGCCGGGCTTTGGCCATACCGTGGGCGAGGCGCTGGCCATGCATATGGATGTGGATTGCATCACCTTCACCGGCTCCACCAAGATCGGCAAACATCTGGTGGAGTGCTCCGGCAAGTCCAACCTCAAGCGCGCCTTTATGGAGTGCGGCGGCAAGAGCCCCAACATAATACTGGCCGACGCACCGGATCTGGACGCTGCGGCCAAGAGCGCCGCTGGCGCCATCTTCTACAACCAGGGCGAGGTGTGCACCGCCGCCTCTCGGCTGCTGGTGCAAAACAGCATCAAGCCGCAATTTATGGAGCGACTGCTGGCCCATGCCCGCGAGTGGATCTCGGCCAACCCGCTCGATCCCGCTACCCGCATTGGCGCCATGGTGGATCACATCCAGATGGAACAGGTGCTGCGCTATATCGAGATTGGCAAGCAGGAGGGGGCCAAGCTGCTGCTGGGCGGCAACCGCACCAACATGGAGAGTGGCGGCTTCTATATCGAACCCACCATCTTCGACGACGTGACTCCGCAGATGCGCATCTTCCGCGAGGAGATCTTCGGCCCTGTGCTGGCTGTGACCGGCTTCGATACGCTGGAAGAGGCCATTGCGCTGGGCAACGACACCGACTACGGCCTGGCCGCGGCGATCTGGACGGCGGATCTCAACAAGGCGGTGAAGGGCTCCCGCGCCCTGCGCGCAGGCACCGTGTTCGTCAACAACTGGGACGGTGGTGACATGACCATGCCATTTGGCGGCTTCAAACAGTCCGGTAACGGTCGCGACAAGTCACTTCATGCGCTGGAGAAGTACACCGAGCTGAAAAGCACCTGGATTCAGCTGGATTAACACGACAAAGCAGCACTATCGGATCAAAAAGGGGGAGAAATCCCCCTTTTGCATTTTTGGCCTTCCATCACCGGGCTCAATCCTTATAATGATAAAAAAGCCAACATGTTAAATATAAAGACAAAAATGCTATTTTTTCTGGGAAGCGTACTTTTTCTGGTGATCGGTTTGCCCCTGCTGTTCTTCGTGCTGGGGCACGGCGAGGCCTACGTGACCTGGGGCCCCTGGATCTCCGCCATCGCCCTGATGTTGTGGCTGTTGATGGACGTCGACAAGATCCGCCGTGGTAAAGGCTGACCGGCCAGCAACACACCTCCTTTCCCTCAAACTTCGTTTATTCGCTTCTTTCCCCGCAAAAGGATCGCTACACTGATTTTTTGCGATGTTTTCCCGCATCCAACGCTTCAGTAAAGGTCATCCGCATGCCGCAACAGATCCAGCGTCAGGGCGTCATCTACGCCCTGTGCGCCTATACCCTTTGGGGCATCGCCCCCATCTATTTCAAGACCATCTCTGCCGTCCCGGCCGCCGAGATCCTGACACACAGGATGATCTGGTCCTGCGTGCTGCTGATGGTACTGACCCTGGCAGGGCGCCAGTGGCACAAGGTGCAGGCGGTGCTGCGCCAGCCAAAAGTGTTGCTCACCCTGGCGTTTACCTCAGTCACCGTCGGCGGCAACTGGCTGCTGTTCATCTGGGCCATCAACAACGGTCACATGTTGGATGCCAGCCTCGGCTACTACATCAACCCATTGTTCAATGTACTGTTGGGAATGGTGTTTCTGAGCGAGAAACTGCGCCGCCTGCAGTGGTGGGCGGTGGCGCTGGCCTTTGCCGGGGTGGCGATCCAGCTTATCGCCTTTGGCTCCTTGCCCTGGATAGCACTGGTGCTGGCGTCGAGCTTTGCCATCTATGGTCTGGTGCGCAAAAAACTGGCCCTCGATGCTCTCACCGGTCTGCTGATCGAAACCATGATCATGCTGCCGCCAGCAGCCATCTATCTGTGGGGCTTTGCCGACAGCCCCACCAGCCATCTCACCCAGAACGACTGGCACCTCAACCTGCTGCTGATCGCCGCTGGCGCCGTCACCACGGCCCCCCTGCTCTGCTTCACCGCCGCCGCGACCCGGCTCAAGCTCTCCACCCTGGGCTTCTTCCAGTACATAGGCCCCAGCCTGATGTTCATCCTCGCGGTCACCCTCTATGGGGAAGCGCTGGCGATGGACAAACTGCTCACCTTTGCCTGCATCTGGAGCGCGCTGGTGCTGTTCAGCCTGGATGGGCTGCGCAGCGGCAAAGCCGCGCCAAGCCGTACCTGACACCGCCTCACCACCATCGACCCCGGCTCATCAGCCGGGGTTCTTTTTCGTGCCACCAGCGGCCTTCAGACTGCGACTTCCCCTTCTCCAGAGCCGACTCGCCATCAACAGACCACACCCGAGTCTCACTATCCCGCCAGAGAGCTATGCTATCCATGAACGGAGCCGAATGGAGGCAACATGCTCAAGCACATTCACGACAGATCCCTGCTTTTTGGTCAGGTTCTGGGGATCATGGTCATTATCACGCTGATCTCCATCAGCTTTTTCGGGCTTTATTCGGTCCGGAGCGCAGCCGACCAGATGGGACAGGGGAAGGATGTGGTAGCCGATATTCTGCCGCCGCCTCTCTACCTCATCGAATCCCAGTTGCAGGTCTACACCCTGCTCCATGCCAAACCGGAGGAGCGGGAGGCCCTGCTGCAAACCCTCGCCCGACTGCAGCAAGAGTTCGAGAGCCGTAACCGCTTCTGGCAAGAGAGCAGCCTGAACGAGCCCCTCAGGGAGCTGCTGCTGGGGGAGCAAAAAGTGCAGGGGGAACTGTTCTGGCAGTTGCTCAACGACAAGTTTGCCCCCGCCATCAAGGCGGGGGATCTGGCGCAGGCGGGCGCGATTGCGGCACGCCTGCACACCCTCTATAACGCCCACCGGCTAGGGGTGGACGCCACCGTCATCCGCGGTAACGAGTATGCCGCCGAGCAGATGGCCCATCTCGCCAACACCACCCGACTCTGCTACGGACTGCTGTTGTGCGCCGCACTGCTGGGGGCCGGACTCATCTTCTGGCTGGGACGCCCCACCCAACAGCGGCTGCTGGCCGCTGGCAAGGCCACCGCCGCCATCGCCGAAGGGGAGTTGAACCGCCCCATGCCGGAGCCGGGGCTTGATGCCATCGGCGAGCTGATCCGCCAGATTGGGGCCATGCGTGACCAGCTGGCAACCCTGGTGGAGTCGCTGCAACGCAGCGCCAGTACGCTGGATGATCGCGCCACCAGCCTGACCGCCATGGCAAAACGGCACACCGATGACAGTCAGGCGCAGGTCGGGGCGGCCCACCATATCGAACAGGCCATCGAACAGCTCACCCACTCCATTGAGCAGGCGGGTAGCCAGCTGCATCAGGTAGGGGAGCAAACCCAGCAGTCAGCAGAGCGGGCACAAGAGGCGACGCTCGCCATCCACACCGTGGAACAGGTGATCGGGGAGCAAGTCACGGGAGTGAAGCAGGTCTCCCATACCATTTCGGATCTGGCCGGCCTCTCGCAGCAGATTGCCGGGCTGGCGGGCGCTATTCACGATATTGCGGAGCAGACCAATCTGCTGGCGCTGAACGCCGCCATTGAAGCGGCGCGGGCAGGTGAACAGGGGCGCGGTTTTGCCGTGGTGGCCGATGAAGTGCGCTCGCTGGCGACCCGCACCGGCAGTGCCACCACAGAGATCAACACTATCATCGGCAAGATCCAGGATGTCAGCCTGCGCGCCGCCAGCGAGATGGATACCGAGCTGGCCCGGGTCGAACAGGCGGTCACTCACACGATGACAGCGCGCCAGAGCGTCGCCCGGATCGCGCAGAGCTGCGAGGAGATCAACCAGCGCATCGCTCAGGTCGATCAGTTGATGAGCGATGAGACCCGGCTGGTGCAGGGGATCCACCATCAGGTCGGGGAGATGTCGCGGTTGGCGGCCGAGGCCAACCAGAGCGCCAGTCAGGCCGCCGAAGAGGCGACCATGGTCGCCCAACACGCCCGCATTCTGACCAGACAGACTCACCACTTCCATCTCGACACCACCCGCCATTGATCCCCGGCGCTGACGGGAGTCAGCGCCCCCCTTTTTCTCTGCACTGGTTAAATGGGTAGCATTAGACTCCATGAGGGAATAGGATCCGCCCCTCTGAAAACCAACTGCAAGGATCAACTGACATGACTCGAAAATGGTCGCTCCCCATCGTGGCAATCGCGGGGGGAGCGTTACTCTGGCTTGGCAATACTTTTGGTATGAAATGGGCTCTGATGGCCCTGATCGGATTCGGCTTCGGCTTCACCCTCTCCTTCAGTCGCTTCGGCATCGTATTCGGTTGGCGCGAAATGCTGACCAAGCGCAACAGCTACTACGTGCGGGTTCACCTGCTCACCATCGCCATCGAAATTCTGCTGTTCACCACTTTCCTCTCCTTTAGCCACGCCCTGTTTGGCGATGCCATGGTGGGTAACGTGATGGCTATCGGCATTCCTTTCATCGTCGGTGCCTTCCTGTTCGGCATCGGCATGCAGCTGGCTGGCGTCTGCGCCACCGGCACTCTTTATTGCTGCGGCGAGGGGCAACCCCGCTTCTGGCTGGTGCTGATCTGCTACGGCATTGGCACCCTTATCAGCAACCAGTTCCGCCCCGAACTGGAGGCTACCTTCTCCAGCCATGTGGTATTGGCCCGGGATCTGACCGGCAATATCTGGAGCGGCATGCTGCTCAACCTGGCGCTGGTCGCCGCGCTGTTCCTGCTGTTTCGCAACAGCGAACTCAAGCGTACCGGCGAACTCAAGCCCCTCTTCAGCGGCGGCAACCTGTTCTGGCGCGATGGCCGCTTCACCGCGCTGACCGGCGGCATCATCATAGCTCTGCTCAACTCGTCCGTGGTCGCTCTGCACGGCTCGGCCTGGACCATCACCGGCGCCGTCTATGACATGGCGCTGCGCGGCGCCTCCCTGTTCGGCCTGTTCGAGGGCAACCCCAAGCTGGCCCAGCCACTCTTTATCAACCCCATGGTCGGCATGTTCTGGCTCGGGATTCTGGGGGCCATGCTGGCGCGCTGTTTGAGCGGTGGCGGCACCTTCGCCCCGATGCGGATCGGCAACAGTCTGGCCTCCATCATCGGCGGCCTGTTGATGGGGATGGGCGCCATGTACGCCGCCTGCAACCTCGGCGGCTTTTTCGATGGCACCGCCTCTGGCAGCCTGCACGGCTGGGTCTGGATGCTGATGGCCCTGGCGGGCAGCCTCATCGGCATTCGCCTGCGCCCGCTGTTCGGGCTCTGAGGCTCGACATCGTAAACACCCCATAAGAAACGGGAGGCCAAGCCTCCCGTTTTTACATTTATTGCTCCCGTCGCTCTGCTTATTGGACAGGCTGGGAAACCCCTTCCAGATGGATTTCCACCCGGCGATCCGGTGCCAGACAGGCGATCAGCTCCTGTTTGGAGCGGCTGGCACAGCTGCTGCCAGTGACCGGATTGGCCTTGCCACGTCCCTCGACTCGTACCTTGTCGGCATACAAGCCTTTGGATACCAGATAGCTGGCCACGCTCTGGGCCCGCTTCTCGGAGAGGGCCAGGTTGTAGTTGTCGGAACCGATGCGGTCGGTATAACCGATGACAGTTGCGACACCATCTTTCGGATTGGCCGCCACAATCTGGCTGAACAGGGCATCGAGCGCCTGATTGGCAGCCGGTTTCAGGGTCGCCTTGTTGAACTCGAACAGCACATCGGAACTCAGACTGAAGGTCTTCGGCTCAACCACGGCTACAGGTGCCGGTTCGGCAGCCGGAGCGGGCGCCGGTGCTACGACCTCGCCACCTTGCTGACCGAAACGATAGAGCATCCCGAACGAAATCAGGCCGTTATCCATCTCGATACCGGAGCGATCGAGAGACGCATCTCCCAGCGGCGTGGTGTACTGGTACTCCAGACGGGCAGCCCAGTCACGATCGATGGCGTATTCGGCACCCAGCGCACCAACGAAGGCGGCGCCATGCTTCTTGCCGGTCTCGCTGCTATTGGCGAAGCTGATCTCGCTATCCGTCCAGGCATAGGCGCCGCCCAGTCGACCATAAAGATCGAGCACATTTGTTGCCGGGAAGCTGATCTTCATGGTGGCCTGAATCATCTGGCTCTTGGCTTCGGTATTGAGGGTATTGGCGCCAGTGCCCGAAGTGGTGTCGTATTTGCCAAGCCAGTCATAACCCAGCTCGAAACCCAGGTTGGGGTTGAGCTGGTAACCGGCGAACAGGCCCAGACCCAGATCATCCGTGTTCTCGCTGGTATTACCCAACGTCTGGGCAATCGACTCGGCATACTGGTTGTGGTCAACGCCATAGTAATTGGACCAACCGGCCTTGCCACCGACATACCAGGTATTGTCCTGAGCGGTGGCCTGCACGGCTCCGGCCGCCAGCAAACCACTGACCAATACGGCAAGCATGGATTTATTCATATTTTCGCCTCTGCAATAAGTCGTTATGGGCGCCTGAGTGCGCACTCTTCCCTGTGTGAAGCCGTCAGGCGGCCTCTCCGCTATTCAGGGTATCCCATCCGAACGCAGCCTCAAATGACCAAGCCATCAGGAGTGTGAGCTTGCCAGCAATATCCGGCGTAAAAATCACCTGTGTACCTATTCATACTGTTTTGCCAGTTAAACCATGACGTTGCGTCGTACGGAGTGGACCTATCCGCACGCAGCAATAGAAAAGGGAGGCATAATGCCTCCCTCCTGATAAGTTGTTGAAGCCCCCCTTGCTCAACTGGCCAGAAACAGCCGGTAGGCAGGGTCGTTGCTCACCTCTTTCCAGCCGTAGCCAATCTCGTGCAGGTAGTCGTGGAAGGCGGCCACGTCCTCGTCCGGCAGCTCGAAGGCGCAGAGCACTCGGCCGTAGTCGGCACCGTGGTTGCGGTAGTGGAACAGGCTGATGTTCCAGCGACAGCCCAAGGTCTCGAGGAAGCGCATCAGGGCACCCGGCTGCTCCGGGAACTTGAAGCTGTAGAGCCGTTCACCGAGGGGCCGGGCCGGGCGGCCGCCAATCATGTAGCGCACATGATTCTTGGCCAGCTCGCTCTCGGTCATGTTGACCACCGGATAGCCGTTGCCGCCGAGCTGAGCGATGATCTGGCCCAGCTCCTCGTCACCGCCGGTGAGACGCACCGAGACGAACAGCGACGCCTGCTCGGCATCCGCATAGCGGTAGTTGAACTCGGTCACCATGCGGGGGCCAAGCTGACGGCAGAAGTCGAGGAAGGCCCCCTTACGCTCGGGGATGGTCACCGCCAGCATGCCCTCGCGCTTCTCGCCAATCTCGCAGCGCTCCGACACGTAGCGCAGGCTGTGGAAGTTGACGTTGGCGCCGGAGAGAATGGCCGCCATCCGCCCCCCTTTGACCTGCTCCCGCTCGCTGTAGGCCTTGAGGCCCGCCAACGACAGGGCGCCCGAAGGCTCGGCGATGGCGCGGCAGTCGTCGAAGATGTCTTTCAACGCGGCACAGATCTGGTCGTTGGAGACTGTCACCACCTCGTCCAGATACTGGTTGCAGAGGCGGAAGGTCTCCTCGCCGATGCGCTTGACCGCCACCCCGTCAGCAAACAGCGAGACCCGCTCCAGATTGACCGGCTCGCCGGCCGCCAGCGCGGCCTTGAGGCAGGCGGAGCCCTCCGCCTCCACCCCGATCACCTTCACATCCGGCAGCAGCTGCTTGATATAGACCGCCACCCCGGCGGCCAGACCGCCGCCGCCCACCGGCACGAACACGTGAGTGAGGTGGGTATCCTGCTCCAGCAGCTCCTTGCCGATGGTGCCCTGCCCGGCGATCACCTCAACGTCGTCAAACGGCGGGATCAGGGTGTAGCCCTCCAGCGTGGCGAGGCGGCGGCTCTCGCCATAGGCCTCGTCGAAGCTGTTGCCAAACAGCATGACGTTGCCTCCCTGCCGGCGCACCGCGTCGATCTTGATGTCCGGCGTGGTCTTGGGCATCACGATGATCGCCTTGATACCGAGCTTGGCGGCCGAGAGGGCGACCCCCTGCGCGTGGTTGCCAGCAGAGGCGGCGATGACGCCGCGCGCTTTCTGCTCCTCGGTCAGGGTGGCGATCTTGTGGTAGGCACCGCGCAGCTTGAAGGAGTGGACCGGTTGCAGATCCTCCCGCTTCAGGCTGACGTGGTTGCCGAGCCGCTCGGAGAGTTTCTTCAGGGTTTGCAAGGGGGTGACCCGCGCCGCCTCATAGACGGGGGAGAGCAACACCTTGCGTAGATAATCCGCCGCAAAGACCATGATTTATTCCCCCAGCATTGAGCGATCGCGCACCGCGCCTTTATCGGCGCTGGTGGCGAACATGGCATAGGCGCGCAGGGCAAAGGAGACCTGACGCTGACGATCGAGCGGCTTCCAGCCACGGGCTTCCACGGCGACGTGGCGGGTAGCAAGCACGCTGTCGGCCACCTCCAGCACCATGCTGCGGGCCGGGATGTTGATGCTGATGATGTCGCCATCCTCCACCAGACCTATGGTGCCGCCAGAGGCTGCTTCCGGCGAGACGTGGCCGATGGAGAGGCCCGAGGTGCCGCCGGAGAAGCGGCCGTCGGTAATCAGGGCACACGCTTTGCCGAGGCCCATGGATTTCAGATAGGTGGTGGGGTAGAGCATCTCCTGCATGCCGGGGCCCCCTTTCGGCCCTTCGTAGCGGATCACCACTACTTCGCCTGCTTTCACGGTACCGTCGAGGATGCCGTTCACCGCGCTCTCCTGACTCTCGAACACCCGGGCCGGGCCACGGAAGGTGAGGTTCTCCTCATCCACGCCTGCGGTCTTGACGATGGCGCCGTTGACCGCGAGGTTGCCGGAGAGCACCGCCAGACCGCCCTCCTGGCTATAGGCGTTATCCAGCGAGCGGATACAGCCTTCTGCTCTGTCCAGATCCAGCTCCGGCCAGCGACAATCCTGACTGAATGCCTTGGTGGTGCGGATGCCGGCCGGGCCTGCGCGGTAGAAGTCCACCACCTCCTGACTCGGCTGGCGGCTGACGTCATATTCATTGAGCTGTTCGACGAGGGAGCAACCCAGCACGGTGCGGGTATCCCCATGCACCAGACCCGCTTTTTCCAGCTGACCCAGAATGGCGACCACGCCACCGGCTCGGTGCACATCTTCCATATGGTACTTCTGGGTAGAGGGCGCCACCTTGCAGAGCTGCGGCACCTTGCGGGACATGCGGTCGATATCGGCCATGGTGAAGTCGACGCCCGCCTCCTGCGCCGCCGCCAACAGGTGCAGCACGGTATTGGTGGAACCGCCCATGGCGATATCCAGCGCCATGGCGTTCTCGAACGCCGCCTTGGTGGCGATGTTGCGCGGCAGTGCCGAGGCATCGTCCTGCTCATACCAGCGCTTGGCCAAAGTCACGATGCGCTGGCCCGCCAGCTTGAACAGCTGCTCGCGATCGGCGTGGGTCGCCAGCAGGGAGCCGTTGCCCGGCTGGGAGAGGCCGAGCGCCTCGGTCAGACAGTTCATGGAGTTGGCGGTAAACATGCCGGAACAGGAGCCGCAGGTGGGGCAGGCGCTGCGCTCAACCTGTTCGCTCTGGGCGTCCGACACCTTGGGATCGGCGCCCTGGATCATGGCATCCACCAGATCCAGCTTGATGATCTGGTCGGAGAGCTTGGTCTTGCCCGCTTCCATCGGGCCGCCGGAGACAAAAATGACCGGGATATTGATACGCAGGGCGGCCATCAGCATCCCCGGGGTGATCTTGTCGCAGTTGGAGATGCAGACCATGGCGTCGGCGCAGTGGGCGTTGACCATGTACTCCACCGAGTCGGCGATCAGCTCCCGCGATGGCAGGGAGTAGAGCATGCCGCCGTGGCCCATGGCGATGCCGTCATCCACGGCGATGGTGTTGAACTCTTTGGCAACGCCCCCCGCGGCTTCGATCTCGCGCGCCACCAGCTGGCCCAGATCCTTGAGGTGGACGTGGCCCGGCACGAACTGGGTGAAGGAGTTGACCACGGCGATGATAGGCTTGCCGAAATCCTGATCGGTCATTCCGGTGGCACGCCAAAGGGCGCGGGCCCCGGCCATGTTACGTCCGTGGGTGGTGGTGGCGGATCTCAACTTCGGCATTGTCTCTACTCCCTGAATGCCCATATGGGCTCGATGCGTTATGCGGTGATGATACGAGTGGATCGGAATCGATCCTGGTGAAGACTCCTCAGGGAAGCGCTCACCGGAAGCGACTCGGGGAGGCATGACGCCTCCCCTCTCTCATCAGTCGTTGACGGGCGTCAGCCAGCCCCACTTGTCCTCGGTCTTGCCATTGAACAGGCCGAAGAAGGCGTTCTGCAACTGCTCGGTCACCGGGCCACGGCTGCCAGCGCCCACCTTCATTCGATCGACGGAGCGCACCGGGGTCACCTCGGCGGCGGTGCCGGTCATAAAGATTTCGTCTGCCACATAGAGCGCCTCGCGGGGCAGCGCCTGCTCACGCACCTCGTAACCCAAGTCACGCGCGAGCGTCATGATGGTGTCACGGGTGATACCGGGCAGGATGGCGGCGGTAGCAGGCGGGGTGAACAGTACGCCGTTTTTCACCAGGAACAGGTTCTCCCCCGCCCCTTCGCTCAGGTAGCCGTTCACATCCAGCGCCAGCCCCTCGGCGAAGCCGTTGCGCTTGGCCTCGCGGCTGATCAGCTGGGAGGACAAATAGTTGCCGCCCGCCTTGGCACCGGTGGGAATGGTGTTGGGGGCGAGCCGGTTCCAGGAGGTGACGCACACATCCACCCCGTTTTTCAGCCCCTCTTCCCCGAGGTAGGCGCCCCACGGCAGGGCAGCCACCATCAGGTCGGCCTTGGCATCCAGCGGCGGATGCAGCCCCAGCCCCACGTTGCCGACAAAGGCCAGCGGGCGCAGGTAGCCGCTTTTCAGGCCGTTCTCGCGCACCACGGTGCGGCAGGCTTCATTAACTTCAGACTCGCTGTATGGGACGTCCATCCAGTAGATTTTGGCGGAGTCGAACAGGCGGCGGGTGTGCTCCTGCAGACGGAAGATGCAGGTGCCTTTGGGGGTATCGTAGGCGCGTACCCCCTCAAACACCGAGGAGCCGTAGTGCAGGGCGTGGCTCATTACGTGCACCTGGGCATCCTGCCAGGGCACCAGTGTGCCGTTGAACCAGATGTATTGGGGGTGAGTGGCGGATTGGGAAGGCTGTGACATTGGCTTGGCTCCTTAAGCTCTGATCCGGGGTTGCTGTTCCAGTGCATCGACCCGGGAGACGTCCACCAGCTTCACCAGCTGGCTCCACAACTGCTGGATGGGACGCACCGACTCGACAGTAACCGTGATCCGCAGCTGTTGGCAATCCTGCTCCATATTAAGGGCGCAGAGATTGAAGCCGCGGTGACGCACCACCCGCAGCACCCGCTCCATCACTTCCGGTCTGGGCTGGGCGTGGATATGCAGGGTGTGCTGTGCAAATGCTGGTTGTGCAAGGGTGTGCGGGTTCATGGGCGTTGCTCCATCATCTGGTGGTTTGCGACTCCCGGCGGAACCAGGGGCCAGACGTTTTCTTCCTCTGAAATGGCCACATGCAGCAGGTAGGCACTCTCGCTTGCCAGCAGGCGATCGAGGGCACCGGCTATCTGCTCCTTGCATGTGATGGTCTCGCCCGGAATGCCGAAGGCGGCAGCCAGGGCGACGAAATCGGGGTTGTCGGAGAGGATGGTCTCGCTGTAGCGGCCGTCGAAGAACAGCTCCTGCCACTGGCGCACCATGCCGAGGCGCTGGTTATCCAGCAGCACCATCTTCACCTTGAGCTGGGCCCGGCGGATGGTGCCGAGCTCCTGCACGTTCATCATGAAAGAGCCATCACCGCTCACCAGCACCACTTCATCCTCCGGGCGCGACATCTTGGCGCCGATGGCGGCGGGCAAACCAAACCCCATGGTGCCGAGACCGGCGCTGGAGAGGTGGTTGCGCGGGCTGGTGAAGCGCATATGCTGGGCTACCCACATCTGGTGCTGACCCACGTCGCAGGCGACCACGCTGCTCTCCGGCAACTTGGCAGATAGCTGCTTGAGCAGCGCCGGAGCGTAAATGGCCTGCCCCGGGTGGTCGTAGCGAAACGCATATTCGCGGGCCATGGCGGCGCAGTGCTCACGCCAGGGGGCGATGTCGAGAGTCATGGCGAGGTGCGGCAACACCTGTTTGAGATCCGTGGTGATCCCCACCTCGGCGGCGCGGCGCTTGCCGAACTCGGCGGCATCCACATCGAGATGGATCACCTTGGCCTCGGGGGCAAACTCCTCCAGCTTGCCGGTCACCCGATCATCGAAACGGGCACCCACCACCAGCAGCAAGTCGCACTGCTGCACCGCATAGTTGGCCGCCTTGGTGCCGTGCATGCCGAGCATGCCCAGATAAACAGGGCTGTCAGGATCGAGCGCGCCAATCCCCTTGAGAGTGGTGACCGCAGGCATGCCGGTTGCGGCAGCAAAGTCACGCAACTGCTGCTCGGCATTGGCCATGCCCACTCCGCCACCAACGTAGAGCACCGGACGCTCGGCGGCGGCCAGCAGGGTGCGGGCGGCCGTCAGCTCGGCCGGATTGAGATGCTCGGGCTCCTCCACCGCAAACAGCGGGCTCTGGGGCGGCACGGCGGCCAGCTGCACATCCTTGGGGAGATCAATCAGCACAGGGCCGGGGCGCCCTTCGGTGGCGATGGCGAAAGCTTCTGCCAGCACCCGCCCCAGATCGGCGGCATCGGTCACCATGAAGGAGTGCTTGGTGCAGGAGAGGGACATGCCGAGCACGTCGACCTCCTGAAACGCATCGGTGCCGATGGCGGAACAGGGCACCTGTCCACTGATGGCCACCAGCGGCACCGAATCGAGCAGCGCCTCTGCCAGACCGGTTACCAGATTGGTAGCTCCGGGGCCGGAGGTGGCAATGCAGACTCCCACCTGACCGGAGGCGCGGGCATAACCGACCGCGGCCATGGCGGCGCCCTGCTCGTGGCGGCAGAGCTGATGGGCCAGACCACCGTCATACAGGGCATCGTAGACCGGCATGATGGCCCCGCCCGGGTAACCAAACACCTGGGTCACCCCCTGTTTCTTGAGAGCCTGTACCAAAAACTGCGCGCCGTTCATGTGGAAAATCCTGTCCTTTGGTCGAAAAAAAACCCCCGAGCTGTGAGGCTCGGGGGTCGCTTGTTTCGTTCTGTCCGGTGGTGGGTCTATCCCTTGTTCCGTGCAGCTAAACGAGCCCCGAGCGGTGAGATAATAATCACCACTAGGACCACAATAATGCTGACGAAACGGGAGGCCATGTACATAGTTACAACCGGAAATCCTGTGAAATTGGGGCGGTTTCTACCGCGAATGGCTATTAGAACTAGCACGGTGATTTTTATTGGGCAAGCCTTTTTTCTGTGACAACCCACTGATTTTGGCTATTCCTCAGCCGGAACTCTGGAATAAAAAACCAACAACAAGCAGTTAGTCAGAACATATATCAACTCAAGGACGGGATTTATGTCATTAGCTGTGGTTTATAGCCGTGCCAGCCTCGGGATCGCGGCCCCGCAAGTTACAGTGGAAGTTCACCTCTCCAACGGCCTGCCCGCCTTCAACATGGTCGGCCTGCCGGAAACCTCGGTGAAGGAGTCGCGGGATCGGGTGCGCAGCGCCCTGCTCAACGGCAATTTCGAGTTCCCGAGCAAACACATCACAGTCAATCTGGCCCCCGCCGATCTGCCCAAGGAGGGAGGCCGCTTCGATCTGGCTATCGCTATCGGCATTCTCGCCGCTTCCAAGCAGATACCGGCAAAATATCTGCTCGATCACGAATTTTTAGGGGAGTTGGCCCTGACAGGCGAAATTCGTCCCGTACTCGGGGTACTGCCTGCCGCACTCGCCTGCCGGGATGCGGGACGCACCCTGCTGGTACCGCGAGAGAACGGCCCGGAAGCCTCTCTCATTCAGGATGCCGAGGTGCGCACCGCCCACCAGCTGCTGGCAGTCACCGCCTGGCTGGCAGGACAATACGAACTGCCGCTGCCGGATCCCCAAAACGCGGAGAGCCTGCCCGATGTACCAGATCTGCAGGATGTTATTGGTCAGTCTCAGGCCAAGCGGGCGCTGGAGATCGCCGCCGCCGGCAGCCACAACCTGCTGTTCATCGGCCCGCCCGGTACTGGCAAGAGCATGCTGGCGAGCCGACTGCCCGGCATCTTGCCGCCGCTCAGCGAGCAGGAAGCGCAGCAGACCGCCGCCATCCACTCCATCGGCGGCCTCACCCCACGCGCCGGCCACTGGCACCACAGACCCTATCGCACGCCCCACCACAGTGCCTCCGCAGTGGCGCTGGTGGGTGGTGGCAGCCACCCGCGGCCCGGCGAAATTTCGCTGGCCCACAACGGGGTGCTGTTTCTCGACGAGCTGCCCGAATTCGAGCGCAAGGTGCTCGACTCCCTGCGTGAGCCGCTGGAGACGGGCCACATCACCATCAGCCGGGCCGCCCGCCAGGTGGATTTTCCCGCCCGCTTCCAGCTGGTCGGCGCCATGAATCCCAGCCCCTGTGGCCACTATGGCGACGGCCAGACCCGCTCCAGCCCGGATCAGATCTTACGCTACCTCGGCAAGCTCTCCGGCCCCTTTCTCGACCGCTTCGACCTGACAGTTGAGGTGCCGCTGCTGCCCAAGGGGAGCCTGACCGGCAAGGCGGAGCGGGGGGAGTCGAGCCAGCAGATCCGCGCTCGGGTGCTGGCGGCGCGAGAGCGCATGCTGAGTCGTAACGGCAAGCTCAACAACCTGCTGGATAGCCGTGAGATAGAGGATATTTGCCGCTTATCACCGAAAGATGCCGAATTTTTGGAGAACGCCATCCAGAAGCTGGGGCTCAGCATCCGGGCCTGGCATCGCATCCTGCGGGTGTCACGCACCATCGCCGATCTGGCCGGGCAACCCGCCATCGGCAAGGAGCATCTTATCGAGGCGCTCGGTTATCGCGCCATGGACAGGCTGCTGTCGCGACTGCGCAGCAGCTGACAGAAGGGAAAGGGTGAGTCCGACCCCGTAAAGGCTCTGAATGGTCTCACGGGCAATCGGCTGATATTATGGCCACAGATCTGACCACTTGATGGCCCTTTATCGACAGCAAGACGGACCCGACTCATGCCCAACAAGCTGACAGAGCGACTGCGCGGCAGCCTCTCCACCCTGCTCTATTTTTTCAACACCCTCTTCTGGTTTGTCCCCATCTTTTCGCTGGGTCTGCTCAAGCTCCTGCTCCCCCTCAAGGGGTGGCGCACCCTCTGCAACTGGCTGCTCGATGGCTGTGCCAGCTGCTGGATCGGTTTCAACAATCTGATCCAGAAAACCATCATCAAAACCCCTTTCGAGGTGGTCGGAGTGGACAAAGGGCGCCGGAATGAGTGGTATATGGTGATTGCCAACCATCAATCCTGGGTCGACATACTGGTACTGCAGCGGGTTTTTAACCAAAAAATCCCCTTCCTGAAGTTTTTCCTCAAGAAAGAGCTGATTTGGGTACCTTTTCTCGGTCTGGCATGGTGGGCGCTCGACTTCCCCTTCATGCGGCGATATTCCAGAAAATTTCTGGAAAAACATCCCCATCTGAAGGGAAAAGACATTGAAACGACCCGTAAGGCCTGCGCCAGGTTCCGCCATATTCCGGTGAGTGTGATGAACTTCGTCGAAGGCACCCGCTTCACCGGCAGCAAGCATCAGAAGCAGGGCTCGCCCTATCGTCATCTGCTGCTCCCGAAAGCGGGGGGCATCGCCTTTACTCTGGCCGCCATGGGTGATCAGTTGCATCAATTGGTGGATGTCACCATCGCCTATCCGGACGGCATCCCCAGCTACTGGGACTTCATGTGTGGCCGGGTCGGGCAAATCAAGGTTCAGGTCCGCTATTTGCCGATCGACCGCAAGCTGGTGGGGGATTACTTCAATGACCCCGAGTTCCAACAAGAGTTTCAACAGTGGTTGAACGGGATCTGGCACGAAAAGGACCAGACCCTGAGCCAACTGCTGGCAACCAAGGCGCAGTAAACATTTATGCTATCCCTGCTTCCCGGCCCGCTGGTGCTGATCATCAGCGCGGGCCTGACCATCCTTTTCACCGCCTTGTGCGCCAGCCTGATCCTGCTGGTGTCGCTGGCCAAACTAGTACTGCCGATCCCGGCCTTTGGCCGCGCCTGCAGCCGCCTCAACAACCGCTTCATGCGTCTGTGGCTGGCCTGCAATGCGCTGGTGATCCGCCTCACCACCCGTATTGACTGGCAGGTGGAGGACAATACCAAGCTGCGCAAGGATGGCTGGTATCTCATCATCAGCAACCATATGAGCTGGACCGATATCGTGGTGCTCGGCCACCTGTTCCGCGATAGGCTGCCGGTGCCCAAGTTCTTCATGAAGCACGAGCTCATCTACATCCCGCTGTTGGGGCTCGCCTGCTGGGGGCTCGATATGCCCTTTATGCGCCGCTATTCGCGAGAATTTCTGTTAAGAAATCCCCATCTGCGCGGCAAAGATATAGAAACCACCCGCAACGCCTGCGAGAAGTTTCGCCACATCCCCACTACCGTCATCAACTTCGTGGAAGGAACCCGCTTCACCGAGCAGAAACGGGATGCGGCCCGCTCCCGCTATCGTCACCTGATGCCGCCCAAGGCGGCGGGGCTGGCCTTTACGCTGGCAGCCATGGGCGAGCAGTTCGACAGCCTGATCAACGTCACCATCCGCTATCCGGACAACGCCGAGACCCCGTTCAAGGACTTCCTGATGGGGCGGGTAAAACGCATTCAGGTGCGGATTGAGGAGCTGCCGGTGAATGAGCAGCTGATTGGAGATTACTTCAACGACAAGCAATTCAAGCGCGGTTTTCAGGAGTGGCTAAACCAGCGCTGGCAGGAGAAGGACGAGGTGCTGGAGGGGTGGCAGAGCGGTCAGGCGCCGCTGCCGGTTGCCGCCAAATCCGGGGATGAATCCAAAGAGAGTGCCGAGGCCAACTCGGCCAACTGATCTTCGGAAAAGACCACAATCCCGTGGCGGCGCAGCAGGGCAGTGGTCTTGCCCTCGCCCGCCACAGAAACCCCTTCAAAGCGGCCGTTATAGATACGGCCGCTGCCACATGAGGGGCTCCCCTCTTTCAGCAGGGCGAAGCGAATGCCCTGTGTCTGGCAGATTTCCAACGCCAGCTCGGCGCCGCGATCAAACTCTTCAGTCACATCCAGCCCGCTCGCCGTCACTACACGCTCGCCCTGCCGCTCGGCAGGAGGACGCGGGGTCGACAGACCGCCCGCCACTTCGGGGCAAAACGCCAGCGCCCGCCCCTCGGCACCCAGCTCACTCAGCCAGTCGCTGACGATCCCCTTGCTCTGACCGTCGTAACGCACCGGCTGACCCAGCAAGCAGGCACTCACCAGCACCTTGTGCACGCTGGTATCACTCATGCTTCCGCTCCATGCATCACTTGATCGAACATCACGCAGCAGGGGCTCTCCAGCCGGTAGAGGATGGCGGGACGCTGTTTGCCGGTGCGCTTGCGGCCGGTATCCACCAGAATGTCGGCGCGATGGATCCGCTTGCGAAATGCCGCCGTATTCATGGGTGTTTGCAGGATGATTTCAAAGGCGCGCTGCACCTCGGAGAGGGTGAACTCGGGCCCCAGCAGTTGCAGCGGCAGGGTGCTGTAGCGGCTCTTGATCCGCAGCCGCTCCAGCCCCTTGGCGATGAGCTGGACATGGTCGAAGGCGAGGCTCATGCCCGGCAGGGTCGAAACCGGATGCCAGCAACCGTGGCGGGTCTCCACTTCAGGCGCCACCAGACAGAGGTAAACCAGGGTAGTGGACCAGCCGCGGGGATCCCGTTCCAGATTGCCGAGGGTGCAGACCTGCTCGCTGTAGCAGTGACCGAGCCCCCACTCCGCCAGCAGACGGCGCTGGGCGGCATCCAGATCCCGATCCCGGGTCTCGTCGATACGCAGCGCCGGCAGTTGCCAGCAGTGGGCAAAGGGGGGGCGATCGCGGGTCTCGAGGAGCAGCTCGAGCCGCTCCTCATGCAACCGCAGCACCACCATATCCAGACTCATTCTCAGCATGCCGATCGCCCTGCTCGCCTTCCATTAATGTTTGGTAGATAATATCACACGAATAGTATGTGCAGGAGCCAATCATGGGAACCGTCGCCAGCCTGGATATTGATGCGCAGAAGGGCTTTACCCCCCTCTGCCCGAACGAACTGCCCGTCGCGGGCGGTGATGATATTGTGGCTGCGCTAAACGCTCAGGCCACCCTCGCCACGCTGCGGATCGGCAGCAAAGACTCTCACCCTGCCAATGCCGACTGGGCCGTCTCTGATCCCGCCGGCATGCTGCTGCCGCTGGATCTGCCCAACGCAGACCTCACCTGGCCGGTACACTGCGTTCCGGGCAGCAAGGGCTTCGAGCTGCTCGACGGCCTGCCCGCTCCCATCGACTATGACTTCTTCGTCTGGAAGGGGGTCGAACCGGATCTCCATCCCTACGGCACCTGCTTCCACGACCTGGCCGAACGGCGCAGCACCGGACTCATCGAATTCCTGCAAGCCCGCAAGGTCGATACCGTACTGGTCGGCGGTCTCGCCACCGACTACTGCGTCAAGACCAGCGTGCTGCAACTGCGCCGCGCCGGTTTCCGGGTGATCGTCCATCTCGATGCCTGCCGTGGCATCGCCCCCGCGACGGTTGCCAGCGCCCACACCCAGATGATCGAGGCAGGGGCCGAGCTGGCCCAGACCCTGATCGATGTACAACGCCTGCTGGACGCCTGATATGCCACCGATTCTTACCAGCCTGCTCGACACCGACGCCTGCACGTTACATATGCGGCAGGGGAGCTCCATCGTGCTCACCAGTCTGCGAGGAGCCTGATATGCCTCCAATCCTCACCAGCCTGCTCGACACCGATGCCTACAAGCTGCATATGCAGCAGGCGGTGTTCCATCGCTATCCTGATGCCGAGGTGGTGGCCGAGTTTCACAGCCGCAATGAAGAGGATCTGCTGCCCATGATGGGGCAGATCGAGGAGCAACTGCGCCTCGCCGGCTCCCTGCGACTGACCAGGCCAGAGCTCGATTTTCTGGCCGAGCGCCCCTTCTTCACCCCTGACTACCTCGACCACCTGCGCCGCAAGCCGCTCGACGCCTCGCTGCTTAAAGTGTTCGAGCAGGATGGCCGCATCAATGTGCGGGTCGAGGGCCCCTGGCAGGATGTGATCCTGTGGGAAATCCCGGTGCTCGCCATCATCAGCGAGATGCGCAACCGCTTCCGCTATCCCCAGTTCGGCGTCAGCCACGCACTGGAGCGGCTCGATCAGAAGATCGACAAGCTGGAGAAGGAGCTGAGCAGCGACGAGATGAGCGAGTTCAACCTCATCGACTTCGGCACCCGCCGCCGCTTCTCCCACGCGGTACAGGATGCGGTAGTGGGTCGCCTCAAGGAGCGGCTGCCGGCGTTTCGCGGCACCAGCAACTATATGCTGGCCCAGAAGTACAAGCTGCCCGCGGTCGGCACTCAGGCCCATGAGTGGTTCCAGGCGCACCAACAGCTCGGCTTCCCGCTGGAGCACAGCCAGCGCGCTGCCCTCACCAGCTGGCTGGACGAGTTCACCGACCATCTCGGCATCGCCCTGACCGACTGCATTACCATGGATGCCTTCCTGCGGGACTTCGATTTCGAGCTGGCCAGCAGCTATCAGGGCTTGCGCCACGACTCCGGCGATCCCGTAGTGTGGGGCGAGAAGGCGATCAGCCACTATCAGCGCCTCGGCATCGACCCCACCGACAAGACCCTGGTCTTCTCCGACGGGCTCAACCTCGACAAGGCGGTGCAGCTGTTCCGCCACTTCCGTGGCCGCATCAATACCAGCTTCGGCATCGGCACCAAGCTCACCTGCGATCTGCCCGGCGTCAGCCCGATGAACATCGTCTTCAAGCTGATCGAGTGCAATGGCGGCCCGGTTGCCAAGATCTCCGACAGCCCGGGCAAGACCCTCTGCCGGGATGCGGAGTTTATCCGCAACCTCAAACAGGCGTTCCACGTCGGGGTCTGACCTGCCAGATTGCCAGAAAACAAAAAGCCCGCCGGTTCACACCGGCGGGCTTTTTATCGACTCAAGGGGTATCAGTCTTTCTTGGCCAGCAGGAACTGCACCAGCTTGTTGAACTGCTCTTGAGAGGTGATGGATTCAATCTTCACCATGTACTTGCCGTTCACCAGGAAGGCCGGTACACCGCGAATGTTGTAGCTCTCGGTGTTGCGATCGAACTGGGAGACCATGCCGGAGACGGCGAAACTGTCGACGGCACCGTCGAACTCTTCAGCCGGTACGCCGTTGTCCACGAAGATCTTCTTCACGTCGTCACGGCTCATCGGCGGCTGACGCTGGGTGTGGATCTTGTTGAAGATGGCCGGGGTCAGCTTGGCTTCGGCATTGAGCAGGCTGGCAACGGCGTAGGCACGCTGCATCTCGGGGCCCATCTCGCGGCCGAGGAAAGCAACCGGGTTCTTCTTGAGGGGCACACCCTCTGGCAACCCGGCCTTCAACTGTTCAACGATCGGTTCGAAGGTAGCGCAGTGCGGGCAGTAGTAGGAGAAAAACTCCATTACTTCCGGCTGGGCACTGCCAGTCTGTTTGACCACATCGTAGTTGACGCCTTCCTTGAACTCGGGGGCGGCGTGAACCATGGGGATCATCAGCATGGCAGCAAGGAAAAATAGAACTTTTTTCATGATGTTTCCTGTTAAGGGATCACTGTGAGGCACGCCCGGCGAACCGAAGCAGTGCCAAGCCTATTGTTTCGCCATGCTGACGTCAATGGTCAGGGCCGGAGATCGAGTCCCCCTTGCCGTACAAGATCCCTTCTATTTCACCAGTTTGGCATCAGACTCAACGGCGGCGCCTTGAGTGCCTCCAGCTGATCGTGCAGTGTCGCTATCTGTTGACGCCAGTAGTGATCGGTATTGAACCAGGGGAAGTGACGGGGGAAGGCGGGATCTTCCCAGCGCCGCGCCAGCCACGCCATGTAGTGAACGATGCGCATCGCCCGCAGCGGCTCGATCAGCGCCAGCTCCCGCGAGTCGAACTCCATAAACTCCTCGTAGCCCGCCAGCAGGGTATCGAGCTGGATCTGCTGCTCGTGGCGCTCGCCGCTGAGCATCATCCAGAGATCCTGAATCGCGGGGCCGGTGCGGCAATCATCGAGGTCGACAAACATGGGGCCATCGCGCCACAGGATGTTGCCCGGGTGGCAATCGCCATGCAGGGAGATCTGCGCCACATCCTGGGTCATGGCGTCGCTGACATGTTTAATCAGCTCGTCCAGCACCCCGAAGAATTGCTTCGCCAGCCCGCTTGGCAGCCATTCGCCAGACGCCAGCAGCTGACGCGGTTCATGCAGCATGCTCTCCACATCGAGTCGCACCCGATGGTGGAACGGCTTGCTGGCGCCGATCTGATGAATGCGGCCGAGGAAACGCCCCACCCACTCAAGCTGGTCGAGATTATCCACCTCGAACTGGCGGCCACCGACGCTCTGCCAGATGGCAAAGGGGTAGCCCTCGTGCTCCAGCAGGGTCTCTCCCGCGAAGGCGAGCGGCGCGGCGACCGGGATCTCAGCCTCTGCGAGACGGGTGGCAAACTCGTGCTCCTCGAGGATCTGGGCTCGACTCCAGCGGCCGGGACGGTAGAACTTCACCACATAGCGGCGACGATCCTCATCCTGAAACTGGTAGACCCGGTTTTCGTAGCTGTTGAGCTCGATAAGGCCGGAGTCGAGCCGCAGGCCACTGAGATCGAGCGCATCCATGATGAGGTCGGGATTGAGGTCGGAATAGTTGAAACGCATGTCATCCACCATAAGAAAGGGGCGCCGTTGCGCCCCATTCTATCACTACTACCCGCCATTGCCGTGCTCGCTGGTGACCGGACTGGTGTCACGCCCGGCCCGCAACCACACGCAGTTACAACCGGCTGATAAACTTGCTGCCCTGGCGCAGGTTGCCCTTGCTGTCATCGGGCGCCGCCCCCTCCCGTTTCAGCACGAACTGGATATCCAGCGCCGGCCGTTTCAGGTTGTAGGGATCGACCGCCAGACTGACCGGCAGGGTGTAGATCTCGCCCGCCTTCAGGGTCACTTCACGGGGGCCGAACCACTGATACTCGGGCAAGCCCTCCACATCCAGCTGGTAGGTCTGGGACTGCAGGGTCTTGTTGAGGATCTTGAGGGTGTAGGTGTTCTCAATCAGCCCCTCGCTATTTTCGCGGAACAGCTGGTTGCGATCCCGCAAGATATCGAGCCCCATCGGCATGATGGACATGGCGTTGTAGACAAATACCCCCAGCATCACCGCCATCACCAGCCCGTAACCAATCAGCTTCGGCCGCGCCACATGGGTCGAGTCGTTGGCCAGCTTGTGCTCTGTGGTGTAGCTGATGAGCCCTTTCGGGTAGCCCATCCGCTCCATGGTCTGGTCGCAGGCATCGACGCAGGCGCCGCAGTTGATGCACTCATACTGCAGGCCGTCGCGGATATCGATACCGGTCGGGCAGACCTGCACGCAGAGATCGCAGTCGATACAGTCGCCCAGCCCCATCGCCTTGGGATCCGCCTTGCGGGAGCGGGCGCCACGGGTCTCGCCACGCTTGGTGTCATAGCCGACGATGAAGGTGTCCTTGTCGAACATGGCGGACTGGAAGCGGGCATAGGGGCACATATGGATACACATGATGGCACGCATCCAGCCCGCGTTGCCGTAGGTGATGATGGTGAAGAAGATCACCCAGAACAGCACCCATCCGCTGGCCTGCAGGGTGAAGAGGTCCGGCACCAGTTCAGTCACATCCTGGAAGTAGGCGACGAAGGTCAGGCCGGTCACCAGCGAGATCGCCAGCCAGGCCAGATGCTTGGCCCCCTTGCGGGCCAGCTTCTCGCCGCTCCAGGGCGCCTCGTCCAGCTTGCGCCGCTTGTTGGCGGGCCCTTCCAGCTTCTCTTCAAACCAGATGAACATGAAGGTCCAGACAGTCTGCGGGCAGAGATAGCCACACCAGACCCGACCGAGGAAGGTGGTAATAAAGAAGAGTCCGAAGGCGGCGATCATGAAGAGCCAGGCGAGCAGGGTCAGATCCTGCGGCCAGATGGTGGCGCCAAATATATGGAACTGCTGGTGACCGAGGTCGAACAGCACCGCCTGTCGCCCGTCGTAACGCAGCCAGGGCAGCAGCACGAACAGCGCCACAAAGAACCAGCCCATGGCCTTGCGCATCCGCTGCCAATACCCTTTCTGGGCCCGCACATAGATGCGGTTGCCCGGATTGAATCTGTCGTCGCTGGCTTTGAACGTATTGGGGTTGAAGGTCCCGGTTACGCCCTTGTCGGTGACGTCCTTGATATCGATTTTATCGTGGTCGGCCATTGCAAGACATCGCTCCCTTAATTGTTATGGCGCGGATTATATCTTAAACAACCTGCTAACCGTGTGGATTAGATGTATCTAATGTTGGCGTTGGATCGCAAATTTCATTAACAAAAAAGGCGTTTCGCCTGTTGACGAAACACCTTTTTTAGATTCCATTGAGGCCTTTCTGATGCGACCGGCTAAATGGCTTATTTGATACCGCGCGCCTTGAGCAGCGCCTCTTTGAAATCGGGCACATGATCCTTGGCCAGACCCGGGATCATCGCCTGCTTGTCGGATTCCCGCATCTTGAGGTGATAGATCAGCATGTCGTCGGTCAGCTCGGACAGAGGCCCTTCAAATCCCGCTTCTTGGGCCAGTTTGGCAACAAACTGCACCAGGCTGAGATCCTGTTCCTTGATCCAGGCAGGCTGCAACAACTCCAGCAGCTCTTCGATACGATGACATTGCATAGACAACCTCTTTAATCTGTCACGTTAAATTCAGGCAACCTTACCCATCAAGGCTACTTCGATTCGATCCCGCCCATTATGCTTGGCCTGATACAGGGCCGCATCCGCTTTTTGGATCAAATCGGCGATTTTCATGCTGTTGTCCGGTATCAGTGTCGCAACACCAAAACTACATGTGACCCGACCGGAGACCAGTGACTTCTGGTGCGGGATGGCCAGCTCCTTGAGCGCCTGCCGCACATTGTCGGCCACCTGCAGTGCCCCCTGCATGCCGGTGCAGGGCAGCAGCAAGGCGAACTCTTCGCCCCCGTAACGGGCCGCCAGATCATCCTCGCGCCGCTCCACTTCGGCCAGCAATCCAGCCACCTGTTGCAGGCAGTCATCCCCCAGCTGATGGCCGTAGAGATCGTTGAACTGCTTGAAGTAATCCACATCCACCAGCACCAGCGACAACGGCGCCCGGGCGCGGTGACAGCGCCGCCAGGCCCGCTCCAGAGAGTCGTCGAGATGGGCGCGGTTGGCGATGCCGGTCAGGCCGTCGAGGCGAGAGGTGAGACGCAAATGCTCGGAGACCGCCTTCAGTTCGGCCACCAGTTCGGCGTTGGAGAAACGGTGGTGGAGCGAGGCGATCTGATCCCGCCGCATCCGGCGGAGCAGGGTCGGCAGAAAGACAAACAGATAACCCGCCAGCATGCAGGAGACAATCCGTTCCTGCTCGTTGCCATTGCCCAGCTCGAACAGCATCGCCATACCCAGTGGCAGAGCGGAACCATAGAGGGTGCGGCGGCTGCCAAACAGCATGATGGCGCTGCCGGTAAGAATGAGGCTGGAGAGCATCATCATGGCGGCCCGGTAGGTATCGGGCAGCTTGTCCATGTAGAGCAGCACCCCGAGAGCCCAGATGATGGAGGTGATGGTGGCTCCGATAAAGAGCTCCCGCTCCAGCACCGGCAACGGTGTCTGGTGCAGGCGGGCTCGGCGCCAGCGCAGGTGCCAGCCCCGACCAAGCAGCCACAGAAAAGTGCCTGCCAGCCAACCGAGCGCTTCGATAGCGGGTAGATAGTCGTGAAACAGCAGACTCCAGCCAAATGCCAACACGCCCAAACAGGGGAGACTGAACGATGCATGGGTATAGAGCTGGGCCATAATGGCCTGCTTAACCTGGCGTGTCACACTCTGGGTCAACTGAGTACTCCTGTACAAGAGCCGAGCAGTCTACCATTACCCCCTGACCCGCAACAATAAAGCGCCGCTTATTAAGAAGTTAATCAATCAACAACGATTTCTTCTGCACTGGCAGGTGAGTCCTTGCTCACCCCTTCTCCAATTCGTCGAGGATCGGGCACTCGGGATTTTCATCCCCGTGGCAGCAGCAAACCAACCCTTCCAGTGAGGTAAGCATGGCCTGCAAACCGGCAATGCGGGCGCGCAGATCGACGATCTTCTCCTGCGCCAGCTTCTTCACCTGGGCGCTGGTTCTGTGTTCGTCCCGATAGAGCGCCAGCAGCTCCTGACACTCCTCCAGATTGAAGCCGGTCTCCCGCGCCCGTTTGACGAAACGCAGCTCACGCAGCGCCCCCTCGGTGTAACTGCGATAACCGTTGTCACTGCGTACCGGGGCTGTGATGAGGCCAATGCTCTCGTAATAACGGATGGTCTTGGCGGTCAGCCCCGTGGCCTTGGCAACCTTGCTGATGTTCATTTATGCCTCCTTACTGATCGGGTTGGATGCTGGCACGTGCGCCGCCCTGGGCTGCCAGCGTTTCAATAACAGGGAATTGCTCAATACTGTGATGCTGCTCAGGGCCATGGCCGCCCCCGCCAGCTCGGGGCTCAGGTAGCCCAGCGCCGCCAGCGGAATGCCGATGATGTTGAATACGAAGGCCCAGAACAGATTCTGCTGTATGGTGCGCCAGGTGGCCGCCGAGATATCGATGGCATCGGCCACCAGCCGCGGGTCGGATCGCATCAGGGTGATGGCGGCGGTCTCCATCGCCACGTCGGAGCCGGAGCCCATGGCGATGCCGACGTCCGCCGCCGCCAGCGCCGGGGCATCGTTCACCCCGTCCCCCACCATGGCCACCAGCCCGCGGGTTTGCGCCCGCAGCGCCTCCACTTTCTCCACCTTGCCCGCTGGCAGCACGGAGTCAAAGGCCCCGTCCAGCCCCAGCTTGGCGGCAATATGGGCCACCGGCGCCGGTGCATCGCCACTCACCAGCCAGCTGGCGATACCGCGCTGGCGCAGGGTGGCGATGGCTTCCGGGCTCTCGGGGCGCAGGGTATCGGCCAGTGCGGCGATACCAGCCACCGTGCCGTCGATGGCCACCCAAACCCGGGTCGCGCCATCGGCGGCTTGTTCATCCTGTTGCGGCGGTTCAATCCCGAGCTGGGCCAGCAGGGAGCCATTACCGATGGCGACTGTGTGACCCGCTACCTGACCGACAATACCGGCCCCGACCCGCACTTCCACCGCCTCCGGCTGGGGCAGCGTAGCCTCTTTGCCGACCGCCTCGCGCATGGCCAGCGCCAGCGGGTGTTCACTCGCCTGCTGCAGGGCGGCAGCGAGGCGCAGTTGCTCGTCGTTGCCGCTCCAGCTGGCCAGCACCGGCCGCCCCTGGGTCAGGGTACCAGTCTTGTCGAAGATGAGCGCCTTGATGGCGTGGGCCTTCTGCAGGGTATCGACATCCTTGATCAGAATACCGTGGCGCGCCGCTACCCCGGTGCCAGTGACGATGGCGGCCGGGGTCGCCAACCCGAGGGCGCAGGGACAGGCGATCACCAGCACCGCCACCGCTGCCAGCAGCGCCTGACCGAAGTCATTGCTGATGGCGTACCACACCAGCAGGGTGAACAGAGCGATGACCATCACCACCGGCACAAACACGGCGGAGACCTTGTCCACCAACTGTTGCAGCGGCGCCTTGCCCATCTGGGCACTCTCCACCAGTGCGATGATCTTGCTGAGACTGGAGTCCTCCCCCACGGTAGTGGCTTCAATCTCCAGCACGCCGGAGCGGTTGATAGCGCCGCCCAGCACCTTGTCGCCCACACTGCGCGGCACCGGCAGGCTCTCACCGGTGAGGATCGACTCGTCCAGCTCGCTGGCGCCGCTCACTATTCTGCCATCCACCGGCACCCGCTCACCCACCAGCACCCGCAGCCGATCGCCGCGCAGCACCTCGTCGATGGCGACGCTTTGCCAGTTCTCGCCACGCCAGACGGTGGCGGTTTCCGGCCGCAGCGCCATCAGTTCGCGAATGGCGGACTGGGTGCTGCGGCGGGCTCTCGCCTCCAGCAGTTTTCCCAACGAAATCAGGGTAATGATGATGGCGCTCGCCTCGAAATAGAGCTTGCCGCTGGCGGCCATCCCCAACGTCAGCAGCAGATAGAGGCTGTAGAAGTAGGCGGCGCTGGTACCGGTGGCCACCAGCACATCCATATTGGCTGCGCGATTCTTGATGGCAAGCCAGGCGCCGCGATAGAAACGGGCCCCGATCCAGAACTGCACCGGGGTGGCGAACACCAGCTCCAGCCAGGCGGGTAGATGCCAGGGGAACAGTCCGGCCATGGCCAGCATCCCCACCAGCAGCGGCAACGTCAGCAAAGCCGAGACGATGACCCGGGTTTGAGCCTGACGGGCTGTGGCGGCCTCCTGCGCTTCCCGCTCCAGCAACTGCTGGCGGCGGCCGCTGGCCGAGCCTTGTGCCAGCTGGGCGCCAAAGCCGAGCGCTTCGATCTGCTCGCGCAAAGCGGCGGGCGTCTGCATCCCGGGGACCAGCACGATACGGGCCTGTTCGATAGAGAAATTGACCTCGGCCGAGATAACGCCGGGCAGCGCGGCCAGCATCTTGTTCAACCGAGCCGAACAACCGGCACAAGTCATGCCGGTAATTTGGAACAAAAAGGTCTCGCTGCCGTAGTCGTAACCCTGACTCTTGATGCTGTCGAGCACCGCAGGCAGGCGATCGGGGCTGGCCAGCTCGATGGCCGCCTGCTCCAGCGCGAAGTTGACGGTGGCCGATACCCCGTCGAGTTTGTTGAGACTGGCCGCGATACGGCCTGCGCAGTTGGCGCAGCTCATGCCGCTGAGCGGCAACTGCAGATGAATGGGTGATTGAAGATGAGTGGTCATGTTGTTCCTCCCCGGAACCCGTCGGCACAACAAAACGCCGACTGGCAAACCATAACCTTTACTGTAAGGGTAAACTCAAGCCACATGATCCACTTTTTGCAGATGAAAAAACGGCGCCCGTTTGCTGCCAGAGAGCCAACGGGCGCCGCCTTCAACTATTGTGCGGTGTGAACTGCGACTCAGATACCGTACTGGGCGCGGTAAGCCTTCATGGCCGCCAGTTGCGCCGCCAGCTCCGGCTGCTCGGCCTGCTTCTCTTCCAGATACTGGATCAGGTCGCTCATCTGGATGATGGCGATAATGTGGGCGCCGTAGTCACGCTCCACCTCCTGAATGGCGGAGAGCTCGCCCTTGCCCTTCTCCTGACGATCCAGCGCGATCAGCACGCCGGCCAGCGAGGCGCCGTTGGCCTGGATCAGATCCATGGATTCACGGATGGCTGTGCCGGCAGTGATAACGTCGTCCACCAGCATGATGCGACCCTTGAGCGGGCTGCCCACCAGATTGCCGCCCTCGCCGTGATCCTTGGCCTCCTTGCGGTTGAAGCACCAGGGCACATCCACATCGTGCTGCTCCACCAGCTGCACGGCGGTGGCGGAGGCGATGGGGATCCCCTTGTAGGCCGGGCCAAACAGCACATCAAACTCGATGCCGGCATCCATCAGAGCAGCGGCATAGAAGCGGCCGAGACGGGCCAGATCGCGGCCGCTGTTGAACAGACCGGCGTTGAAGAAGTAGGGGCTTTTACGACCGGATTTCAGGGTAAATTCACCGAATTTGAGGACCTGTTTCTCCAGGGCGAACTCGATAAATTGACGCTGGTAGGCTTTCATTCTGGCTCCTTGCTTGGCTTGTCGTTGTCTTGTGTGGGGGTATAAAAAAACGCGGTCAATGCCGCGTTTTTAAAATCAGGAGAGCGACTGCTTCTGCAGCGCAATGATGTCGGCGATGCCGCCCTTGGCGAGCGCCAGCATCTCCAGCAGCTCTTCATGGGTGAAGGGCTCGGCCTCCGCGGTGCCCTGCACCTCGATGATGCGACCATCTTCGGTCATCACCACGTTCATGTCGGTCTCGGCGGCGGAGTCTTCGATGTACTCCAGATCGCAGATGGCTTCGCCCTGATACATGCCGACGGAGACGGCGGCGATCATCTGCTTGAGCGGGCTTTGCTTGATCATCCCCTTCTCGACCATCCAGTTCAGCGCATCCACCAGCGCCACGCAGGCACCGGTAATGGAAGCGGTACGGGTGCCGCCATCGGCTTGCAGCACGTCACAGTCAACTGTGATGGAGTGCTCGCCCAGCGCAGTCAGGTCTACCGCAGCGCGCAGGGAGCGGGCGATCAGACGGGAGATCTCCAGAGTACGGCCACTCTGCTTGCCGGAGGCCGCTTCGCGGTTCATCCGGGAGTGGGTGGAGCGCGGCAGCATGCCGTATTCGGCAGTCACCCAGCCCTGATTTTTCCCTTTCAGGAAGCGCGGCACGCTGGTGTCAACGCTGGCGGTGCAGAGCACGCGAGTGTTACCGAACTCCACCAGCACTGAGCCTTCTGCATGTTTGGTGAAATTGCGGGTAATGGTAACCGGGCGAAGTTGCGCGGCACTGCGATCGCTTGGACGTGACATGGAACGGACCTCTGGGCTGGCTCAAATTGGCGGGGGATTATAAGTGATCCCGCCCCAAATATCAGCCGCTAAAACCACGGCATCGGCTGACGAGCAGGGCCGGGCTGAGTATACTGGCCGCACACTTCATCAAGCCCGGAACAATCAATGATTCACAGCATGACCGCCTACGCCCGCAAGGAATTCAAGGGCGACTGGGGCACAGCCGTTTGGGAAATTCGTTCGGTAAACCAGCGCTATCTGGAAACCTACATTCGCCTGCCGGAGCAACTGCGCAGCCTGGAGCCGGTACTGCGTGAGCGTTTCCGCGCCAAGCTGCAGCGCGGCAAGGTGGAGTGCAACCTGCGTTTTGAAGCCGCTCAGGCCGCAGCCAGCCAGCTGCACATCAATGAAGAGCTGGCCAAGCTCATCATCGACAGCGCCAACTGGGTAATGAAAGAGGCGGGCCAGGGCCAGCTCAACCCGGTCGACGTGCTGCGCTGGCCAGGCGTCATGGCCGCCGCCGAGCAGGACATGGACGCGGTCGCCACCGAGCTGCTCGGCGGCTTTGACCAGACCATGGAAGATTTTCTCGCCTCCCGCGCCAGCGAAGGGGCCAACCTCAAGGCGCTGATCGAGCAGCGTCTGGCCGGTATTCAGGTGGAAGTGAAGAAGGTGCGCGTCCACCTGCCGCAGATCATCGAGTGGCAGCGCCAGAAGCTCACCGACCGTCTGGCCGAAGCCAAGGTGGAGCTGGATCCGGCCCGCATCGAGCAGGAGATCGTGCTGCTGGCCCAGAAGATTGACGTGGCCGAAGAGCTGGATCGCCTGGAGATGCACATCAGCGAAACCAACAAGATCATGAAGAAAGGTGGCGCCTGTGGCCGTCGTCTCGACTTTATGATGCAGGAGTTCAACCGCGAGTCGAACACGCTTGGTTCAAAGTCGATCAACGCCGAAGTGACCCAGTCGGCCGTCGAGCTGAAGGTCCTCATCGAGCAGATGCGCGAGCAGATCCAGAACATAGAATGATGTTTTTGGCCGTTTCAGGCTGTTTCACATGACTCGCAAACCCCTGATTTTCAGGGGTTTGTTGTTTTTGTGTGATTTGAACTGTCCGTAGCTGTCCTGATAAAGTGGTATCACGTTTGGTATCACGATACGACGTGATACCACTTTTTTGAGAACGTGATACCACTAGTCGAAGGACTGCGCATGAGAGCAAGTACACTCACCAAGAAGATCAAGGAACAGGATGCTGAAGATGAGAAAGAGGGAAAACTCGGCACCACCAATAACATCAACGTGGGTGATGGCTTGTACCTTCGAAGACTCCCCAGCGGCACCCGTAAATGGGTATTCCGCTATACCAACTTTGCTAAGAAGCGAGTCTGGTTCACGATAGGGTCATATCCTCATTTATCGCTGGCTCAGGCTCGTGGTGAGGCCTCCCGCCTAAATGCCGACATAGAAAATGGCAAAGACCCGTCAGCAGAGCGCAAACGCGATCAGCAAGAGATTATCAAAACCGTCGATCAGCTGTTTCTCGACTGGTATCAGCATGATGTCAGCCGACGACTGAAGAACCCGCAAATCCCCCAGCGTATCTACCGGAAAGAGATAGCCCCACACATTGGCAAGCTGGCATTGAAAGAGGTTAATGCCCGCGATATCCGCGCCATCATCCATAAAGTCGCTAACTCTGGGCGCAAGGCCACAGCGAACGATGCCCTGATGGTCTGCAAGCAGCTGTTCAAACATGCCATCAAGCTCAACTTGGTTGACTACAGCCCAGCACAAGCATTCACCATGTCAGATGCTGGTGGACTGGAAATAAGCCGGGATCGCATCCTGAGCGTGGATGAACTAGATGTACTGTTCAGGGTACTACGCAAGCATCGCGACCAGTTCGCCCGAGAGAACTACCTGGCGATCGCCTTGCTGGTTCATCTTGGTGTGCGTAAAAACGAATTGATTGCCGCCATGTGGAGTGAGATCGATTTTGACGAGCAAGTATGGCGACTCCCAGCAGAGCGCAGCAAAACCGAGGTGGCGATCACCGTACCGCTGAGTGCCACCAGCCTGGAGTGGTTCAGCGAACTAAAGGTGCGCGCCTGCGGATCGCCCTATGTCTTCCCATCTCGGCGTGCCAGCAAACGGCGCGGATATATCTCCAGTGACACCCTTAACCATGCCCTGGCCAAACTGTTTGGCCAGAAGGTCGACAGCAAGAAGCAACCGACTGCCAATATGCTGGGTGAAGCTGGCCTGGAGCACTTCACTGTCCATGACTTGCGACGGACCTGCCGCAGCTTATTGGCATCGTTAGGGGTGCCAAGCCACATTGCCGAGCGCTGCCTTAACCACAAGCTCAAAGGTGTTGAGGGGATCTACAATCGTCACGATTACCTGAACGAACGCAGGGAGGCATTTGAAAAATTAGCCTGCATGCTGACACCCATCATCAACGACATGCCGAATGTCGTTCCCTTCACCAAGCAACTTTCAAGATAAGGCTGAGTCATTAGCACTATGAACCATGCACCAAATCCACTCGACATACTTCCGCTCAATAGCTCCATCAAGCAGATCATGGAGCAATATCCTGAACTGAAAGAGTCATTACTGAAGGTTAAAATTGCATTTGATTGGCTTGAAGGGGCCGACCTTAAGTTGCAGCAACTCAGTAGCAAAAAAAGTTTTTTTGAGTTGGCGGAATTAGCCAAGCGAGATGATGCGGGTTTGGATGGTGATAATCCATTCGAAGGCGAAGAACCATACCTGTTGTTGAACCAAGATATCTGTCATGGGCTGGGCGCCCTTGGTCTTCGGCACCTGGCCAAACATATTCACACTTTGACCACTCGAGATGTTCTGCTGGCACGTGCAGTGCCTCATCAACGGCTGCGGCAAAAAACATCACGCAAAGCCAAAGAGTATGGCCGAAAAGGGGGTGCAAAAAATTCAGAAAAACGACAACCATTACGCGATGAAATAGGAAGACTTGCCCGCCCGCTCTTCATTGAAAATCCAAAACTTAAAATTATAGAGTGTGCGCGGCTAATTGAGAGAGAAGTCCTCGAGTTCATCAAAAAATCCCCACATGAATATAAAGATATTGGCAGCAAAAATGACCCAGATGAATACTTTGAATTTATTAAAAGTTATGTGAGTGAACATAAACGTCAGTGCGCAAAAAATAAGCATTCGAACATGAGCTACCCCCCTAGCTGCATTTCATAACACCTACGCACACCCCAAAATCCCTCCGAACAAACCCAAACAGCTGATGAGTTTTAACCGGAGGGATTTCATGTATTCAGAGACTAACCGCCAGCAAATCCTTGCGCTCTATGGCCACCCCCAAGACCGTTTAGTACGGGAAAATGAGCGTAAAGCCATCACGACCGTCTCCCGTACTCACGCCTGGGTATTGGAACAAAAGGGGGAATTTCCCAAACGCAAAAAGCTGGGTGCGAGCTGCGCCTGGCTACTTTCAGACCTGCTGGTCTGGATCCACACACGCTGAGAAGAGGTAACAGATGGGAAACAACATCCTGGACTATCTGAAACCCCCAGCACCGGAACCAATCCCGATCGTCAAAATGAAAGAGCTATGCACCTTATTTGGATGCTCTCGCATGACCATCTATCGCTGGATGGCTCATCACAAACTGCCTGCACCAATCAGGCATAACAACAAGCGGCTTATTGGTTGGGATAGGGAAGCAATAAACACCATGTTAAAGCGTAATTAACGCTCAGTGATGGGGGCCTCGAGCCTCCTCTTTTGGGCTCTTAGTGTGACAACCTGTGACATTTATTACGTTTTTTTCCCTGACGTTGGCAGAAACCAACATGCCCCAACGCCTTGACCTGACTGGGCTGCCAGCAACGGGGCAATCCCTACAAGAACAGGATATTAATAATATGGCTTTTATTGAGAATAATTCTCGAGAATATCTTAAGCCTAATTTTGAGTACGGTGGTCATTACTGGCCGGTGATCTGCAGATACCAGATCCGTAAAGACATCATGCACGGCATATTCAAGTTACTCGGCCAGTTCTATGAGAAATCTAGCAAACTAATCGCGATCAGGTTGGAGCTAAAAATGAAACAATGGAGCCCGGATAACAAGCTCGTCAGCCTTTTTTTCAAACAGCTAAAGCGCAAGTTATGCAAGCATTACGGCCGCTGTTACCACGGGTATATCTGGGTGAGAGAACAGAACCATGCCACTGCCCAACACTACCACACCGCATTGCTGGTGGACGGGCACAAAGTCAGACACTCCAACACCATCAAGCAGCTCGCTGAGTGTATTTGGCAACACGGCTATTTGAGTCTCCCCAAATGCCCCTTTTACAGGGTTCATCGCAGTCAAATCCCGCGATTCCAAGCGTTGATCTACCGCTTGAGCTATTTGGCCAAAGCTGAAACAAAAGGAGACCGGCCACCAGCTGTCAAGGATTACCAAATCAGCCGTAGTATCAGGAAGCAGTAACTATGCATAAGCGAATTTATGCCCCAAGGATTCCATCTGAAATCCCTTTATTGAGCCAAATGGGTTTCTATCAGCGCAAGCGATTTTGGCGTTATCACCAAGAGAATCTGGCAAGGTTAGTGCTTCATAAGGGGATTAGTATCAAGGAGTATGCCGAGATGCACGGCCTTGAGTTGCGACTGGCTTATACAAAGTTCAGGAGCGTGGGTGTAGCCGCGCTTAGACAAAAATTTTGGGCTCGACATCGCAAGCAATTTAACCAAGAGCTGGCCGCTAACGGGATGACGGTTGAAGCCTATATCGAGCGGCATAAGCTACATCAAAAGAATGCGCGGCAGCAGTTAACGCGCAAGCCAATGAGTGCAATCTGGGAGATGCATTGTCGTCGTTATGCACACCAATCAACATTCAGGAAACTCACCATCGCCCAGTACGCAAAAGAGAATGATTTGAACCCCTCCACGACTCGACACTACATCCATAAAGGTGATTGTTAACCAAAATAAAAAATCCCAGAGAGCATGTAAAAAATCACAACCAACAAAAATACATATAAATATCAATAGGTAAGGTCTGTGCTACGTGATCACTTATGGTATGAGGTGATCATCAATCACGCACAGACCCCCATCTGGTGGCTGGTGGATATAGATCGTCCACCAGCCATCTCATAGTGCTTTGCAATGATCCCCCGCACACTCCAGATGCCATCCACTGGCCCCAAGCAGGTCGCTGTGACAAGATAAACCCCCTGTTTTTTCTCGCTCCGGTCGCCCGATGAAAGAAACCCTGCCCAGCTATGAAGCCATGATGCCTGCCGTGCTCAAGGTATTGGCCGATGGTGTCGCCCGCCCTCTACGTGAGGTATTCGAGCGGGTTTGCCAGCACTATGCCTTTACTCCTGAGCAGTTGGCCGACACCTTGCCCAGTGGCCGCCAAACCACGCTGCGCAGCCGGGTTGGCTGGACCAAGACCTATCTGGTCAAAGCGGGTCTCATCGAGCAACCCAAGCGGGGCATTTGCCTTATCACCGAACGGGGTAAGGCGGCGCTGGTATCGGGGCAATCTATCGACAACCACTATCTGGCCCAATTCAACGAGTTCGTGGCGTTTACCCTAGCCTCCAGTGAGAGCGCAGGCAATACGCAACAAGCCATGGCGATCCCGACAGACACGCCAACACCAGAGCAGGCCAGCACCCCTCAAGAGCAGATTGAGCAGGCACTATCTGCCATCAATCGCTCCCTTGCCGATGACCTGCTTGCCGAGATCTTGGGCCTTTCCCCTCGTTTCTTTGAACAGCTGGTGGTCGATCTGATGGTGGCCATGGGCTATGGCGGCAGCCAGCAGGATGCGGCTCGCACCACTCGTTACAGCAGTGATGGCGGGATCGATGGCATCATTAAGGAAGACCGACTGGGGCTCGACTCCATCTACCTGCAGGCCAAGCGCTACACCGATAAAACCGTCGGACGTCCCGAGATCCAGTCCTTCGCGGGGGCGCTGGATCTGCACAAGGCCCGCAAAGGGGTCTTTATCACCACCGCCAGCTTTAGCCGTGAGGCGCAGGAGTATGTCGGACTGATTGAGAAGCGCATCGTGCTGATCGATGGTGCTCGTCTTGCCGCCCTGATGATTGAATACGGCGTCGGCGTCACCACACGCCAGACCCTCACCATCAAGACCCTGGATTCGGATTACTTTCTGGAAGATTGACTACCATGCCAAACAAGTCACTGAACTTCGAAATGCTGCGCCGCAAATGGCCCGAGATAGCCGATCTGGGGGCGATGGCGGAGAGATATGTCTACGACGACCCGGAGACCTCACTGGTAAAACTACGCAACATGGTCGAGTTGATCGTGCGTTGGATTTATCGGGAAGAGCGTTTGCCCCAAGGCTATCGACCCAACCTGTTCGATCTCATCAAGGACGATGTATTTGTCGACCTGATGCCAAAGCCCATTCACGGGAAACTCGATATCCTGCGCCAATACGGCAACAAAGCCGCTCACGGCGAGAAGTGCGAGCAGAAGCACTCGGTCTGGCTGCTCAAAGAGGGTTGGCTGATCGCCGCCTGGCTCTATATCCGCTACGACAACGGCAATCAGCAGGAATGTGGCAGTTTCACCCAGCCAGCGCAGCAACCCGTTGAACTGACAACAGATGCGTTGAAGAAAAAGGCACATGAGCTGGAGAAAGCCTGTGCCGCCCTCAAGGCGGCCGAAGAGCGTGAGATCGCTATTCTGCGTGACCTGCAGCAAGCCAAAGAGCAGGCCGACGAGCTCAAAGCTCGCCTAGAACAATCCCGTCTGAAGAACCAGCAAGCGGTCAGCCTGCTCGACATGAACGAGGCCGAGACTCGCCGCCGCCTTATCGATGCCCGCCTGCTCGATGCCAACTGGGATATCTCGAATGATGGCAGCGATACCGAACAAGTCAGTCAGGAAGAAGCCACCCTCAAGCAGCCCACCAAGACAGGTAAGGGGCGCGCTGACTATGTGTTGTGGGATGACAACCACCAGCCGCTGGCGGTGATTGAAGCGAAAAGCACTCAGGTCGATGCCGAAGCAGGACGCCAACAAGCCAAGCTCTATGCCGACTGGCTGGAGGAGAAATACGGTCAGCGCCCGGTCATCTTCTACACCAATGGCTACGACATCTTTATCTGGGATGATCATCCCGCTCATGGCTATCCACCACGCCGCCTGTTCGGCTTCTACAGCAAGGCGAGCCTGCAACACCTGATCCAGCAGCGCACCAGCAAAAAGGATCTGTTGCAAACCCCCATCGACACCAATATTGCCGGGGGCGGGACTCGCCTCTATCAGTTGGAATCCATTCGCCGCGTGGCGGAATCGTTCAGCAATAAAAAGCGCAGCGCCCTGATCGTGCAGGCCACCGGCACCGGCAAGACCCGCGTCTCCATCGCCCTGACCAAGTTGCTGCTTGATGCCCGCTGGGTGAAACGGGTGCTCTTTCTGTGCGACCGCAAGGAGCTGCGCAAACAGGCCCGCAACGCCTTCAACGAATTTATCAGCGACCCTCTCTGCGTAGTCGGTTCCAGTGACAAGGCGACCCAGCAGACCGCCCGCATCTTTATCGCCACCTATCCCGGCATGCTCAATATCATGGAGCAGTTCGATGTGGGCTATTTCGATCTCATCGTGGCCGATGAATCCCACCGCTCCATCTACAACGTCTACGGGGATCTGTTCAAATACTTCGACTGCCTGCAAGTGGGCCTGACCGCGACGCCAGTCGAGATGGTTAGCCGTTCCACCTGCCAGCTATTCGGTTGTGACTACAAGATGCCCACCGCCGAATACTCGCTGGAAAAGGCCATCGAAGATGATCATCTGGTGCCCTACGAGGTGGTGACTCACACCACCAAATTCCTGCGCGAGGGGATCAAACGCGACAATCTGACCGATGAGCAAGTAGCTCAACTGGAAGATGACGGCATCGACCCCAACGAGCTCGATTTCGATGCCCAGAGTATCGACAAGGCCATCTACAACAAGCCGACCAATGCCGCCATCATGCGCAACTTGATGGAGAATGGCATCAAGGACAAGGATGGCCAGTTGCCGGGCAAGACCATCATCTTCGCCCGCAACCACCAGCATGCCCTCTTGCTGCAAGCCGTGTTCGATGAGCAATACCCCCAGTTTGCGGGTAAGTTCTGCCAGGTGATCGACAACTACGACCCCCGTGCCGAGCAGTTGATCGACGACTTCAAGGGCGATGGCAAAAACCACGACCTTACCATCGCCATCTCGGTAGACATGCTCGATACCGGCATCGACGTGCCCGAAGTGGTCAATCTGGTCTTTGCCAAACCGCTGCGATCCAAGGTGAAGTTCTGGCAGATGATCGGGCGCGGCACCCGCCTGTGCAAAGATCTGTTCGGGCCGGGCAAGCACAAGGAGAAGTTCCGCATCTTCGATCACTGGGGCGTGTTCGACTACTTCGAGCAGGAGCCCGAAGAGGTGGAGCCTGCGGTCAGCAAATCCCTCGCTCAGCAACGCTTCGAGGCCTGGTTGCAACTAGGGTGCAGCGCCTTGAAGAAATTTGACCGGGATGCGCTCGACAAGGTGACCCTGCTACTGCGCTCCCAACTCGATGCGCTGGATGACAGATCCATCTCGGTACAAGAGCGCTGGAAAGAGAAGGCACGCTTGAGCGATCCCAAGGTGCTGCGGCAATTTTCACCGGCTACCCAGCAGGCGCTGCTCACCGAAATGGCCCCCTTGATGCAGTGGCTCGATGTACGCGGCCAAGGTGATGCTCTGCGCTTTGATATGGACATGATCGCCGCCCAGCAGGCGCTCTATGACAACCCGGAGCAGTTGATGCAGAGCTACCACAAGGTGGCGGAAAAGGTGGAACTGCTGCCGCCCCATTTGGCGCAGGTACAGCAACACGGCGAACTGATCAATCAGTTGCGCGAGCTGCTCTGGTGGCAGCAGGCTGATTTCGATCAGCTGGAACACGCTCGCATCACCCTGCGCGACATCATGCACTTGATGGAGAAAACCCCCACTCCTTCAAGCCCGCCGCTGGTCACCAACATCAAGGAAGACGAGGGGGAGTATCAGACCGGCCAGCGTAAGACCAATATCAAATCAGTGGATTTCAAACTCTACCGCAAGCAGGTACAGGGCGTGCTGGAACCCCTGTTTGACAGCAACCGGGTGCTGCAAAAGATCCGTCGTGGTCAGCCGGTTACCGACCAGGAACTGGACGAACTGCGCAAACTGGTGCTGGTGCAAAACCCCAACGTCGATATCAAGGTACTGACCGACTTCTATCCCGAAGCCAGTGCAGGGCTCGACAAGATCCTGCGTACCCTGGTGGGGATGGATGGAGAGGCGGTGGCCGCGCGTTTCACCGCCTTCGCCGCCGAACATCACCTCAGTGCGGTTCAGATGCGCTTCCTCGATCTGCTGAAAAACCATATCCGCACCTTTGGCACCATCGAGATGAAGCAACTGTTCGAGCAGCCATTCACCTCGGTCAACAGTCAGGGGGTGACCGGGGTTTTCCCCGATATGGCACAAGTCATGGCCCTCAAGGCCATCGTCGACGGGTTTGCCGTCGAAACCGGAAAGGCGGTGCCCTAAAAAGCGGAAGGAGCATCAATGCCCATCCCGCCAAAAATCGCGGTACAATCGCGGCCATTCCAATCTGGCACTGATGGCCCGCCCTGTGCGGGCCGCTTATTCTAGTCTGTTGGCCGCCCACTGACGCGCCAGCAGCCTCTCAATCTTGTATGGAACAATCATGATCACCGGCGAACTGAAAAGTAATATCGACAAGTTGTGGGAAGCCTTCTGGGTCGGCGGCATCACCAACCCGCTGACCGTGATCGAGCAGATCACCTTCCTGATGTACTCCCGCATGCTCGACATGCAGGAGAGCAAGGACGAGCAGCGGGAGGTGCTGGCGGGCATTCCTTTCAAACACCGCTTTGCCGAGTTCGAGCAGGACTATCGCTTCTCCCGCTACGCCAATCTGGGGGCGGACGAGATGCTGGAGACGGTGCGTGACGGCGTCTTCGATCACTTCCGCAGCCTCAACCACGAGGGCTCCATCCTCAGCCACTTTATGAAGAATGCCCGGCTGGAGATCGTCAAACCGAGCCTGCTGGTCAGCGCGGTGGAGATGATCAAATCCCTCCCCATCGATCAGGGCGATACCAAGGGCGATCTCTACGAATACCTGCTCTCCAAGCTCACCACCGCCGGGATCAACGGCCAGTTCCGTACCCCGCGCCACCTCATTCGCGCCATGGTCGAGATGATGGAACCCAACCCCGCCCGCCATGAACGCATCTGCGATCCTGCCTGCGGCACGGCGGGTTTCCTCTCCAACAGCTACGAATACATCGTCGAGCGCTACACCAGTGCCGACAACGTCCACAGCCAGCTGGTGGCCAACGAACGCGGCGAGCTGGAAGAACAACAAGTCTTCGCCGGCGATCTGCTCGCCGACTATCGCCACCACGTCGATACCGACATGTTCCACGGCTACGACTTCGACGCCACCATGCTGCGTATCGCTGCCATGAACCTCATCATGCACGGAGTCGAACAACCCGACATCCACTATCAGGACACCCTCAGCCAGGGCTTTCGCGATCACTTCCCGGACGCCAGCAACGAAGGCTTTCACCTGATCCTCGCCAACCCGCCCTTTACCGGCACCCTGGACGAGGAGGACATCGACCCCAAGCTGCTCGGCAAGGTCAAGACCAAGAAGACCGAGCTGCTGTTTATCGCCCGCATCCTGCAAATGCTCAAAATCGGCGGGCGCAGCGCCACCGTCGTGCCGCAGGGGGTACTGTTCGGCTCATCCAGGGCCCATGTGCAACTGCGCGAGCTGCTGGTGGAGCACAACCAGTTGGAGGCGGTGATCAACCTCCCCTCCGGCGTGTTCAAGCCCTACGCCGGGGTCGCCACCGCAATCCTCATCTTCACCAAGGGCGGCGCTACCAGCAATGTCTGGTTCTATGACCTGCAAAACGACGGCTACAGCCTCGATGACAAGCGGAGCCCAATAAGCCAGAACGATCTGCCCCATCTGGTCTCAAGCTGGCAGCACTACCGCAAGCAGGCTCATATGCCGGTCGGCAACTTTATCGGCCACCAGCTCAGCCGCCAGCTCGCCGAGCAGTTCCCCAATAACGAGCATCTGAAAGACGAGGGGGGCGTTGAGCGGGATTATCAGGATCGCACCCAGCAAGCCTTTATCGTGCCCAAGGCCGAGATAGCCGCCCAAAAATACGATCTCTCCATCAACCGCTATAAAGAGGTTGTCTATCAGGAGGAGAGCTATGAAAACCCCAAGGTCATTTTGGGGAAATTAAAGGCATTGGAAGCGGAAATTCTGGCCGATCTGGCAGAGCTGGAGAAAATGTTATGATGTTGCGAGCCTGCGATTTCGATAAGTCATGGCCAATCGTTTCTTTAGATAAAGCTGTAGATTTTCTTGATAACTTAAGGAAACCAATAAAAGCATCGGAGCGAACTGAAGGCGACTTCATTTATTACGGTGCAAATGGACCACAGGGAACCATTGATGATTACATCTTTGACGAGCCATTAATTTTGCTTGCTGAAGATGGAGGTCATTTTGGAAATCCGAATAGAGACATTGCTTATATCGCAAATGGGAAATATTGGGTTAACAACCATGCTCACGTTCTAAAGCCAAAAGATGGGGTTGATATTAACTTCCTGTATAGAGTATTACAACGATACGATGTAACCCCATATATAAAGGGTGCAACCAGAGCGAAATTAACCAAAGGGGACGCATCCAAGATACTTATTCCTGTTCCTTCACCTGAAGTGCAGAAACGCATTGCCGCGATTCTGGATAAGGCCGACGCCATCCGCCAGAAGCGCCAGCAAGCCATCGCCCTCGCCGATGATTTCCTGCGCAGCGTCTTCCTCGATATGTTCGGCGATCCCGTCACCAACCCGAAGGGGTGCAAATTACTTCCAATGACCGAGGTCTTCCACATTAAAACTGGAAAACTGAACTCCAACGCAGAAGTAAAAAGTGGCGTCTATCCTTTCTTTACCTGTGCAAAAGAAGTCTATCGCATTGACCATTATGCCTTTGACCAAGAAGCTCTATTGTTAGCTGGGAACAACGCGCAAGCAGATTACGATGTTAAACATTACATAGGTAAATTTAATGCCTATCAGCGCACATATGTATTGTCACTAAAGAACGAGAATTGGAGCTATCCATTCTTTAAGTTTGCATTGGAGTTTCAACTTAGCAATCTGAAAAACTCATCAAAAGGCAGTAATACGAAATACATCACTATGGAAATAATGAGCCGAACAATGCTTCCATCCCCCAGCCCTAGTGAACAGAGTGAATTTGCGACTTACTTTAAGCAACAAATGGATATGCGAAATATATTAGATAAATCCCAACAGGAATCCAACGCCTTATTCAATTCTTTAAGCCAAAAAGCCTTCTCCGGCCAGTTATAACAATAGTGGGAGCACAGGATGAAAATTAGCGCACTGACTATAGGCGGGTTTAAGGGCATAGCCCAAACAGCTCATATTCCCCTGGCACCGATCACCCTACTCTTTGGTGCCAACAGCACCGGTAAGAGTACCGTGCTGCAAGCCTTGCTCTATCTCTATGAGGTGATCGTTGAGCGCAATTTTGATCCCCAGTACAGCTCCATTACCGGTGAGCAACTCTGGCTTGGCGGATTTCACAACCTGGTGCATGGCAAAGATCTCAACAACACCATTACCTTGGGCGCTACGTTGGACTTTCGGGATGCTACCGCAGATATCTGGCACGATTTCCTGACCACCCCAGAAGATTGGCTGCTTGAAACCAACTTACACTACGGGCCGGATGCAACCGCGGACATCATCTCATTTGAGCTGGATATCAGCTGGGATGACTTCAAACACAGAGCATTCGTCAGCCGCTTCGAGTGCTCAAGCCAAGGGCAAACTTACCTACGGTTTGAGGTGCAAGCGGGCAAACCCGATGTGGCCATTACTCACTATGCTCCACTTCCCCATTGGTACATCGATGAGGCCTTTGAGTTAGGAAATGTTTTTGCTTCCGGCCAGTGGGAAACCGTATATATCCGAGGCCAAGATGCCCTCCCTCCCGTTACCAGACGAATTGACTTGTCTGGAGCCCAAGTCACATGGGAGGAAATTTATCCTGATCATCCGTTGGCAGCTCGTCTGTTTGTCGAAGCAGCACTATCGCAAGCCGCACTGGCACCACTTCGACTCCTGGGCCAAAAGCTGCTCAACTTGCTCCATATAGGCCCATTGAGAATTGTGCCTGGAAGAGGAACTGTGCTTGAAAGCAGGCCCAAGAGTAGCCGCTGGTACGATGGCACGGCAGGCTGGGATCACTTTGCTTTTGGTTCTGATGGGTATCGCAAGCAGGTTAATCAGTGCTTCAACCATGTGGATTTGCTCAATTCCAGTTATCACTTCAAAGCCAGCTTTCAAGGAGAGGCTCCGCTACAACAGCGTCAGGTGCAATTAACCGAAGCTAATGCCAATACACCGCTGCGCCCTTGTGATGTCGGTGTCGGAGTATCTCAAGTATTCCCCTTTATTGCCGCCACCAGTCTGGAACAATCTGGCGTGATGGTCTCTTGCGAACAACCCGAGCTGCATATCCACCCCAGATGGCAGCTCAGCCTCGCCGATATGATGCTGAACGCCTGCCGCAAGGATCCAGAACGGATGTTTTTGGTAGAAACCCATAGCGAGCACCTGATGTTAAGGCTGCTTAAGCGACGCCGCCAATCCGCAGAGGGTGACATCACTGATAATCACAGCTGTTATTGCCGCAAAGAAGATATCCAGATTATTTTCTGCGAGCAGGAGAACGGAAAAACGCGCCTGCTGCCGATCAAGACAACTGACGAAGGGGAATTTGATGCCCCTTGGCCAAATGGTTTCTTTGCTGAACGCCGGGGGGAGCTGTTCTAATGCTGCATCTCGAATTTGCTATCTCCCCGAACCAAATCCGAAATATGGCCGACCTCAACCTGTTAGAGGCCCGTTTGGGATTTGATAAAGGAGCGGTTCTCTCGCGCTTCCCTGAAAACTGGCTTAAAGAGGTATCAGACCACCTTGCCACTGCGTTAAATGCCCAGCAGATAGATAAAGCAACAGAGAAACTCCTCAGGATCAAAGAGTCACGCTTGGTTAGCTTTAACCGTGAATACGCGGGAGCCCCATGGCGTGAAGCTGCAGTGGACAGCCATCAAGCCCAACCTTTCCACCGTGTTGTTGACGGAACGACAGATAATCGCCCGTACTACATCGCTAACTGGCAAGACCTTGATGATGACGATTTTGATTTCAATACTCAGTTTAATCGTGACGCGACATCACTTGCTGGAGCGGCCAAGGCCTTATTACTGAATGCCGAAAAGGTAACTATCTATGACAACTACATTTGCCCAACACGCCCTGGCTGTCGAAAAACTCTGCTAGAAATAATGCGTTTTTGCCTGAAGCCTGTTGAGCTCCATGTATTTTCCGAGGAAGAGAGAAAGCCAGGTAGAACACAACGAGAGCAAGCATTGGCGCACTTCCAAAGAGATTTACCTGCAAATGTCTCTCTATTCTGGTACTGGTTGGACGATGCTGGAGACGGTCTTTTGCATCAACGCGGCTTATTCACGGGCAAGGGGGGGGTTATCTATGATAGAGGCTTCGAGGAGCCTCGAGATCTAGACCAACGAAGAACACCAACCACGATCACCCCGATGCCTCGCGTTCTGCTAGAAGACCGCTCTCGCCTATTTAATCCTGCGCAACTTGGTACTGGGCTATCTCTTGTTGGGTCAGCATGGCAATCACATCCATAACTCGTGCAGCCACAACAACCGTCAGATATACGGAGTAAACAACCATGACTTGTTTCAGCATCGAAGACCTGGCTGACCTCAGTGCTCTGAGCGAGTCAGAACAAGTCGAGTTTAAGTGGGGGTCAGGCCGGTATTTTGTGCCTATACCGTCAGCTACAATGGACTCCATTCAGTAAAACAAGTGGAAAAACTTACCATAATGGTAAACAATGTGATAAATGTTAGTGCCTATACGGGGCAACCACCGGATCAAGCCGGAGATGAACGAATCTACATCGACAATGGCCCGCTCTACCCTGTAGACGACGTGCGGCAGTTACTTGATGCGGGGGATGACAAGACCACTCTCTGGACACGCAAGTGCATTCAGGATGTTACCGGATTGGGTTATGAGATTGCCGATGTGCGCCAGTTGCTCCAGCAAGCCATTACCGAAGGCCATTACCTGAATTCGGAGTGGTGCGTACAGCGGCCAACTGGCCCATGGGCAGCCTGTGACGGCTACCGGCTACAGCGCAACGAGTGGGTCGACACGGCGCGCAAAGAGATGCGTTTTGAATATTATGTGAAGTTTGCGATTGGTAAGACGGGGCAAATCTTGCTGCTGGTCTCCTGCCATATGTCGCAATAAGGGATCCAAGATGACGATTCAAACTTGTCCGATTTGTGGGGCTGGGCTGTTACACCCCCACAGTGAATTAATGGCCGTTGAGCATTTGGGCCAGCACGGCACCATCGAAAGCCACTATGCCGTATGTGATGCTTGTGGCAGTGCGCAAGCGGGGGCCACCGAGGCACGCTTAAACAAACGCGCCATGATCGCATTTAAAAAACGGGTGCAAGGTCTACTGACCGGCAACGAAGTGCGCGAACTGCGCAAGCGCTGGGGGTTGAGCCAGGAGGATGCCGCCAAAGCTTTTGGTGGCGGCCCGGTCGCCTTCTCCAAGTACGAAGCGGACGACGTGATGCAATCCGATGCGATGGATAAGTTATTACGGCTGGCTGCCGACGTCCCCGCCGCGCTGGATAAGCTGCTGGCCGATGCCAAAGTCCTACGCCAGGCCGAACACTGGGAAAATGTCGTTGTGGTAAGCTTCGCCCAGTATCGCCAGGCAAAAGCTGCTTTGGTGCAACGCCATGAGATCTCGAACGAGGTAAGTTATGGCTAAAGTCAGCAAGTCTCTACAGCAGGCCATTGAGAGCCTGCACATCGCCGATGTCTATCTCAAGGCAACCCGAGCCCAAAGTCAGGATGAATTCGATCCGAAGTTTTTTGATGCACAGACCGAACTGCAGGTGCAACAGATGCACGTCGTGCGCCGTAGCGAAGTGATTCAGATCGAGGGTGATGGCCAGCTACTGCGGGTCTATATCCGTCTCGGGGCACGTTGGATCATGCCACGCGAAGGCGATGAACCAGAGGTCAAAGCCTTTGTTGAGGGTGATTATATTGCCGAATACCAGATGGTCGTCCCCCTGGAACAGGCCGCTATCGATGAATTTGCCCTGAAAAACGCCAGCTACCATGTCTGGCCGTACTGGCGTGAATTTCTAAGCTCTCAGTGCGAGCGCCTGCGCCTACCCCGAGTCGTCCTGCCCACCACACAATTTTCTCGGCAATAGGGATCTGCGGCGAGTTCAAGCAAAAGAGTTATACCCTGCCGGGTGTCTCGCACCCTACACCGGATGAGGTTTTCTCTTTTGCCTCAACATCCCAAGAGATGGGTAATGGTAGCTCCACACATAACGAAGAGAGCTCCACATATAGCGGCCAGAGCTCCACACATAGCGAAGGGAGCTCCACATATAACGACCCAAGCTCCACACATAGCGATGAAGGATCCACAGAAAACGCAACTAGAGATCTGCACGGGCGGCTAATCTCAGAGCATTTTGACGCCCCCTATATCGATGATGTGGCTCACCTGACTGAAACTATGCGCCAGCATCTCTTCCAGCTGGCTTGCGAACCGCGCCAGAAGAAGCGCCTAGACCGCAGCACCATGGAGGCCGCACTGATCCAAGTTTGTCAGGGGCATTTCGTCTCCATCTCTGCACTTGCCAGCATCGTCGAGAGAGATGCCCAGTCCATCCGGCAGCAGTATCTGAAATCGTTAGTGGACTCAGGCAAGCTCAGGCTGGCGTTCCCACAATATAAAACGCACTCGAAACAAGGCTACATCGCAGTTGCTGTTGGTCATTGATAGCACCACTCTCAAATCCCAAGGGAGAGCTGTGCCCCTAGGTGTATGGTCCCGAAATGAGGTGGTGCAATCGCAGCTATTTCCAGAGTGGTAGTCACAGCCGAACCTTGAACTCGATCGATTGGATGGACGACGGCTTTGCCTGTCAGTCCTGTGCAGAAAAAAACTCGGTGTGGAATCCCCCGGTTTAGTCAGATGGTACGTGGCAAATGTGGTATCACAAACGGTATCACATTGGGATTTAAGGTCTTAATAAATAGCCATAAGCCATTGAATTTCATTAACTTAAAATGTTTATACAACATTCAGATCCAGAACATCGAATGATGGGTCGCTGACTATCCGGTTGTTGCCTGCAAAAGAGCCCTTGATTCCTCAAGGGCTCTTTTATTTTCAGGCCATGAGATTTCCACCAGTGAGCCAACGAGCGAGAGAAGCCCTAGCCTATCGGCATCACCAGCGCCGGTTGGTGCGGGTCACTCAGCCGCTCGGCCAGATAGTCCACCAGCAGCCGCACCTTGGGGGAGAGGTGGCGGTTGTGGGGATAGAGGGCCCAAATCCCCTCGGCCGGGGCCCGCAGTTCGGGCAGCAACTCGATCAGCTCGCCTCGGGCCAGATGGTCGCTCACGTAGTAGTCCGGCAGCTGGATGATGCCGATCCCCTTGAGCGCCGCATCCAGCAGGGCGTGGCCGCTGTTGCACTGCAACAGGCCGCGCACCCGCACGCTGTGGGGGCGGCCATCCAGGGTGAAGTGCCACTCGTCGCTGTTGCCCACCAGACAGGTGTGGCGGGTCAGCTCGGAGAGGCTGTTGGGCATGCCGTGGCGAGCGGTGTAAGCCGGTGAGGCGCAAACATAGGGCACCCGCTGCGCCAGCTTGCGCGCCACCAGCGTCGAATCCTTGAGATGGCCGAGCCGCAGCGCCAGATCGTAGCCCTCGTGCACCAGATCCAGCAGCTGGTTGGTGAGGTTGAGGGTCACCTCCAGCTGGGGGAAACGCACCATGAAGTCATTCACCAGCGGGGCGATGCGGCTCTCGCCGTAGGAGACGGGGGCCGTAATGCGCAGCGTTCCTTGCGGCACCGCCTGATGGCGCCCTACCGCCAGCTCCGCCTCGTAGAGGTTGTCGAGCAGCTGACGACAGTGGCGATAGTAGATCTCGCCGAGCTCGGTGAGCCGCACCTGACGGGTGGTGCGCAGCAGCAGCTTGGCCTGCAGCCGATCTTCCAGCTGCGCCACCTGACGGCTGACTTGCGCCACCGACACCCCCAGCTTGCGCGCCGCCGGGGTAAAGCCCCCCTGCTCCGCCACGCTGACAAATTCACAGATCCCTTCCCAGCCGAACATTATTACCTGTGTGTAAAAGTGATTTGAGATTTGCCCTCATTATCACCAAATCGACGGGAAACTACACTGAATGTCCGAACTCATCTCTGTTCACCCTGCTCAACAAGAAGGATGTCATTCATGGCACAGGTTCAAAGCATCAAGTGTAAAGCCGCCATCGCCTGGGGCCCGGGTCAGCCCCTCTCCATCGAAGAGATCGAGGTCATGCCGCCGCAAGCGGGCGAGGTGCGGGTGCGCATCGTCGCCACCGGCGTCTGCCACACCGATGCCTTCACCCTCTCCGGTGAGGATCCGGAAGGGGTCTTCCCCTGCATTCTCGGTCACGAGGGGGGCGGTATCGTCGAATCGGTCGGCGAAGGGGTCACCAGCGTCAAGGTGGGGGATCACGTGATCCCGCTCTACACCCCCGAGTGCGGCGAGTGCAAGTTCTGCAAATCCGGCAAGACCAACCTCTGCCAGAAGATCCGCGCCACTCAGGGTAAGGGGCTGATGCCGGACGGCACCACCCGCTTCTCGAAAGATGGCCAGCCCATCTATCACTACATGGGCACCTCCACCTTCAGCGAATACACGGTACTGCCGGAGATCTCCATCGCCAAGGTGGACCCGGCCGCCCCGCTGGAAGAGGTCTGTCTGCTCGGTTGTGGCGTCACCACCGGCATCGGCGCCGTGATGAACACCGCCAAGGTGAAAGAGGGTGAGAGCGTCGCCATCTTCGGTCTGGGGGGCATCGGCCTCTCGGCGGTGATCGGGGCTCGTCTGGCCAAGGCCGGTCGCATCATCGCCATCGACATCAACGAGAGCAAGTTCGAGCTGGCCCGCAAGCTGGGCGCCACCGACTGCATCAACCCGAACGACTACGACAAACCGATTCAGGAGGTGATCGTCGAGCTGACCGACGGCGGCGTCGACTTCTCCTTCGAGTGCATCGGCAACGTCAAGGTAATGCGTGCGGCGCTGGAGTGCTGCCACAAGGGCTGGGGCGAGTCGGTCATCATCGGCGTCGCCGGAGCGGGTCAGGAGATCAGCACCCGTCCGTTCCAGCTGGTGACCGGTCGGGTCTGGCGCGGCAGCGCCTTCGGCGGGGTACGCGGTCGCAGCGAGCTGCCGGGCTATGTGCAGCGCTACATGCAGGGTGAGTTCCGCCTCGATGACTTCATCACCCACACCATGGGGCTTGAGCAGATCAACGATGCGTTCGCTCTGATGCACCAAGGCAAGAGCATCCGCACCGTCATCCACTACTGAGCATGATCACCCCGCCCGCCATCGTGGGCGGGGTGCAGGAGTCCTTCGATGAATCTGGAGATTATCAGCAGCAACAAGAGCTTCGGCGGCTGGCACAAGCGCTATCGCCACCACGCCAGCGTGCTCGGCTGCGAGATGAATTTTGCCATCTATCTGCCGCCCCAGGCCCTCACCGGCCAGAAGGTGCCCGTGCTCTACTGGCTCAGCGGCCTCACCTGCACCGATGAGAACTTCATGCAGAAGGCGGGCGCCCAGCGTATCGCCGCCGAGCTCGGCATCGCCCTGGTGGCGCCGGACACCAGCCCCCGCGGCGACGGCGTAGCGGACGATCCCGGTTATGACCTCGGCATGGGGGCAGGCTTTTACGTCAATGCCAGCCAGAGCCCCTGGCAGGCGCACTACCAGATGTATGACTACGTCACCCGCGAACTGCCTGACTTGATAGAGACCCACTTCCCGGTCTCGACCCACCGCGCCATCAGTGGCCACTCCATGGGCGGTCACGGTGCGCTGATCGCCGCGTTGCGAGAGCCCGGTCGCTACCGCTCGGTCTCGGCGTTCAGCCCGATCTGCCACCCGAGCCGCTGCCCCTGGGGCCAGAAGGCGCTCGGCGCCTACCTCGGCAGCAATCCGCTGTTGTGGCAGGAGTGGGATGCCTGCCAGCTGCTGCGCCACCAGCCGGTTACACCGCTACCAACGTTGGTAGATGTGGGGCTGGATGATCCCTTCCTCGCCGAGCAGTTGCATATCGATGCGCTGGCCGAAGTGGCCGCCAGCAAGGAGTGGCCACTGGAGCTCAACCGCCACGAGGGCTATGACCACAGCTACTACTTCGTGGCGAGCTTTATCGAGGCGCACCTGCGCTTTCACGCCCGCCACCTCTGATCAAAACAGGCCCGTAACGGGCCTGTTTCAGTTGGTGTTGTGGTGATCGGACAAGATCCGCCTTGCTGCTCGTGGTAACGGCATGCCAGAGCAGAGCATCAGTGGTAGCAGCCTCCGCATGATACCGGCTTGCCCTGGCCAAGGTCGGCCGATTACCCTTGAGGATTGCGATGGAGGAGGAATCCCGTGAACTACGACGTTTCGTTGTTGGAGATAAAGCTGTTTCTGATGACCACCCGGTTTGGCAGCTTTTCAGATGTGGCGCGTCGGCAGGATATGACCCCTTCGTCCGTCTCGCGCAAGATGGCGCAGTTGGAGGAGAAGGTGGGCTCCAAGCTGCTGCACCGCCATACCCGCTCCATCTCCCTCACCGAGGAGGGGGTCGCCTTTGCCAAACAGTGCGCCGAGATCCTCCAGCAGTATGAGCGGGTGGTCGGCCAGATCGAGCAGCGGGCGGACACCCCGAGAGGCACAATCCGGATCAGCGCGCCGGTCGCCTTTGGCCGGCTGCACATCGCCCCCTATCTGACCGAATTGCTGGAGCGCTACCCCCTGCTCAAGGTCGAGTTGCAGCAGACGGATCACTATGTCGATCCGGCGGCCGAGTCGATCGACCTGCTGATCCGCATCGGGATCTCGCAAGACTCCTCCCTGCGGATGAAACAGTTTGGCCAGCAGCACTACGTGATGGCGGCCAGCACCGACTACCTCAATCGCCATGGCGAACCGGCCAGTCCGGATGAGCTGGTGCAGCACAACTGTCTGGTCTTCAAGGGGAGCAATGGCCTGCAACGCTGGTTCATCGGCCAGGAGCAGCTGCAACCCTATGAGGTGAGCGGCACCCTCTACAGCAACAATGCCGATACTCTGGTTGCCGGCGCGGTGGCGGGTGCCGGGATTGTAGTGTTCCCCACCTGGCTCATCGGCGAGGAGCTGAAAACCGGACGGCTCAAGCCGATCATGACCCGGTTCACCGTCTCCACCAGCGTGGAGCAGCAGGTGATCAGCGCACTTTATCTGGAGACCGACCAGCTCGCCGCCAAGGTGAGAGTGGTGATCGATTTTCTGGCGGGAAAATATGGCACTCCCTGCTACTGGGATGCCAGACAGATTTAGCCAGACAGCCTGCCGGTCAGCTTGTGCAGCATCGGCAGCAAGACAAAGACGGCGCAGGCCACGATCACGCTGTCGATGAGCAACACCGCGACGGGTGCGGCGGGGTCGAGCTGCCATCTCGCCAGCAGCGGCGCCATCCAGCTCGGAATCAGCAGTGTCAGTGGAAAGATGATGGCCAGCACGTGCAGGTATTCGCCTAGCTGTTTTTTCATAAAGCCTCTGATGTTGTGGCAGCCAAGCCAGTGGCAAGAGTGGTATCCCCTTCACCACTGGCGAGCCAGCTACAGCGTGGTGATGTTCCGGGTGCAGATAAAGTGGGCATCCGTGGCAAAGGCCTCAAACTGCCGGATCACCTGCTGCATCTGCGAACTCAGGATCTCCTGCAGAAATTGCGTCTCCGACTCGATGTGGATCACTTCGAAGTAGTCCCACGGCGACGCACTCTGTTGCCCCAGCATCTTCAGCCCCTTGAACACCTCGAACGAGGTGACGCTGTTGAGCCGGTTCACGGTGGGCAGATCGACCTCCCGTGCCCACGCCAGATAATCCGCCTCGTTCGCCCCCGGTTTGAGATTGAAAAAGACCATCAGGGTTGTTGCCTGTTCACTCATTCACTTGTTCCTGTTGTCGGTTCGCCAGATAGATGCAGAGCAGCGCCGCGGCGACGGCCATCATGGCGGCAAGGCGCCAGTAGTTGAGGGGGATGGGGGCATTGCCCAGCCAACCCATGGTATCGATCACCAGACTCATCACCATCTGGCCCAGAATGGTGGCCACAGTGGCGATGGCGACCCCTACCCGTGGAATGGCCGCGACCATCACCACCATGTAGACAATGCCGAACAGGGCTCCGGCCAGCTGCCACTTCGGCACGCTGAGCAGGGTCGCCTGATAGGGCGGCTCAAAGAAGAAGATCAGCAGGGCGGTCACCACAGTGCCCATGGTGAAGGTGAGCAGCGAACTCTGCACCACTCCAACCCGCGACCCCAACTGACCATTGATCGCCGCCTGGGCGCTGAGCGCCATGCCGGAGACGATGGCCAACACGATAATCAGCACCATCAGTTTGCTCCCAGATAGGTAAACAGCAGCGCCAGCGCGATGCAGCCAAGTGCCACCAGCCGCAGAGGACGGGTTGCCCGTTTCTGCATGCCAAACCAGCCGAAGTAGTCGATGGCAAAGCTCTTGGTCACCTGCCCCAGCAGGACGCAGATCATCGTCATCGCCACCCCCAGCATGGGGGTCGAGAGAGTGAGCGCCACCACATAGACGGGGCCGAGCAAGCCACCGATCAGCTGCCATTTCGGCACCCCATGCCACCCTGTGGATGGCCCCCGCACCGTGAAGAAACGGATCAGCCAGAGCAGTGCAGCCCCCACACCGAAGATGCTCAGGGTGGCCCACAGATGGCCCACCTGTTCACCAAGCGGGCCCAGCAGGCCCGCTTCGAAGGAGAGGCCCATGCCGGCCATCACGATTAGCAAAACCGGGAGCGCGTTCATCGTGGATCAAACAGGGCGACGGGTGATTGACGGCTATAGGCCTTGCCCTGCGGATAGGAGACCAGCTCCAGCTGCATGCCCCATGGCGCAAGAAAATAGACCCAGGACTCCCCTGCTGTCGGCCCTTCCGTCATACATGTCGGCTCGCCCAGCACGGCGATCCCCTCCTCCTTCAGGTAAGCCACTGCCGCCGCCATGTCATCCACATAGAAGGCGAGATGGTGGCCACCGATATCGGCGTTGTTGGGAGCCTTGAGGTTGCGCTCGATATTGCTGGCGTACTCGAAGATCTCCAGATTGATCCCTTTGGCATTCATCACCGCAATACGGGTGATCTCGGCGCGGGCATTCACGTTGAGGTGCTCCGCCATCCAGTTGTCACTCGCCACAAAGGGCCCGAATTCATAGGCCAGCTCGAAATCGAAGTGGTCGCGAAAGAAGGCGATAGCCTCTGCCAGATTGGGTACGGTAAAGCCGATATGATCGGGCTTTTTCAGTCCTGGAATGGCCATCAGATATCCCCCCGCTCATGACGCAATTTGTTGAGCGCCCCCATGGTGGTCGCACCCTTGTTGAAACCGGTATAGACGGATGCGAAGACGATCAGCTCTTCAAGCTCCTGCCAGGTCGCCCCCTGCTTGAGCGCCATATCGACATGGGCTGCGAAAGGGTTGCCTTCACCGCTGACGTTGAGGGCCATCTGGTCGATGGCGATGGTGATGAGCGCCTTGGTCTTCTGGTCGAGCAGCGGCATGCCCCAGGCTTCACCGGCCACACGGACCGTCATGTCGCCCCAGGTCGGGTGGATGGATTTGAGCCCGCTGACCAGAGCCTGATCATCGAGCACGGCATTTGCAAAAGGTAATAATGTAGTCATCAGTGACGCCTCAGTAGTTGATAAGTTCGCCGTAGCGGATGAGGCGCATTATAGGGAGCGGGATTTATTGAAAAACCGGCGGACCGGAACATCACTTATGCAGGATTTGCACAAATGGCACGGGGAGTTGCGCCATGTTGGAAAAAACAAAACAGGCCCGTTGCGGGCCTGTTTCAGTTGTGGTGATCGGTTGATATCAGCTGCCCGCGCGGGTCACCCCGCCGGAGCCCATGATCTGCTGCTCCACCTTGGGATCGCCCCAGTAGGCGATGTTGCCTGAGCCGGCGATGCCGACTTTCAGCGTCTCCTGCGCCCGCACCGCCACATCACCGCTGCCGGCGATATTAACCTCTACCTCCTTGCCGCGCATCTCGCTCCCGAGCACATCGCCAGCACCGGCAATGTTCAGCTCGATGGCCTGTGCCGAACCGCTGCCCAGCTCCAGACTGCCGGTGCCTGCGATATTCCCTTCCAGCCGTTTCAGCTCCAGCTGACTGGCGACGATGTCACCGGTACCGGCCACCGACAGCACCAGATCATCCCCCTTGAAGCCGCTCAGATCGCCGTTGCCGGTCCCGGCCAATGCCAGTTCGTTCAACACCGGCAAGGTGATGGTCAGCTCCAGCGGCTCGGTAGGATCGAGCCGGTAACCCTCCTTCACCTTGATCTCCAGCTTGTCGCCGCTCTCGGTCAGCACCAGATAGGGCAGCAGGTTCTCCTGCCCCTTGATGAGGATACCGCGCGGCTCCCCCGCTACCAGATGGAGGGTGGCAGGCACCCCCGCCAGCACCCGGGTCACCCCGTCACCGAGCCCCTGCTGGCGCTCGACCACAGCCCCCGCGCCGGTCACTCTGGTCTGATCCAGCCAGTGACAACCACTGAGCCCCGCCATCAACATGACAACCATCATCCATTTCATCGCTACTCTCCTCCTTATGTGTTGGCCATCCAGGGCCAATTGGTTTTCATGCTCTGCAAAGCGTGAGCCAAAAATTAACATAATGATTCAAAAGGAAATAACTATTTCACCCAGAACAAACCGAAGAATTAAGAGAGCCATTTAGACCATATTTTGGTGAAAATAACCATTCTCGAACGGATATGATTGTGGCTGATTGGCGGGTCGTCCTGCCGGTCACTATGCTGACAGCCCGTGGAAGTTTTTAATTGCCCTGCCGGTCTGTTGAGCCAATAGTGGTACTTCGTGCGTACCAAGCTCTCCATTGCGGTAATGTAATTACCACTGTCTTGTCAGTCTTCACTGCCAACAAGGAGTCAGAGCGTGACCCAAGCAAGCCCTCTCTATGCCACCGCCATCGGTCTGCCGGAACCGACTCGCACCCCGCTGCTGACCGGCAGCGATCCCGAGCAGAAACGGCGCGAGCTGCTCACCTACTTTTGCCAGACCTTCGATCTCTACGATTCGCTGTTCGACTGTCTGGCCGATGAGCGGGCCTGGTTCAACAAGGCGATCCCGCTGCGCCATCCGCTCATCTTCTACTACGGCCACACCGCCGCCTTCTTTATCAACAAGCTGCTGGCGGCACGCCTGATCGATCAGCGGCTGGATGCCCGCATCGAGGCCATGGTCGCCATCGGGGTGGACGAGATGAGCTGGGATGATCTGGACGAGACCCACTACGACTGGCCCAAGGTTACCGAGCTGCGCAGCTATCGAGCCAGAGTCCGTACACTGGTGTGCGACTTCATCCGGCAGATGCCGCTCACCCTGCCCATCGACTGGCAGAGCCCGGCCTGGGTGATCCTGATGGGGATAGAGCACGAGCGCATCCACCTCGAGACCTCCAGTGTGCTGATCCGCCAGTTGCCACTCGCCTGGGTGCGGCCGCAGCCTTATTGGCCCGCCTGTACCGAAGCCCGCCGCCGCATTGATCAGGTGCCTGCCAACAGCCTGCTGCCGGTGGCCGGCGGCAAGGTGCGCCTTGGCAAGCAGGACGCCACCTACGGCTGGGACAACGAATATGGCGAGCGCCATATTGAGCTGGCCCCGTTTCAGGCCAGCCGCATGCTGGTGAGCAATGCCGAGTACCTCGCCTTCGTCCAGACGGGCGGCTACGGCCAGCAACAGTGGTGGGATGAGGAGGGGTGGGGCTGGTGCCAGTACGCCAAGGCGCAGATGCCCACCTTCTGGGTGGGTGACCCCGCCGAACCCGGGCAGTTGCAGCTGCGGCTGATGACCGAGCAGGTCGCCATGCCCTGGGACTGGCCGGTCGAGGTCAACCAGCTGGAAGCGGCTGCCTTCTGTCGCTGGAAGGCAGCCCGGACCGGACTCCCCATCCAGCTGCCGAGCGAGGCGGAGTGGATGCTGCTGCGCGAGCAGCTACCCGGCGATCAGCCGGACTGGACACAGTCCCCCGGCAATATCAATCTGGCCCGTTTTGCCTCCTCCTGCCCGGTGGATACCTGCCCGCAAGGGGAGTTCTTCGATCTGGTAGGCAATGTCTGGCAGTGGACCAGCACCGCCATCGACGGTTTCGACGGCTTTAAAATCCACCCGCTCTACGACGATTTCTCCACCCCCACCTTTGATGGCAAGCACACCCTGATCAAGGGGGGCAGCTGGATCAGTACGGGCAACGAAGCGCTCAAATCATCCCGTTATGCCTTCCGGCGTCACTTCTTCCAGCATGCGGGTTTCCGCTATCTGGTCTCCCGTTATCAGGAACCCGTTATCGTGAATCCCTATGAAACCGACACGCTGGTCGCTCAGTACCTCGACTTCCAGTACGGCCCGAGCCACTTCGGGGTCGCCAACTACGCCAAGACGCTTGCTGATCTTGCTGGCGAGCTCTGCAGCAACCACCAGCGGGCACTGGATATCGGCTGTGCCACCGGCCGCGCCAGCTTCGAACTGGCTCGCCACTTCCAGCATGTGGACGGGGTCGACTACTCGGCCCGCTTCATCGATGTGGCGCTGGCCCTCGCCAGCCAGGACAGCTTCCGCTACGCCATTCCGCTGGAGGGTGAACTGGTGGAGTATTGCGAGGCACGCCTGTCGAGCCACGGGCTGGGGGCGAGTCAGGCTGAGCGCATCCACTTCAGTCAGGGGGATGCCTGCAACCTCAAGCCCAAATATGACCACTACGATCTGGTGCTCGCCTCCAACCTGATCGACCGGCTGCGGGAGCCCGCCCGCTTCCTGCGGGACATCGCTCCCCGACTGCGCAGCGGTGGCCTGCTGGTGCTCACCAGCCCCTATACCTGGCTGGCGGAATATACCCCGCCCGCCAACTGGCTCGGCGGCATTCGCGAAAACGGCGAGGCGCTCACCACCTATCAGGCGCTGCAACGGCTGCTGGCGGCGGAGTTCGAGGAGCACTGCCCGCCCCGGGATGTACCTTTCGTCATCCGCGAGACCGCCCGAAAATACCAGCACACGGTGGCGCAGCTCACCGTCTGGCGCAAACGCTAATCCGCCGCTCGGCATGCAGATGAGAGGAGGGAGGCCAACGGGCCTCCCTCTTGTTATGGCAGTCAAAACGGCGCGAGTATCAATGCCCCTGCTCGTGATAGCGGCGCGCCAGCACGGCGCAGACCATCAGCTGGATCTGGTGGAAGATCATCAGCGGCAGCACCATCACCCCGACGCTGGCGGCCGGGAACATGACGTTGGCCATCGGCACCCCGTTGGCGAGACTCTTCTTCGAACCGCAAAAGACGATGGTGATCTCGTCCGCCTTGTCGAAGCCGAGGCGACGGCTGATCCAGACGTTCCAGCAGAGCACCAGCGCCAGCAAGACGCAGCTCAGCAGCACAATACTGGCCAGATCGTACCAGCCTACTTGGTGCCAAATCCCCTGTACCACCGCCTCGCTGAAGGCGACATAGACCACCAGCAGGATGGAGCTCTGATCCAGCTTGCCGATGAGCGGCCGGTGACTGTCGACCCAGCGACCGATCAGCGGGCGCGACAGGTGGCCGACCACAAACGGCAGCATCAGCTGCATCATGATGGACTGGATGGAGTGCCAGGTGTCGATCCCCTCCCCTTGCACGTGGATCATCATCCCCACCAGCACTGGCGAGAGGAAGATGCCGAGGATGCTGGAGGCCGAGGCGCTGCACACCGCCGCCGACACATTGCCCCCCGCCATCGAGGTGAAGGCGATGGCCGACTGCACGGTGGCAGGCAGGGCGCAGAGATAGAGGAAGCCGAGGTAGATAGCCGGGCTCAGCCAGCTCGGCACCAGCGGGGTGAGCAGCAGCCCGAGCAGCGGAAACAGCACGAAAGTGCTGAGCATCACCACCAGATGGAGCCGCCAGTGACCGAGGCCCGCCAGCAGGTTCTGGCGCGACAGCTTGGCGCCATGCATGAAGAACAGGAGCGCCACCGCCAGCTTGGTCAGCAGACCGAACCAGACGGCTACCTGCCCCTCGCAGGGAAAGAGGGAGGCCAGGGTGACCACAGCAATCAGCACAACAGTAAAGGGATCCAGACGCACGAAAGGTCTCCATCAGAAGGGCATCCTGCTGCCGTGACGGCAGTCAGGATTGGGGAGGACAAGAAACAGAGCGGGAGATGTCTGGCACCTCCCGCTAAAACGAACCTCCAGCTTACCCCGATAACGGAGAGGCGCAACGTTGTGCAGCGGTTAATTGTTCATCAATGCTTAACGCCTTTGCTTTGTCGAATAGCGGAAGTTGCTGACCCGCGGCCAGATAGCGCCAAACCGGCGCGAAATGGATAAAAAAACGGGCGACCAAGGCCGCCCGTCACGCTTTTTCACCCAGCCGATCAGCGCTGGCTGGCCAGCTTGCCGTTGCCGCTTTTCTTCTCATTGCTGGCGAGCTTGCGGGCCTGCCGCTTCTCGAAGCGGGAGATCCACCAGTAGGCCAGTGCCGAGAAGACCGCGGTCATAAAGACGTTGATGAAGAAGGCGCGCACCAGATCCACCCCGCTCGGGAAGGCGGAGGCGCTCATGCTCACCACGAAGATGGCGATCAGCACCGAGACCACCGCCATGCCGAAGGTGCGCGAACCCATGCGGAAGTCGCGCGGGGTGTCGTCATGTTTCCAGCGGAACACGAAGTAGGCCACCATGATGAAGATCGGCGGCAACATGGCGGTGCCAGCGGTGAGGTTGATGGCTGTGTTCATCATCTGCTGCACCGACTCGGAGCCGAAGCCGTTGACCACCAGCATCGCGAACACGAAGACAAACTGCCACCAGGCGGCGCGCACCGGCACGCCGTGCTCGTTGAGCTGGGTGGTCTTCTCGCCGTAAACCCCCTGCGGGATCTCGGAGAAGTGGATCTTCACCGGCGCCGAGGTCCACATCATCATGGAGCCGAACATGGCGATAAACAGCACCACGCCGACGAAGCGGCCCACCAGCGCCTCGGAGAGCCCGAAATACTGCGCCATACCGGTGAAGATCTCCACCATGCCGCCGGCATAGGTGAGGCTCTCGCGCGGCACGAACACGTTCACCAACAGGGAACCGACCGCATACATGGCACCGATGACGATACCGGCACTGATGATCACCTTGATGAAGGACTTCTGGCCGCCCTTCACGTCATTGAGGTAGGCCGCCGCCGTTTCGGCACCGCCCGCCGCCTGGAAGATCCAGCACATGATGCCGAGGGTCGCCCAGTTGACGGTGGGAGTCATCGCCTCCAGCGTGATGGGCTGAGCCGGCACATGATCGCCACTCAGGGCCATCAGGGCGCCCAGCACATAGATGGCGAACAGGGCAAACACACCGTAGGCCACTATTTCGGCAATTTTGCCGAGCCAGCTCGCCCCCTTGGTGGAGATATGGGTCGCCGCCGCAAACAGCACGATGGAGATGATCGAGGTGACCATGGGGGAGAAGCTGTACTCATAGCCCAGCATGGCGTAGGAGGCGTAGGCGATGACGTTGGGTAGCAGAGAGACGAACCAGAACAGGTTTACGAACCAGTAGAGAAACGAGCCCAGATAGGCCATCCGGGTGCCGAGCGGTTTTTTAAGCCAGTCGTACATCCCCGACTCGGAGTTTTTGTTGGCCGAGACGAACTCGGCGATGATGAAGACGAACGGGATGAAGTAGACGATGGTCGCCAGCAGGAAAATAGGGGCGGAGCTGAGCCCCAGCTCGATGTTGTTGTTGACGATGTTGCGCACGTTGAACACGGCGGCAAAGGTCATCGACAACAGGGCAAACTTGCCTATGGTGCCGCGTACGGATTCAGACATGGTGTCCTCCAGTGGACTCGCGCTCCCTGTGGGGAGCGCTGTGACTCTGTGATGTGTTCGGCAAGGGTCTGTCGGCCCTGCGCTTTACTCTCTTGTTATGATCGGGCCGCGTGGACGACCTCGTTGGTGAACCGGTGCAGTCTCCCGCACCGGCTCGCAATACCGTTCAGACGATCGGGGTGCCCGGCGCCATCGGCCCCCGCGGCTGCAACAGCACGCTCTGGCTCTCGTCCGGGGTCTCGGCGCAGAGCAACATGCACTCGGAGCGCTCGCCGCGCATCCTGGTGGGCTTGAGGTTGGTCAGCACCACCACCTCGCTGCCCATCAGCTCATCTTCGCTGTAGTAAGGCACCAGACTGGTGACGGTCTGCAGCGGCCGCTCGCCACCCACGTCGATCTGGACGATGTAGAGTTTGTCGGCCCCGGGGTGGCGCACCACCTCCAGCACCTTGCCCACCTTCATCTCGACCCGTTTGAATTCGGCAAACTCGATCGTCTCGCTCATGCTCTTTTCCTTTTCTGGTTCAACGGTTTGCGGGTGGCCAACGGCCACCCGGTTTGATTGGTATTCAATGCCGTGCTTATGGCGTCTGCATGGCAACCTGCGCTGCCGGCTGGGCCTCTTTGGCACGCGCTTCGGCGCTGAGGGAGGCCTCGTATCTGTTGTATTTCCACCAGGCGAAGCCGAGGAAGATCACGATCCCGCCGACGTTGTAGAAGATGATGGTCATGATGTCGGCACCGGTCGGGAAGGTGGAGGCGAGGAAGCCCACCGAGAAGATGGCGATCAGCACCGACACCACGGCGATGCCGGTGGAGCGCGAGCCCATCTTGAACTCCCGCGGCAGGTGGTCGAGCTTCAGCCGCAGATTGAGGTAGGCCAGCATGATGAACAGCGGCGGCAGCATGGAAGCGGCAGCGGTCATGTTGATGACGGTGTTCATCAGATCCTGCGCTGTGTTGGAGCCCAGGGTCGGGATCACCATCAGCGGCAGCACGATGAGGTACTGGATCCAGGCTGCACGGGCGGGCACGCCGTTCTCGTTGAGCTCGACCGTCTTCTTGCCGAAGATGCCGGCCGGGATCTCGGAGAAGAAGATCTTCACCGGGGTCGCCGTCCACATCAGCAGGGAGCCGAACATGGCGGTGAAGGAGACCAGCCCGACGAAGCGGTTCATCAGGATCTCAGGCAGACCGAAGTAAGCCGCCAGCCCTTCAAACACCTGCACCGAGCCGCCGGTATATTTCAGGGTGCCGCTCGGCACGAACACGTTGATCAACAGCGATGCGATGGAGTAGAGCACGCCGATAAAGATCCCGGCGATGATGATCACCTTCACGAAGGACTTGGAGCCGCCCTTCACGTCATTGACGTAGACCGCCACCGACTCGGCGCCACCGGCTGCCATAAAGATCCAGGTGGTGATGCCGAGGAAGGCCCAGCTGAAATCGGGGATCATGGCCTCTACCGTGATGGGATCGGCCGGTTGCACGCCGCCCACCAGTGCCGCACCCGCCAGCAGGATGTAGGAGAGGGTCAGCAGCAGCATCAGGGACGAGGTCACCGAGGTGATGGGGCCGAGCATCTTGGCGCCGTTGGTGGAGACGTAGGTGGCAAAGGCAAACAGCACCATGCTCAATGCCGTGGTCGCCACCGGAGTGAGAATGTACTCGTAGCCGAGAAAGGCATAGGAGGCGTAGGCGATGACCCGCGGCAGCAAGGAGGTGAAGAAGAAGAGGTTCACGAACCAGTAGGTGTAGGCGGAGATAAAGGCCCAGCGACCGCCGAGGGAACTCTTCACCCAAGCATACACCCCCGCTTCGGAGTTCTTATTCAGTGACACAAATTCCGCAATGATCAGGCAAAACGGAATGAAGTAGAAAATGGTGGCCAGAAAGAACATCGGGGCGGAGGCCAGACCGATCTCGATGTTGTTGTTGATGACGTTGTTGAAGCTGAATACCGCCGCGAAGGTGAGCGACAGCAGACCAAACTTGCCTATCGTATTGCGTTTGGAATCAGACATGGTGCATCTCCAGACCTGTAGTTATTGCCGCGAAAGGGCGGGGCATGATTTGTAGGGTGAGCCCCGCCCTTCCGGCTTTTATCAGTGCAGAACCGGCGGCTTGTTATTTGTTCTTGAAGTAGCCGCCTTCGACGGTGACCTTGATGATCACCTTGCGCACCGGCGCATCGCCGACGAAGCGGTAGGCCTCGTCGTTCTCGAAGATCACCACCTGCCCATTGCCGACCTGCTGGCGCTCACGCACCTCGCCTGCCAGCCACTCGCGGTCGGTGGTGTCGTCATAGGCCTGCTCGACCCGCAGCTCGCTCTTGGCTGCCCACTCCACCGTCTCTTCCCCTTCCAGGTAGTAGTGAACGTCGAAGTAGCGGCGCTGCCCCTCGAACAGTGAGGTGGCCGGGCTGGCCCCCTCCTGCAAGCGGTAGGTGAGGGAGTCACCTATGGAGTGGCAGATACCGGGTTTGAGGTTGGCCAGGTTGTTGATGGCCTCCACGCAGCGGCCCCACTTCTTGCCCTCCCGGTAGATGTTTTTGAACAGGGTCAGGTTGTCCAGGGTGATCATGCGAGGTTCCTCCCGCCGTTGATGGTGAGATCGAGCCCGGCCAGCGCAGCCGGATTGAGGTTGCCACGGGCGATGGGCAGCAGGGTCAGGCCGAAGCTGAATGGCTCGAAGCGCACCCGCCAGGAGTCCAGCACCTCGGAGCCCCAGGAGTTGGAGCCGAGCCCCAGCACCTTGTGATCCAGATTGAGGGTGAGATAGCCACAGGGTTCCAGCTCGTTGATGTGCTGCGCCGCGTGGATATGCTCCCAGCTGTAGGGCCAGACGCTCAGGTTGATGGGGGCATCGGGCCGGACGTAGAGACCGGCGCCGTGGCGGTTGGTCAGGGTCGCCCAGCGCACCTGCTGGCGGTTGCCGTTGTCTTGCGGGAAGGGGTAGTGCTCCCACATCTCGCCGACTGTGCTCTGGAAGCTGTCGATCCAGTTGCTCTGGCGGCTGTCCTGATAGTTTTCACCCGGCCCCATGCCGTAGTAGTGCACCCTGTCGAGATCCTGACGAATGCCCAGCTCGAAGCCGATCTTGGGGATGATGTCGTCATAACCGCCGTAGGGCTGACCGGACAGCGCCACATGCAGCTGGCCGTTCGGGCTCAGGGTGTAGACGTAGCGGCAGCGCATGCCGAAGTCGAACACCGGCGGCGCGATCAGACTCTCCACCGTCACCTCGACCGCCTCGCCCAGCTGACGCCAGCTCAGAGTGCGGAAGTGCTCCTGCATGATCTGCAGGTGGTTCGGGTGCCACAGGCTCTCGTACTCCTGCTTGTGGTTGTCGATCATCGGCTTGAAGAAGGTGAGGCGTGGGGCTCGCTCGATGAGCTCGATACCATCCTGCTGCCAGCTCACCAGCTTGCCGTCGAGGCGCGAGAAGCGCAGGGCAAAGCCGCTACCGCTCAGGGTCAGCGCGAGGCGCTCGTCGGCAATCTGCAACGCAGTCGCGTTGGGATAGGCAAAGGGCTGCAGCTGGCGAGTCGATGCCTTCAGTTGGAACTGGTACTGGCCCAGCTCGTGCTCCGCGGCACTGTAACGGGTGGCGGTGGTCTTGATGACCCGCAGCTGGACGAAAGTTTCCCGCGTATCAAGCGTGGGCAGTTCGAGCTGCAGCTCTGTGGTGGCACCGGGGGCAACCCCCTCCAGCCGAATTTGCTGGCTGGCCAGCAGCTCGCCTTCGGCCTTCACCTCGACCAGCAGACGGATGTCGTCGAGATTGGAGAACCAGTAGCGGTTTTCCACTTCCAGCTTGCCGCTCACCAGATCCAGGGCGCGCACCTTGACCGGGCAGATCACCTGCTTGTATTCGCGCAGGCCCGGCCCCGGGGTCTGATCCGGATAGATGAGGCCATCCATGCAGAAGTTGTAGTTGTTGGGGTAGTCGCCGTAGTCGCCGCCGTACTTGTAAACGGGGCGGCCCTGCTCGTCCTGATCCAGAATGCCGTGATCGCACCACTCCCAGATGTAGTGGCCCTGAATGTGGGGATGACGGTCGAACACCTGCTGGTATTCGCTCAGGCCACCCGGGCCGTTGCCCATGGCGTGGGCGTATTCGCAGAGGATGCGCGGCTTCGCCATCGGGAACTCGCCAAAGCAGTTCATCTGGGAGACGCGGGAATACATGGTACTCACCACGTCCACCACCTCGGCATCGCGATCCTCTTCGTAGTGCACCAGGCGGGTCGGGTCGATCGCCTTGCAGCGCTGGTACATGGCTCTGATGTTGCAGCCGTAGCCGGACTCGTTGCCGAGCGACCAGATGATGATGGAGGGGTGGTTCTTCTGGGCGTGCACGTGGCGCTCGATGCGATCCACGAACACCGGCTCCCAGAAGGGGTCATCGGTGATGCGGCTGAGATCGCCGACGTTGGCAAAGCCGTGGGTCTCCACGTCGGTCTCCGCCATCACGAACAGACCGTACTGGTCGCACAGCTCGTAGAAACGCGGGTCGTTCGGATAGTGGGCGGTACGTACCGAGTTGAGGTTGTGCTGCTTCATCAGCACGATATCGCGTTCAACACGGTCCATACCGACTGCGCGGCTCTTGAGGTGGTCGTTGTCGTGACGGTTCACCCCGTGCAACTTGAGATAGTGGCCGTTGACGTAGAAGAGGCCATCCTTGACCTTGATCTCACGCACCCCGACCCGCTGCGGGATCACTTCCAGCAGCTCACCCCGACCGTTGTAGAGGGAGAGTTGCAGCTGGTAGAGGTAAGGATCTTCGGCGCTCCACAGATGGGGATTGGCCAGATCCAGCGTGAAGCGGCAATCACACTTGCCGTCGATGGCGAGATTGTCGAGTGTGCCACTGGCGATCTCGCTGCCCTGATCCAGCAGCGACCAGACCAGACGGTGATCACGGACAGGCGCCCCCAGATTTTCCAGCTGGATATCGCAGCTCAGGGTAGCGCTCAGATTGTCATCGGCCAGCGCGGTGCGGATGAAGAAGTCCTGCACATGGGCGGCCGGTTTGCCCACCAGATAGACGTCGCGAAAGATCCCCGCCATCCACCACATGTCCTGATCTTCGATATAGGTGGAGTCGGCCCACTGCATCACCCGCACCGACAGCAGGTTCTCGCCGATGTTGGCGTAGGCACTGATATCGAACTCGGCGGTGAGGCGACTGCCCTTGCTGAAACCGACATAGTGGCCGTTCACATAGACCTCGAAGTAGGTCTCTACCCCGTCAAACTTGATGATCACCTGCTCGCCGTCCCAGGCCGGGCTCAGCGTGAAGCTGCGCTGATAGGCGCCGGTGGGGTTGTTGGTCGGCACGAAGGGGACGTCGATGGGGAAAGGAAAACCTTCGTCGGTGTACTGCAGCTGGCCATGTCCTTCCATCTGCCACATGTTGGGCACGGTGATCTGGCCCCACTCGCTCATGGGGCTGTGATAGAAGGCCTCCGGCACCTGCAGGGGGTGGTCGAAGTAGTGGAACTGCCACTGGCCGCCAAGGCTCAGAAAACGGCGGCTCAGCTCGCGCTGCATGGTAGCCGCCAGCCCGTGGTCGGCATAAGAGAAGAAGTAGGCACGCGGGGCCAGCCTGTTTTCACCTACGAATTGGACGTTTTCCCAGTTATTCACATGTCCTCCCGGAACAAGGCAACGTTAACTGGGTAAACTCTAGATAAACATTTACTAAATATCAGCTTTGGATAGGTAAAGTTTTAACCTGATCACAATGAACAGATGGTTTTGTGAGCGAGATCAGAAGCGGGAGATAAAGGAGGGCAAGATATGGATGAGTGGCATGGATGTTGATAAGAGTTGGCTGATTAGCAATAAAATCAACTATAAAACAATATGATATGAAGTTACTGGATGATATGGGAAAGAGGTTTGCTTGGGAGATGTGTCGCACCACCGCAAGATGGCGCGACTAAAAAGCAGAATGTTTTACTAAAATCAGCGAGTGGTGCCACGCAGGGTCAACTTGCTCGGCACCAGCACCCGAAGTGGAATATCACGCTCGTCACGCAGCCGTTCGACCAACAGATTGACCCCCTGGGAGCCCATCAACTCGGAGTGGATCCGCACTGTAGAGAGCGGCGGGAAGGTGAACTTGGCGGTTGGAATATCGTTGACGCTGATAAGCTCAATTTGCTGGGGAATCGCCAGTCCCTTCTCATGAATGGCACGCAGCACGCCGATGGCGATGGAGTCGGAGGCAACGAACAGCGCCTTGGGCCAATCCCCTGCCAGCATCTCCTTCGCCAACTGGTAGCCGGAGGCACTGGAGAAGTCCCCACGATAGAGGTCGTTCTCTTGCACCACCCCCAGCCGCTGACCATAATCCCGGAAGGCCAGTTCGCGCAGATCCGGATTCTCATCCTGGCCACCGATATAACCGATGCGCTGGTGTCCCTGAGCGATGAAGTAATCGACGACCTGCTGGCTGATCAGGGCGAGATCCACATCGACCGAGTCGAACTCTCCCTGTGAACGGCAGTCGACAAACACCAGCTGGCTGGAACAAGCCCTTAGCTGGACGAGACGTTCGGCTGTGAGTGTGCCGACAACCAGAATGCCATCCACGGCGCTCAGCTCGCGCCCTTCACCACAGTTGTAGAGATGAGTCAGCTCGATATTGAGGCGGGCACTCTGGGTCTCGATGCCATAACGGATAGCGAGATAGTAAGGATCGTTGACCTCGGTACTCTGGGGATAGGCATAGACCACCAGAAAGTGCAGCTTGCTCTTGTGTACCCCCTTGCGGGCGCTGCTGGTTTTGTACTCCAGCCGTTCGGCAATCTCGAAGATCCGCTGCTTGGTCTCTTCCTTGACGCTCAGGCTGGGATCCTCGTTCAGTACCCGGGATACCGTGGCGAGAGAAACCCCCGCTTCCTGTGCAATTTCCTTCAACGTAGCCATCAATACCTCGCTGGCAGCATCACGTGTTAATCGGCAACGGCTAAAGAGTAACGGGCAATCCCTTGATAGCCCAGCACTTTTACTAAAATGCCGACGGCATGTCAGATTTTTGGAACGCAGAAATGCAAAAAGGCCTCCCGAATGGGAGGCCTCTTCTAAATAGGTGCCTGACAGTGTCCTACTCTCGCATGGCGAATGCCACACTACCATCGGCGCTACCGCGTTTCACTTCTGAGTTCGGCATGGGATCAGGTGGTTCCACGGCGCTATTGCCGTCAGGCAAAAGCTTTTAAAACTAACTTAAAAATGGTGCTGATACCCAGAATCGAACTGGGGACCTCATCCTTACCAAGGATGCGCTCTACCGACTGAGCCATATCAGCACACTAACCGGTAAAGA
>NZ_JBFOCT010000036.1:0-161939 GCF_040907925.1 Aeromonas sp. s12 | reverse complement strand
GTTGATAGGTGGGGTGTGTAAGCGCAGTGATGTGTTGAGCTAACCCATACTAATTACCCGTGAGGCTTAACCATACAACACCCAAGAAGTGTTTCTGGCCTTGTAGCGAATGAACGAACTACTCAAATTCAGTGGTAATGACAAAGCAAACTAGCCAAGTCGTTATTCACGTCAGCTTTCTAGATTAAGAATTTGCCTGGCGGCCATAGCGCCGTGGAACCACCTGATCCCATGCCGAACTCAGAAGTGAAACGCGGTAGCGCCGATGGTAGTGTGGCATTCGCCATGCGAGAGTAGGACACTGCCAGGCACCCAATTTAAGAACCCCGCTCATCGAGCGGGGTTTTTTATTGCCTGCAATTCAGAAAATCGTCAGATAACTGACCTTTTATTCCCTCTTCCCTGCCGTTTTCTCCATTTTTCCTCCTCGATTTTCTTCGGTTCTGTCATCGCCGCTGGCGGTGGTTGTCGTTATAATGGCCGCCCTCAAGCAAGGTGGGTGTATGAAAGCAGAATATCTACAGCGATTCGGGGGCATTGCCCGTCTTTATGGTCAGAACGCCCTGCGTTCCTTTAGCCAGGCCAAGGTCTGTGTGGTGGGGATCGGCGGCGTTGGCTCCTGGGCTGCCGAGGCGCTGGCCCGCGCCGGCATCAACCAGATCACCCTGATCGACATGGATGATATCTGCATCACCAACACCAATCGCCAGATCCACGCCATGCAGGGTACGGTTGGTCGCCTCAAAACCGAGGTGATGGCCGAGCGTATTCGCGCCATCAATCCGGATTGCGAAGTGATCGAGGTGGACGATTTCGTCACCGCCGATAACTTGGCCGAGCACATCAAGCGGGAGTTTGACTATGTGGTGGACGCCATCGATTCGGTCAAGGCCAAGGTTGCGCTGATCGCCTTCTGCAAGCGCAACAAGATCCCGGTGATTGTGGCCGGTGGTGCTGGCGGGCAGATGGATCCGACCCAGATCACTGTGGCCGATCTGGCCAAGACTATTCAAGACCCGTTGGCGGCCAAGGTGCGCTCCGACCTGCGCCGATTGCACAACTTCAGCAAGAATCCGGCGCGCAAATTCGGGGTGGAGTGTGTCTTCTCAACCGAGCAGTTGAGTTATCCGGATGGCAATGGCGGTACCTGTCAGGCCAAGGCGGCCAGCGATGGCACCATGAAGATGGATTGCGCCTCCGGCTTTGGCGCTGTGACGCCGGTGACGGCAACCTTCGGGCTGGTTGCCGCATCCCGGGTATTAAAGAAGATTGCCGAACGGGGCGCCCGAGCCGAGAAAGAGGCAGGGAATGAAAACGCGGGCTCGATTGGCGAAGCCTAATCGACCACTGAACAAGGCGGGTTAGACCGCTTGCTCCCGGATCGCCAGCGCGATCGCTCTGAGCCCGTTACCTCGTGACGGGCTCAAGTGTTTCTCAAGTCCCAGTTCGGTGAAATACCCTTCCATATCAAAAGCCTGGATCGCCGTAGACGATTGGTGGTTGAGTGCCGCCAGCACGATGACGATAAGGCCACGCACGATGCGGGCATCGGAATCACAGGCAAAGTGCCAGCAGCCATCCTCGCTTTGTTCTCCCTTCAGCCAAGCCTGGCTTTCACACCCCTTGAGGCGGAACTCCTCCTGCTGCCATTCGCCGGGTAGCACCGGCAACTGCTTGCCGAGCTGGATGATGAGCCGGTACTGGTTCTCCCAGCCGTGGGCGGCGGCAAACAGTTGGCGGATTTTGTCGGCGTTGGGCTCAAGGCCAATCTGGGTATAGCTTGCGAGGTCACTCATTCGGTTATCTGCCTTAGAAGAAGTCACTGAGTTTGTGCAGGGCGGCCAGCAGGGCGTCGACATCATCCCGATTGTTGTAGCAAGCCAGCGAGGCACGCATGGTGCCGCCGATCCCGAGCGATTCCATCAGCGGCATGGCGCAGTGATGGCCGACTCGCAGGGCGATCCCCTGCATGTCGAGCAGGGTAGCAGCATCTTGCGGGTGGATGTCGTCGAGCAAGAAAGAGACAGCACCGGCGCGTTGGCTGGGTTCGCCGACCAGACGCAGCCCCGGCACCTGTTGCAGGCCAGCGACCAGATAGTCGGTCAGTGTCTGCTCATGGCTGGCGAGCCATTGCCGATCTTGCGCCATCACAAAGTCGATGGCGGCGGCGAGGCCGATTGCGCCAGCGATATGGGGGGTGCCCGCCTCGAATTTGAAGGGCAGGGTATTGAAGGTGGTGCCGCTGAAACTGACCCGGTCGATCATTTCACCACCTGCTTGCCAGGGCGGCATCAGCTCCAACAGCTCGGTGCGGCCCCATAACACGCCGATGCCGGTCGGGCCATAGAGTTTATGACCGGAGAAGGCGTAGAAGTCGCAGCCGATGGCTTGCACATCCACCTCGAGATGAGCCACCGCCTGGGCGCCATCGATCAGCGTCACGGCACCCACTGCTTTGGCAGCTGCTACTATCCGGTCGACCGGATTGACGGTACCGAGGGCATTGGAGACGTGGGCTACGCTCACCAGCCGGGTACGTGGCCCCAGCATGGCGTGATAGGCGGCCAGATCGAGATCGCCCCGTTCATCGAGGGGGATGACCCGGATCACCGCTCCTGTGCGTTGGGCGACCAGCTGCCACGGGACGATGTTGGCGTGGTGCTCCAGCGTGCTGAGGATGATCTCGTCCCCCGCTTGGAGCTCGCTCACCCCCCAGCTCTGGGCCACCAGATTGATCGCCTCTGTGGTGCCGCGGGTCCAGATCACCTCGTGGCTGCGGGGTGCATTGATAAAGCGGGCGACCGTCTCGCGGGCATCTTCGAAGGCGAGGGTGGCGCGGCCACTCAGGGCGTGGGCGGCACGGTGCACGTTGGCGTTGTCGGCCCGATAGTAGTGAGCGATGGCATCCAGTACCGCGCGCGGTTTCTGGGTGGTGGCGGCGTTGTCCAGATAGACCAGAGGGTGGCCGTTTACCTCCTGCGCCAAGGCCGGAAACTGGCTGCGCAGTTGGTTGTGCTGTTGCTGATTCATGCTCCCCTCACTATCTGGAAAAAGTCATCATTTCGAAGGTCGGCCATGATCCTGAAAATAGCGCCCGAACACAAGGTGCGATAAGTCGGAATGGCGGTTGCTTGCCGTGCAGCAGGTACGGCTCATCGGGTGATTTCTGGTACAATGCCGCCCCTCATCATAAGCCAAGAGATCCGGCCCATGAAGCTCAACCCCAATCAGAACGAAGCGGTCAAGTATGTCTCCGGCCCTTGCCTGGTGCTGGCGGGTGCCGGATCGGGCAAGACCCGCGTCATCACCAACAAGATTGCCTATCTGGTGCAGCAGTGCGGCTACAGTGCGCGCAATATCGCCGCCGTCACCTTTACCAACAAGGCGGCGCGGGAGATGAAGGAGCGGGTCGGCCAGACTTTGGGTCGCAAGGAGGCGCGGGGGTTGATGGTCTCCACCTTCCATACCCTGGGTCTCGATATCATTCGTCGTGAGCACAAGAGTCTGAATCTCAAGGCGAACTTTTCCCTGTTCGATGACACCGACCAGCTGGCGCTGCTGAAAGAATTGACTGAAGACGAGCTCGACAACGACAAGGACAAGCTCTCGGCCCTTATCAGCCAAATCTCCAACTGGAAGAACGACCTTATCCTGCCCGCCCGTGCCATGCGCATCGCCCGCGGGCCGGAAGAGGTGCTGATGGCCCAGCTCTACGAACGTTATCACCGCCAGATGGTGGCCTATAACGCGCTGGATTTTGACGACCTCATCGTGATGCCGACCCTGCTGCTCAAGAGCAATCAGGAGGTGCGTGAGCGCTGGCAGAACAAGATCCGCTATCTGCTGGTCGATGAGTATCAGGACACCAACACCAGCCAATATGAGCTGGTGAAGCAGATCGTCGGCGAGCGGGCCCGTTTTACCGTGGTAGGGGATGATGACCAGTCCATCTACTCCTGGCGCGGTGCCAAGCCGCAGAATCTGGTGCTGCTGAGCGAGGATTTCCCCAGCCTCAAGCTGATCAAGCTGGAGCAGAACTACCGCTCCAAGCGGCGGATCCTCAAGTGCGCCAACATCCTGATCGCCAACAACCCGCACGTCTATGACAAGGCGCTCTTCTCCGAGTTGGATGAAGGGGTGAAGCTCAAGGTGCTGTTCGCCAAGAACGAGGAGCACGAGGCGGAGCGGATCGCCGCCGAGATGATGGGCCACAAGTTTATGAACCGCACCCGGTTCAAGGATTACGCCATCCTCTATCGGGGCAACCATCAGTCGCGCATCTTCGAGAAGGCGCTGATGACCAACCGGATTCCTTATCGTATCTCCGGCGGTACCTCGTTTTTCTCCCGCACCGAGATCAAGGACATCATGGCTTACCTCAAGCTGCTGGTGAATCCGGATGAGGACACCGCCTTCCTGAGGGTGGTCAACCTGCCGCGCCGCGAGATTGGCCCCACCACCCTCGAAAAACTGGGTCAGTATGCCAACCAGCGCGGCAAGAGCCTGTTTGCCGCCAGCTTCGAGCTGGGGCTGGAGCAGCACCTCTCTGGCCGTGGCCTCACTGCATTACAGGCCTTCACCAACTGGTTGGTACGCCTTGGCGATCAGGCGTTGCGCGGCAATCCGGTAGAAGCGGTGCGGGACATGATCAAGGAGATCCACTACGAAGAGTGGCTCTACGAGACCTCCCCCAGCCCGAAAGCGGCCGAAATGCGGATGCAGAACGTCTCCACCCTCTATCGCTGGATCACCGAGATGCTGGAGGGGGATGAGCTGGAGGAGTCGATGACGCTGGCTCAGGTGGTCACTCGCCTCACCCTGCGCGACATGATGGAGCGCAACGAAGGGGAGGATGATGCGGATCAGGTGCAGTTGATGACCCTGCATGCCTCCAAGGGGTTGGAGTTCCCCTATGTCTACATGGTGGGGATGGAGGAGGGCTTGCTGCCCCACCAGACCAGCATAGATGAAGACAACGTGGAGGAGGAGCGGCGTCTCGCCTACGTGGGGATCACCCGGGCTCAGACCGAACTGACCTTCACCCTCTGCAAGGAGCGGCGTCAGTTTGGCGAGTCGGTACGGCCAGAGCCGAGCCGCTTCCTGCTGGAGCTGCCGCAGGATGATCTGGATTGGGAGAATAAAAAAGTAGTCAGCCCTGAAGAGCGTCAGCAAAGAGGTTTGGATGCTCTTGCTCAGATAAGAGCACAACATAATTTGAAAAAGGGGTAGGGCGATTCTTCTCTACTTCTTGAGTTATCCCCAAGGGGAAAACCAGAAGAAGGTGACCGCCAAGGAGCGCCAGCAGAAGGGGCAGGTCGGTGTTGCCAACCTGCGGGCGTTGTTCAAGAAGGATTAACCCTAAGGATTGGCCGGGGTCAGTAGCGGTACTATGTCTGCTCCCGGCATGGGCGGTGAGATATAGCGCCCTTGCCCCATCCGGCAGCCGATATCAATCAGCTTCTGCAATTGCTGCTGGTTCTCGATCCCCTCGACTACCAGGGTGTAATCGAGATCCTGACAGATATCCCGCATGGCGCGGATCAGCGCCAAATCTTTGGGCGATTGCAGCATCCTCTGGGTAAAGCTGTCATCCACCTTGATGTAATCCACCGGGAAGTGGAACAAGGCGTTGAGGGAGGAGAAGCCGGTGCCGAAATCATCGAGGCTGATCTGGATACCCTTAGCCCTCAGGTCATGCAGGGATGCCAGCGCATCGGAATCTTGCCGCGACAGCTCCCGCTCGTTGAATTCAAAAATCAGATAGCCGGGGGCGACCCCTTCCTCTTCGATAATTCCCATCAGCCGCATGATGTGGTCATGGTTGACCAGATGCTTGCCCGACAGATTGATGGCGACCTTGAACTTGCTCTGCCCGGAGATTGGCAGCCAGTTCTTCAGTTGCTGACAGGTGTGGCGCAGGATCTGGTAATCCAGCTCCAGAATCAGGCCGCACTGCTCTGCCAGCGGAATAAAGTCGAACGCATCCTTCAGAATCCCCTCCTCGGTCAGCCAGCGCGCCATCACCTCCAGTCCGGTCAGGCGGCTATCCTGCAGCCGGATCACAGGCTGGAAGTAGGGGACGATACGCCCCTCCCGCAGGGCTCTGGCCAGCATCTCTTCCGGCGAATTCCAGTTCTGGTTGATGCAATCATCCGAGTAGCTGACGATGCGACTGCGACCATTGCGTTTGGCCTGATACATGGCCAGATCGGCCTGATGGAGCAGCTGGCTGATATCTGAGGTTTGCTCGGATACGCTCGATACCCCAAGGCTGACGGTAATGCTCAGCTCGTTGCCGAGTAGCCGGAACGGGTAGGAGAGACGGCTGATAATGCGGTTGAGCACCGGGCTGATGTCATCGTCGCTCTTGCTGCTGTCCAGATAGATGACGAACTCATCGCCCCCCAGTCTGGCCACCAGATCGTTTTGCCGGATGCAGGTCTGCAGGCGGCGGCTGACTTCCTTGAGCAGCTGATCGCCAGCACTGTGGCCCAGGGTGTCATTGATCTGCTTGAAATGATCCACATCGATAAAAATTACCGCGAATCCCGGCGACTTGTAGCGGTTGTAGTGGGTCATGGCGTGGTTGAGGTGGTTCATCAACAGCGCGCGGTTGGGCAGCTGGGTCAGTGGGTCGTGAAGCGCATCGAATTGCAGCCGCCGTTCCAGCTCCTGATGCTGCTTGAGCTGCTTTTGCAGCCTGAGGTTGGTCTGACGCAGCTGTTGCAGCCGCTGGTTGATGGAGTCTTCGGTATTGATGTCGTTGAGCTGCTGGCGGATCCGTCTCAGCTCCAGCAGCAGGGTGAGCTGACCACGCAGGAAGTCGAGAAACAGCTTGTCGTCGGTCTCCAGCGGTTGAGCCGTGCTGATGATGAAGTGGGCGAAGTACTGTTGTTGCAGCCGCAGCGGCATGCTGTGCCAGTAGCGTGACTCCCTGCTCACCTCGATATTGCTGGTGCTGTGGCACAAGCCGCTGATGAACTCGTCTCCCTGATGGGGATGGGCAGGGTAGATCTTTTCCAGCTTCTGACTGGTTAGCCTGACCAGCAGCATGTCCTCGATGGTGAGCATCTGGCGCAGTACCGCTTCCAGTTGGGAGAAGAGCGCCTGGGCCGGCAGGGTATTGGCGAGCCGCATGATGCGGCTGATGCTCTCGATTTTCTTTTTCCAGTTCGGGTCTTTGCGGATCAGCGGTGAAGGGAGCTCGGTGAGATGGGATCCCGCCTGGGTTTCGGTCAGCCGTTTGGCCAGACACTCCAGCAGCAGACGCAGGGTCGGCAGGTCGGCTGGTGTGCCACGCGCCAGCAACCACTGTATCTGGCCATGCTCGATGGGGAAGACGCACCACCCTTCGGCTTCATCCAGCTGGGTGAGTTGATCGGTGATGCGGGACTGCTCACGGCCCAGCTGTTGCTTGAAGATGTCGCTGACCTTGTAGGCGTAAAGCCAGTTCAGACCGGTATCGGAGAGGCCCAGCATGCCGAAATGTTGCAGCGGGCAGAGTTGGTCAATCTGCTGGATCAGGGCATCGTAATCGTCAGACGTGGCGGTTTGTGGCGCCGGGAAGTCCATAATGGCAGAGACCAACGCCAACAGAGGAGTTGAGTAGTGGGGTTCGATGGATTGGGACGACATGTGCAACTCCCGATATGTCTACCTTACAAGAGTAGTCGGAAGCCGATAGATTGAAAGGGCCGCAATTGCGGCCCTTTCAAATACTTACAGCTTGTCGATCATGTAGTGGATGGCGTTTTCAATCTCTTCATCACTACAGTTCGCACAAGTGCCGCGCGGAGGCATCATGCCGGACTTGCCAGTAAAGCCTTCAATGGCATGTTTCTTGAGAGTATCAATGCCCTGGGCGATGCGAGGATCCCAGGCTGCCTTGTCACCCCGTTTGGGGGCACCAGCGGCGCCGGTGTCGTGACAGGCAAAGCAGGCGCCCTTGTATACCGTTTCGCCATCGCGGGGACCGGAAGAGGCGGCCGCCGTCGGTGCAGCACTCGCGCCGGCAATACCTTCCAGATCCTTGGCGGTATAGACCTGACCGATTGGTTTGATCCGCTCGGCAATGGCCTCCGGTGACATCTCATCGGCAGCAAGCACTGCCCCAGACAAGCTGGCGGCCGTCATCCCGACAGCCAGCAAATAGCTCAGTTTTTTCAACACGCTCATATACTCCCAGCAGTCTTTTATTATCCATGTAAACGACGGGATTATAACCGAATAGTTACAGCCATTTAAACGCTTGTGTGTGAAGTGTTAAACAGTCTGCGTACAAAGTTTTGGCCGATATCACGGCAATTTGGGTGGTGGAGATAAAAAGAAACCCGGCATTCGCCGGGTTTCGGGTACCCAAGGGGTGAAACGGCCTATTTATCCCAGCTCAGGATCACCTTGCCGGAGTGGCCGGAGCGCATCGCATCGAACCCCTGCTGGAATTCGTCGATGTGGAATCTGTGGGTGATGATGGGGGAGAGATCCAGCCCGGACTGGATCAGGCTGGCCATTTTGTACCAGGTCTCGAACATCTCGCGGCCATAGATCCCTTTGATAAACAGCCCCTTGAAGATCACCTTGTTCCAGTCGATGGCCATGGTGGAGGGGGGGATGCCAAGCATGGCGATCTTGCCGCCGTGGTTCATCTTGTCGAGCATCTCCTGGAAGGCGCTCGGGACGCCGGACATCTCCAGCCCCACATCGAAGCCTTCGGTCATGCCCAGCTCGCTCATCACGTCGGCCAGCTTCTCCTTGGCTACGTTGACCGCGCGGGTGGCGCCCATCTTGCGGGCCAGCTCCAGCCGGTATTCGTTGACGTCGGTGATCACCACGTGGCGCGCACCCACATGGCGGCAGACGGCGGCTGCCATGATGCCGATGGGGCCTGCCCCGGTGATGAGCACATCTTCACCCACCAGATCGAATGAGAGGGCGGTGTGCACCGCATTGCCGAACGGGTCGAAGATGGCGGCCAGCTCGTCCGGGATGTTGTCCGGCAGCTTGAAGGCGTTGAATGCGGGGATCACCAGATACTCGGCAAAGGCACCCGGGCGGTTGACGCCAACACCAATGGTGTTGCGGCAGAGGTGAGTGCGGCCAGCGCGGCAGTTACGGCAGTGACCGCAGGTGATATGCCCTTCACCGGAGACCCGATCGCCGATGGCGAAGCCGCGCACCTCCTGACCGATGGCGACCACTTCCCCAACATATTCATGGCCGACCACCATGGGTACCGGAATGGTCTTCTGGGACCACTCATCCCAGTTGTAGATATGGATATCGGTGCCGCAGATGGCGGTTTTGCGGATCTTGATCAGCAGGTCGTTGTGGCCGAGCTCGGGGGCTGGCACATCCGTCATCCAGATGCCGACCTCTTTGTGCAGTTTGGAGAGTGCTTTCATGGCTGTTCCTTCAATATGAATGCAGAAAAAAGGGGCTGCAGCCCCTTGATTCAAATCAGATAACGCCGAGTTCACGGCCGATGCGGATAAAGGCGTCGATCGCCTTGTCCAGCTGCTCGCGGGTGTGGGCGGCAGACATCTGGGTGCGAATACGCGCCTGGCCCTTGGGCACGACTGGGAAGGAGAAGCCCACTACATAGATGCCGGCTGCCAGCATGCGGCTCGCCATTTCGGAGGCCAGTTTGGCATCCCCCAGCATCACCGGAATGATGGCGTGGTCGGCGCCAGCCAGAGTGAAGCCGGCGGCGCTCATCCGCTCGCGGAAGTAACGGCTGTTCTCTTTCAGACGTGCGCGCAGGTCGTGACCTTCCGCCAGCATGTCGATCACCTTGATGGTGGCGGCAACGATGGAGGGGGCCAGCGAGTTGGAGAAGAGGTAAGGGCGGGAGCGCTGACGCAGCCAGTCGATCACCTCTTTCTTGCCGGAGGTATAGCCGCCGGATGCGCCGCCGAGCGCCTTGCCCAAGGTGCCGGTGATGATGTCGACCCGATCCATCACGCCACAATATTCGTGGGTGCCGCGACCATTCTCGCCGATAAAGCCGACGGCGTGGGAGTCATCCACCATCACCAGCGCATCGTATTTGTCGGCCAGATCGCAGATGGATTTGAGGTCGGCGATGACCCCATCCATGGAGAAGACGCCGTCGGTGGCGATCAGCTTGAAGCGGGCGCCATCGGCGTCAGCCTGCTTGAGCTGGGCTTCCAGCTCGGCCATGTCGTTGTTGGCGTAGCGATAGCGCTTGGCCTTGCACAGCCGCACGCCGTCGATGATGGAGGCGTGGTTGAGGGCATCGGAGATGATGGCATCTTCGGCACCGAAAAGGGTCTCGAACAGGCCGCCATTGGCGTCGAAGCAGGAGGAGTAGAGGATGGTGTCTTCAGTGCCGAGGAAGGCAGACATCTTTTGCTCCAGCGCTTTGTGCTGATCCTGGGTGCCGCAGATGAAGCGCACAGAAGCCATGCCGAAGCCGTGGCTGTCGAGCCCCTGATGGGCGGCGGCAATCAGATCCGGGTGGTTGGCCAGCCCCAGATAGTTGTTGGCACAGAAGTTCAGTACCTGCTCACCGCCGACGGCGATGCTGGCCTGCTGGGCGGAGGTGATGATGCGCTCCTGCTTATACAACCCTTCAGCTTGCACCTGATTCAGTTGCTCGGTCAGGTGACGATAGAATCCGTTAGACATCCTCGATCCTTAGTGGCTATTTCAGCTGCATATCAACAGAGGGCGACATTTTACTGCAATCTGTTGCGGTAAATTCAAATGATTGTGCTGATATTCAACAAATGTGAAACAGATCTCACCCAGCTGGTTGGGCCAGCTGGCGGTAGTGCTGCTCCAGCTGCTGGATCTGTCCGGCTACCTGGGGTTGCACATAGGGGCGCAGCAGGAACAGCACCTTCAACACACCCTGATAGAGCAGCGGTTTGGTGATGCGGGTGTTGGGAGCCTGGGCAATCTGGAACGGGATCCAGCAGGTCACCACCATCTTGATGGTCTGGCCCAGATCCGGCAGGTCTTCATCGCTGACATCGATAATGCCCCCTTCGCGCAGGCTCCGGAGCAGCGCGACCACGGAGGAGCGCATCTGCTCTTGGGCCTTGAGGTACTTCTGTTGCAGCGGCTCGTCACGGCTCAGGATGTCCGGCAGGTTGGCGTAGAAGAAGCGGAACTGCCACATCAGATAGAAGATGGCATCGAGATAGCCCATCAGATCCTGCAGGGTGATTTCACGGTTGCGGGTCGGCACGAAGCTCTCGCTCAGGTGGCGGGCATACTGGTCGAAGATGGAGTGGATGATGTCTTCTTTATTGCGGAAGTGGTAGTAGAGGTTGCCCGGGCTGATGCCCATGTGCGCCGCAATATGGTTAGTGGTGATGTTGCGTTCACCCTGATCGTTGAACAGCTCGGTCGCGCTGTGAATGATCCTGTCTCTGGTTTTCATCACTCATTCCTCCAACAGGTTCCGCCCGGGGCAGTTTTGAACAAGGTCGAATCCCCGGACGGCCCGTGATAAACTTTTCGGCAATTTCAAATTGGCTCACTATACACAGCTTTAACAAGCAGTCACATGTAGCCATCAACGTACGAGAGGCAAACTCCATGATCGTAGTAACTGGCGGTGCTGGCTTTATCGGCAGCAATCTGGTCAAGCAGCTGAACGCTCAAGGACGGACCGATATCGTGGTCATTGATGACCTGACCGACGGCACCAAATTCGTCAACCTGGTCGATCTGACCATCGCTGACTACATGGACAAAGACGAGTTTCAGGCGCGCATCGTCTCCGGCGACGAGTTTGAAGAGTGGGACAACGGCATCGAGGTGATCTTCCACGAAGGTGCCTGCTCTGCCACCACCGAGTGGAATGGCAAGTTCATCATGGAGGTCAACTACGAGTACTCCAAGGATCTGTTCCACTACTGCATCGAGCGTGAAATCCCGTTTATTTACGCCTCTTCTGCCGCGACCTACGGTGGCCGCAATGACAACTTCATCGAAGATCCCAAGTTCGAACAGCCGCTCAACGTCTACGGCTACTCCAAGCAGCTGTTTGACCAGTACGTGCGCCGCTGGATGCCGGAGATCAACTCTCAGGTCGTTGGCCTCAAGTACTTCAACGTCTACGGCCCGCGCGAGCAGCATAAAGGCTCCATGGCCTCCGTTGCCTTCCACCTCAATACCCAGGTGAAGAAGGGCGAGAATCCCAAGCTGTTCGAAGGTTGCGATGGCTTCCCGAACGGTGGCCAGATGCGTGACTTCATCTATATTGACGACGTCTGCAAGGTAAACCTGTGGTTCTGGCAGAACCCGCAGCACTCCGGCATCTTCAACTGCGGTACCGGCCGTGCCGAGCCGTTCCAGAACGTGGCCGAAGCGGTGATCAAGCATCATCAGAAGGGAGCCATTGAGTACATTCCCTTCCCGGATCACCTCAAGGGCCGCTACCAGAGCTTCACCCAGGCTGATATGACCAAGCTGCGCAGTGTGGGTTATGACGCCGAGTTCAAAACCGTTGCCGAAGGGGTAGCGGATTACATGGCCTGGCTCAACCGCTAACGGGTGAGCACAACGCGGCAGTTTGAGCGCAAAACCGGAAGTGGGCACTCGCCTGCTTCCGGTTTCTGGTCTCTGTGGCTGCTTGCTGTTCCTCTCTTCTCTACCGGGTAACCGCGCGATGAATATATTGATGGCACTCTCCCAGCTCGAGGTAACGGGAGCTGAGGTCTATGCCACCACGGTCGGTAACGAACTGACCCGGCGTGGTCACCACGTCTTTTATGTGTCAGATACCCTGACCAAGCCGACCCTTGGCCCCGTCTTCAAGCTGAGATTCAACAAGCGCAGCATTCTGCGCCGCTTCTGGCACGTCTTTTACCTCATCTATCTCATCAAGAAGCATCATATTCAGTTGGTGCATGCTCACTCCCGCGCCTCCGGCTGGAGCAGTTATGTGGCCTGCAAGTTGACTGGCACCCCGATGATCACCACGGTGCATGGTCGCCAGCCGGTGCACGCTTCGCGCAAGGCCTTCCATGCACTCGGCTATCGGGCGGTTGCCGTTTGTGAAGATATTGCCCATCAGATAGTCGACAATCTGGGGGTGGATCCCGCGATCGTGCAGGTGCTGCGCAACGGTATCGAAACCGACAAATTCCAGCCTGTGCCTGCGCCGGATAATCCAAAGCCGGTGATCGCCATCATTGGCCGTTTGAGCGGCCCCAAAGGGGAGCTCTGTTACCGTCTGCTCGACGAGGTACTCGATCTGGATGCCTGCAAGGTGCGGATTGTCAGCGGTACCAAGGTACCGGAGCGCTTTGCCCGTTTCGAAGGCCGTGCCGAGTTTGTTGGTTATGTCGATGATGTGCCCGCTCTGCTGGCGAGTTGCGATCTGGTGATCGGCGCCGGTCGGGTGGCGATGGAAGCACTGCTCTGTGGTCGGCCCGCCTTTGCCATTGGTGAAGCCAAGGCAGTTGGTCTGGTGACCGAACAGAATCTGGATGATGCTCTGGCGAGTAATTTTGGCGATATCGGCCCCAAGGATCTGGCTATCGATTTTGCTGCCCTTAAGGGAGAAATCGAGACCGCTTTGACCAGCAAGACGGTGCCGGAAGTCATTCGGCAGCGCATTCAGGATGAGTATGGCTTGCAGGGGGTAGTATCCGGCCTCGAAACCATCTATCAGGATGCCGTAGTCGAAACCCTGCGCCGCGAGATGCCCGTCATCATGTACCACCGTTTTATCGAGCAGGATAGCGAGAAGGGGGTGCATGGCACCTGGATGCCGATCACCATGTTCGAGAAGCATCTGCGCCTGATGAAGTGGCTAGGCTATGAAACCCTGACTTTCCGCGATTTGGCGGACAAAGGCTTTATCCACCGTCTGCAATACGGCAAGAAGTATCTGATGATCACCGCCGATGACGGCTATCAGGACAACCTGACCCGCATGCTGCCACTGCTGGAAAAATATGGTTACAAAGCTGTGGTGTACGTAGTCACCGGCGAAGGTTATAACCGTTGGGATGTGGAGCATCCGACCAATCCGGATACCAAGGTCTCATTGATGAGTGGTGAGCAGGTCAAGGCGTTGGCCGCCAGCGGTCATGTGGAAATTGGTGGGCATACCCTGACCCATCCCCGCTTGAGCAAGCTCACACCCGAACAACAAGCCCATGAAATTCAGGAGAATAAACGCCAACTGGAGGCCCTGCTTGGCCATCCGTTGCTCTCGTTTGCCTACCCTTACGGAGATATGAACGAGAGTGCCAAGGAGCAGGCTATCACCGCCGGGTATCGTTTTGCCGTTGCTACCAATAGCGGCCCCAAAGCAATGCACCAGGACCCTTTCCAGATCCGCCGGATTGCCATCTTCCCCCGTACCGATGTGTTCGGATTGTGGCGCAAGATTCGCGGGAATTATGTATTCAGGAAGTAATGAATGGCCATCTGCTCACCACTGATCATGCCTTTTCGCAGCCATCTGACTCATAACTTAGTACAAACATCAGCATTTTTTTTTGGTGCTCTTTGCTTGGCTATTCCTAGTGGTTATTCATATGGTCCAGTTTTATTATCAATAATGAGCCTGTTTGTTTTTTGGCGAGCTGATTATTGGTTAGCCATGTCACGAGAGGCGAAGATCCTTTTCTGGATATTTATTTTTTATTTTATGGTTCAGGCCATATCGATTTCCTTGGATAATGGTGCACTCAAAGAGCTAGACCGACCCAGTAGAGCCTTAATGGCGGCCATAATTTTACCGTTATTATCCAAACATCGTGTGCACCTCGTTTCCATCATGTCCGGATTCGCTTTGGGTGCTGTCATATCCGGTTTCATTGCAATATATGACAAGATATATATTGGCATGGAGCGTGCATTTGGTGATGGAATGCCTATTCAATCAGGAAATATAAGTATGACACTCGGTCTGTTTTGTCTGTGTGCATATTTTTGGCATAGAGAAAATAATGAGTACGTTTTTTCTAAAATTATGCTTGCGGCATGTCTGATGGGGATGTTGGGGAGTTTTCTATCTGGCACTAGAGGAGGATGGGTGCTGCTTCCGGTCATTATCACCACAATAGTTATGCATTATCAAAGATCAGGTCGTCGTTATTTTTTATGGGTGTTTACATGCATTGTTATTGGTGGTTTTGGTATTATTTCAACTCCTCAGACCGGAGTGTTAGACAGAATTAAAACAGCAAAAAGTGATATAGTTCAGTTCATTGATGGTGAGAATCCGGATACATCTTTAGGTATTAGATTTCAATTGTGGTCAAGTGCTTGGGATGCTTTTCAAAAAAAGCCAATATTTGGCTGGGGTAATAATGGTATTCGGCAGATACACAAGCAACAGTTAGAGCAGGGTAAAATTTCTGAGTTTATATATAACTTCAACTATCATGCTCACAATCAGTTTTTGGATGAGATGGCGAAACGTGGCATAATTGGATTGTTTGCACTTTGTTTAGTATATTTTTATCCGATATCAGTTTTTTATAAGTATAAAAAAAGTTTATCGATGAAGTATATTTTAATGGCTGTGGCATCGCTAACACTCATAGATTACAGTCTTTCCCAAGCATTTATTAGCCATAATTCTGGGATTGTATTTTTCTTTGTGTGTTTTTCATTATTAATTACTTCACTAAATGAAACAAATAAAGAAGAAGTGTAACAAGCTGGAAAGTCTTTTACTTGGGGGAGATATGATTTCAATAGTTTTATTGAACTACAACTCATCAATATACACTATTAAATGTATTGAGAGCCTATTGCAAAGTGATTATCAAGATTTTGAAATTATTGTTGTTGATAATAGTTCATTATCTGCAGACGTTGAACTGTTAGCAGCAGGCTTAAATAAAATAAATTGCAATCATATTCGGCTCATAAAGAATAAAATAAATCATGGTTTCGCTATGGGGAATGTTATTGGCGCAAATAATGCTGTTGGTGACTATATTTTATTTTTAAATAATGATACAACAGTAGAAAAAAACGCTCTGAAAGAGTTGGTTTCCTACATGGAAAAAAATAATCAAGTGTCTCTTTCGATTCCTTCTATTTATGAAGTTGATGGTAGACGAACGGCATCATTTGCTTATCTACCAGGAATAATAAATTCTATTTTTGGTGATAAAGTATATTGTGCTTTTAAAGGGCGTAGATTTCCTGATCGTAAGAAAGAGTACTGTGAGCCTATTTATGTCGAGATGGGCTCTGGGGCTGCAATGTGTTTTAGAAAAAGTGATTACTTTAAAGTCGGCGGCTTCGATAGCAACTATTTCTTATATTGTGAAGAAGAGGATATTTGTTTGAGGTTGCAGCGTGAGAATATGAAGGTGAGTTATGTACCATCTTCTAAAATAGTGCATCTTGGTGGTGGAAGTACGACAAGAAATATTAATATAGAAAAAGAATTTTACATATCGTTATTTTATTTTTTAAGCAAGAATTATTCTTGGCTTAGCGCATCAGTCATTAAGTTCAAGTTTATTTTAAAAGAACTGATACGTTGTGTCAGGTTCAGGGGCCGCTGGAGAGTACTTTTTTTTATGATCTGCTCGGCAAAGCTGGGGAATTCTATGAGGCATCACCAGAGGAACGTATGTTAATGTGGTAACTAGGTTGGTAAATGGCATGGCAAGATAGCTGTGTTAGTATTATAGACATGGAAAACTTGGTGGGTTATATATCCATTTTAAGTGGTTTTAATAAGCGTGTTGGAGATGTCCGTGTTAAGAAATAATTATAATTCAAAATCAAGTCACGGAGTTTTATGGGGGGGGGGGTTATTATTAGGTCTATTTTGTAGCGCATTGTTCTTATGCCACCAACTCCTCACCGGCGATCAGACCCAGATGCTCTACAAGGGTTACCTTGGGGCCTATGAGGGGGTCTGGCTCAGCTATGGCAATGCGGCGAGTGCGGTGGGCAATGTGCCGGGCAGCTTGTCGGCCTGGCTGATTGGCGGGCCGCTGTTGCTGTGGGATTCTCCCTATGCTCCCATGGTGTTGCTGCTGGCGATGCGGTTGGTCGGATTCCTGCTGTTTGATGCAGTGATCCGTCAGGTGTTTGATGACAGGGTACGTCTGCTGTTTCTGGTGCTCTGCTGGCTCAACCCCTGGTTCCAGTACGAGAGTCTGCTCTACAACCCCTCCTATCTGTTCCTTTTCTCGGCCATGCACTGCTGGTCTGCCTGGCATATGCGCGAGCGGGCCTCCTTCTGGCACATGATCGTTCACCTGCTGGCCATCGGCATGGCGATGCAGCTGCACTACTCCTGGCCGCTGCTGGCGGTAATGTCCACCTATCTGTTCTGGCGCCGCATTCTCAAGGTGAGCTGGAGCGGGGTGGTGGTGGCTACCCTGCTGATTGGTGCCTCCCTGATCCCTTACGCCATGGAAGTGATGAGCAACAGCCACATCACCCAGAACGTCGATCCCGAGGCGCGCCAGCGCTATATCGGCTGGGGGCTGGTGCATGTCTATCCGGTGCTGAAATCAGTGCTCTACTGGCTGCGCTACGGCTCCTGGCTGTTTGCCAGCAAGCTGGTCAATGACACCCAGTTCATCTGGCTGGCGGGGCACGAATATCTGCAGATGGCGGCAGTCTGGCTTTGGCGGGTGGTGATCTACGGAGTAGGCTCGGCGACTGTGCTGCTGGCGGCAAAGGCCAACTGGCAGCTGTGGCGCGAACTCAAGCCGCGTCTGTTGCGTAGCGACCGTGCTCCAGTGGATGGTGAAAGCTGGCTCGGCCTCTATGCGCTGGCGGCGGTGCTGGCGGTGCTGGTGAGTGCGGCGCTCTCGCCCATCATCTTCAACTATTGGCACCTGATGCTGATCTTCCCCTACGCCCTGTTCCCGATCCTGCTGTTGCTGGTGCGCTGGAGCCGCCGTTATCCGCAGTGGGTTGGCAAGGGGCTGCTGGCGGCAACCCTGTTCTGCACCGCTGTGAACCTGATCGCGGCGTGCGACAGCACCAAGTTCTCTTATCAGGCGGACTACAAAACCCAGGTGCTGGAGTATCTGCAAGAGGTGAAGTTGCAACCCAAGCAGTGAGTCATTCACGGCCAGCCCCGATCTCGGGGGGCTGGCTGTCACTATTCGAAACGGTCCATATGGGCGAAGTTTTTGGCTTCGGCAACCCAACCCTCACGTCCCTGCTTGTCCCGAATTTTTACCCACCACTGGTTCTGCGGTGACCGGCCGTATCTGATCTCTTTGCGCGCATAGTCATAATCGAGAATGTAGGTTTTGCCCTTGTACCAGAACAGGCTATTGCCTTCGCCCAGTCCGCCGAGGATATAAAGCGTTTCCCCTGCCTTCATATTCAACAGCGGCCCTTTGCCCTCTTTGCTGTAGCCCAGCTTGACCGATCTGAGTATTTCGACGATCCCCGGTTGTTCGGTAATGACGACCCCGGTCAGTCCTTCCACCTGCTGGCCGCGGGGTAGCCGGAACAGCGTTTTGGCAGTCATGGATGGCTCGGCTCTGACGATCACCTCTTGCTTGGTGGTCCACGCCTGATAGGTACAACCCTCAAACGGGCAGCGACCCCAGTCGTAATAGGGCAGGCGCGGCTTTTCATCAGAACTTACAGTCGCAGCAAACAACGACAACAACAGCAAAAACAGTCTCATGAATCTACCTGTCCGGCTGGGCGCTCACCCGCCGGTTTGATGAATGGGGCCGCACTATATCTCAAGAGACCAAAATCCATCAAAGCAGCGGAATTATTGATTTTCACCGCAATAAAACGGGGCTCATTGGTCATGGGAGTCGGTGGCGCAAGAGGCCGAAGCTCGGCGGGAGCGGATAGCCCGCCCCTTTGCCTTGTGCCATGCTGATGGCTATCAGGGCATCGGGTCGGCACTTATGGGCATCTCTCGTTCGGGCACGCGTTTGGTATTACTGCTATCGGCACTTCTTCTCCCTCTTATGACCATCAGCCAGGCTGTGGCGATCAACGCGCCACTGCGGGGATGCGTCTTTCAGCTGGCGCCGCTGGTCACCATTGATCAGCAGGGCAAGGTCTCCGGGCCGGTGATCGACTACTTTCGCCGTCATATCGAACCCGCGATCGGGCGTACCATCGAGTGGCAGGGGCTCAATGTGGCGCGGCTGCTCAGCAATCTTGAGAGCGGTGAGTGCGATCTGACCCCGTTGCTGAGCTACAGTCCCGAGCGTGCCCGTCACTTTCGCTATATCGACCCCCACCTGTTGCTGCTACGGCCGGTGCTGGTGGTACTGGTGCCATCGCGACTTCACGCGGTCGAGCGGCAGGAAGATCTCTACGGCACCACCATCGGCTGGTCGAGTCAGGCGATCGTGCCGCCGCTGTTGCAGCATCCGCAGATCCATATCGACACCCTCTCCCAGCTCAGCTGGGAGCATGGCAACATGCAGAAGTTGCTGCGCAGGCGGATTGATGCCGCGCTCTTCTCCAACGATATCTCCGCCAACCATTTTCGCGCCAAGCTCCCTGCGGCGACCCGCCTCATCTACCTGCCGGTCACCCCGCTGCAGGTGCATATCGTGCTGAACAAGTCGTTGGGGGATGGCAATCCCGAGCTGGTGCAACATATGCGTCAGATGGTGGAGCGGGTGCCGCTCGCCTCGCTGGTAGAGCCAACCCCGCGGCTGTGGGGGCGTTGAGAGGGGGTTGCGTGCAATAATCTACAAGCCCAAGGCCCGCTTCTGGTGTATCTATAACCCATGAATACCACCGATTCCCATATCCGCTACTGGCAATCCCCGCACCTGCCGGGGATCGAGCTGTCACACTCCCACCACAGGGCGTTCAGCTATGGCCGCCATGTCCATCTCGACTACCATATCGGGCTGGTGCAGCGGGGTGGCCAGAAGTTTATCCACAAGGGAAACAGCCACCATCTGGTGCGCGGGGTGCTCTCTACCGTCAACCCGGATGAGGTGCACGACGGCCTCAGCCTGCTGCCGGAAGGGTATGAGGTACGGGTCTTCGCCATCGATCCCCAGCAGCTGGCGCTCTGGCTGCCGGAGCAGCCGGAACCCTTCTTCGACAAGGGATTGCAGAGCCGCCCCGACCTCTATCAGGGCTTTGCCCAGCTACACGGCTATCTCGACAACCCCAAGGCCGATGGCCTGCTGATCGAGAGCCAGCTGCTCGCCCTGCTGGGGGAGCTGCTGCATCTGGCCCCCGAGGTACACCAGCTGGCGGATCCTCAGTTGCGATTCCTGCGCGACTACCTGATGGCCGCCCTCGACGAGCCTCACTCGCTGGAAGAGCTGGCGGGGCTGCTTGGGCTCGACCGTTTCGCCTTCCTGCGCCAGTTCAAGAAGCGCAGCGGCATGACCCCCTACGCCTGGCTGAAACGGCTGCGGCTGGAGCAGGGCAAACGGCTGCTGGCGAGCGGCATGGCGGTGAGCGAGGTGGCGCTGGCGGTCGGCTTCTTCGATCAGAGTCACTTCCACCACGGTTTTCGCCAGGCATTCGGTCTGACGCCCGCCGAATTTCGTGCCCAGATGCAATCTTTTACAAGCCGCGCCCCCCGCTGATCCGCCATGCTGGCTCTCCGTCGTTAAAGCGAGAGTTGTTATGCTGACCAGTCTGTTCGTTACCCTTGGCCTGATGCACCTGATTGCACTGGCCAGCCCCGGCCCCGATTTCGCCCTGATCCTGCGTACCAGCCTGCACCGGCCGACCGCCCTTGGCGCGGCGCTGGGCATCTCGCTGGCGATCATGGTGCACGCTACCCTGAGCCTGACCGGGATCAGCATGCTGATCGCCAGTCACCCGCTGCTGTTTATGGTGATCAAGTGCTGCGGCGCCCTCTATCTGGGCTGGTTGGGGTGGGGCGCCCTGATGGCGGCTCGGCAGCAGAGCAGTACAGTGATGGCCAGCGCCGCCAACGAGCTGCGCGGTTGGGGCAGGGGCTTGCGCACTGGCCTTGCCACCAATCTGCTTAACCCCAAGGCGCTAGTGTTCTTTATCGGTCTGCTGGCTGCCATGGTGACGCCAGAGGTGGATGGAATGACCCGTAGCCTGCTGGTGGGCGAGCTGTTCATCATCTCCCTCTGCTGGTTCGGGCTGCTGGCGTGGAGCCTCTCCACCGATCGCGCCCAGCGCCTGCTGTTGCGGGTGCAGCGGCCGCTCAATCTGGTGACCGGCGTGCTGTTTGCGGTGGTCAGCCTCTCCATTCTGGCGAGCATGGGCGCCGAGCTGATGGTCTGACGAGTCGGCGCATGGGCCTATACTCCAACAAGGTTTACCTGTCAGGAGTACCCGGCCATGCGTCTACTGCCTCTTTGCTGGTTGCTGGGGATGACCCCGGCGCTGGCGGCCCCGGTTCAGCTCAAATTGCTGGAGTGGGGCTATCTGCCTGCGGGTTATGAACAACAGTTTGCCGACTACGCCAAAGCCCATGGGGTGGAGGCGACGGTCAGCCGGATCGAGCCGCTGCTGACCGATTTCGATAGCGTCTACCGCGCCCTGCGCACCCGCAGCGCCGATGTGGTGCTGCCGACCAGCTACTTCTACAAGGCCCATCACCAGCCGCTGTTCAAACTGCTGCTCCCCATCGATTTCAGCCGCCTGCAGCACTACCCCGAGGTGAAGCCCGCCCTCAAGAACACCGAGTATGACAAGCAGGGAGAGCGCAACTACTCGGTGCCCTTCTCCTACGCCATGTTCAGCCTCGCCTATGACAGCAAGCAGGTGTCGCAAGCGCCAACCAGTTGGCAGGTGCTTGCCAACAGCTCGCTGTCGGGTCAGTTTGCCGAGTTTTGCGACCAGTTCGAGCCGCTGCTCTTTTCGGTGCTGCTCTCGCTGGGCAAGTCGCCCGCCCTGTTTGCCAGCGGCGAGATGCTGGCCGACAAGACCTTGCAGCAAGAGGTGGAGCAGCAGCTCTCGCAGCGGCTGCGAGCCAGTCGCGGTTTCTGGTTCAATCAGGCCAACCGCTGCGAGGATCTGCGCCAGCAGACCTTTGCCACCACCTGGGGGCTGGAGCTGGTGGAGTGCAACAAGCAGAACGATCAGCAGTGGCGGATCGCCATGGTGCAGGAGGGGGCCATCTATGCCCTCGATGCGATCTCTATCGCCCGCCATGTCGGGGATGATCCTGCACGGCTCAAGGCGGCTTACCTGCTGGTGGATTTTCTGCTGAGCGCGCCGCTGCAACGCCAGATGCTGGTGGGCACGCCCACCATCTCGGCCAGCAATATTGCCTCCCGGCCGCCCCTCAGCCCGCAGGAGCAGACGGTGCTGCCGGATCGCCCGCTGCCGGAGTTTGACGAGCGACTGTTGGTGCCCGCGTTGCCCGCCCATATCAAGAATCGCTACAAACGGATGGTGCAGCAGGCGATCGTCGCCAGCGGCAAAGAGGGGCTGGTCAAGCAGTGCCCCTGGGATCTCGATAACTGATGAATGAGCCTGCCGCTTCTCCGGCGGCAGGCAAGTTTGCGCAAGATGGCTGATGATCGGTCATCGCGCGTTCCAGGGCATTCCCCCGTTCAACCCACGCCGCTCGTTGGCCCCCATCGTTTGAAAAAACTGAGCGCTTTCCGCCGCCCCATTTAGCCGGATTAAACAACCTAACCCTCGCCAGATTGCCGTTCATACCCTGGCTGACCCTGTACAAAAGTGCCTCAATTGTGACAACTTGGATGTGAGCTGAACAATCGTGATCTGTTGCTTGTGGGAAGGTGATGAATAGGTTATTTCTCTGTGACATTGGCGGCATCCGGCACGGGTTCTCCAGCCATGTGGTGCGAAATCCACAGCAAAAACAAACAGTAAAATGCAGGAGCAAATATGAAAAAGGTCGTGATGGTTGCCGTGGCTGCGGCCCTGCTGGGTGGCTGCGCCGTCAAGAATCAGGTATCCCACAGCTTGCAGGCGATCCCGTTGACAGCCTTCCAGCAGAGCGAGAGCAACCCCAATCAGCGCGTCTACAAGGAGCCGGGCGTTGACCTGCGCCAATACAATGAGGTGCTGCTCGATCCGCTGCAGTTTATCCGGCAGGAGAATGGTCAGTGGTATCTGCTGACCGCCAATGAACAGAACCAGATTGGCCGCTATTACCACGACAAGTTCCAGAGCGAGCTGATCAAGCAGGGCGTCAAGATCGCCACCGCCCCAGGCCCGAAAGTGATGCGGATCCAGGCCGCCGTCACCAACTTCGACCTGACCCGCCCCGACCCCAAGCTGCGTGACCTGCTGCCGGCCAAGATCGCCATCAACGTCACCCGCGAAGTGATCGGCAAGGAGCCCTACCTGCTCAAGGTGGGCAGCATGGCCCAGCTGCTCGACTCCCGGAGCGGCAAGCTGCTGGTGCGGGTGATGGATGCCCGCGAGAGCACGGATACCACCCACAAGGATGAGCCCATCACCGCCGAGGAGATGGAGAAGATGATCGACCAGTGGGCGGCCAGCCGCGCCAAACAGCTGGCGGACAATCTGGGGCGCTGATCGAGTGGCGCGTCCAAGCGGGACGCTGCGGGAGCCTTTTGGGCTGCAATAATGACAAGATGTTGATAAGGTGGTCATTTTGCAGGCAGGAGAAAATGATATGAAACGCGTGTTGTTACCCATCCTTGTTGCTGGCCTGTTGAGTGCCTGCAGTATCTCGTCACCCACGCCTGAGTGTGCGCCGATGGCGGGTGGCTGGCAGAGTCAGCCGTTGCCCAATGCTGAAGGAGAGGCTGCGTTGGCCAGCGTGCTGGCTCGCATGAACACGGCCGCCAAACTGCAGAGCATCCGCGAGGTGCGCAGCCAGGTGGTCTCCGGGGTCAACTACGACATCGAGTTCCAGCTCGACAATGGAGAGGTGTGGAACACCCGTGTCTATCGGGATCTTGCCGGCAACTACCAGATGACCCGCACGGCTGCACAGGGCGAGCTTCCTCCCTTGCCTTGCGTCAAGGCCAAGTAATTCCTGCTTGTTGAGCCCCTCGTCAGAGGGGCTCATCTGACCAGAAAATTTCTGCTTTTCTCCCCGCATTCTGACAGTCAGGATGACCCTTCCCGTGACTGCATCCTCATAGAAAAGGAACCGCTATGAATCGCCACCCCTGCATCAAACACTGGAGCGAGCTGCAAGAGCAGACGCCGCGATACTACTCCGGCAGTCAGGAGCCCCTTTCTCGCGGCTGCGCCCTCGGCAAGCACTTCGGCTTTAGCCGCATCGGCATTCACCATGAGATTGTTGAACCCGGCCACCGCACCAGCTGGCCCCACGCCGAAAAGACCGAGGACGAGTTCGTTCACGTGCTGGAAGGGACGCCGGATGTCTGGCTCGATGGGGTGCTTTATCGGCTGCAACCGGGTGACTCGGTCGGCTTCAAGGCCGGTGACGGGCTGTCCCACGCCTTTATCAACAACACCGAAGAGACTGTCCGCCTGCTCTGCATTGGCGATACCGATCGGGAGGACAACCGCATCCACTATGCCGTGCACCCCGAGCGCAATATCACCCTCGGCAAGCTGCACTGGGACGACGTGCCCGCGCGCGAGCTGGGGGATCACGACGGCCTGCCCGACAAGCTGCGCGAGCGCAACGGCCCCTTCTAGGGCGCAGCCTTTCTTCGCACCAGCCCCGTACCACCCGATATAAAAAAGCCTGCCGCTTGGCAGGCTTTTGCTATCTGTTTGCCGCCTGTGGCGAGCGGCGCTTATTGCAGGTTGAGCCCGCCCAGATAGTCGCGCTTGCCGAGATCGACCCCGGCGCGGCGCAGCAGGGCGTAGGCCATGGTGAGGTGGAAGTAGAAGTTGGGAATGCCGTACTCATGGACGCAGGTATGGCCATCCATCCCCTTGCCGCCCGCCCAGTGGGGCACGTAACGGCCGCTGGCGTACTGGCTGTAGTCCGCGTCCAGCTTGCCTTGCAGATAGGTGATGGTCTTGCCGATATGGGCGCGCAGATCGGCGATGGTTTTGGGATCATCGCCCATGGCCGGCAGTTCGCTGTGGCTGGCGGTGGCCACCACGGCGCGGGCCGAATCGCAGCAGATCAGCACCTGCTTGGACAGCGGCAGCATATCGACGATCAGCCGATCGCCGAAGAAGTTCTCCACGTTGAACTGCTTCGCCGCGGCGTGGGCCTCGGCCTTGGCCAGACAGTGATCCAGATTGGTCAGCATCTTGATGAACTGGGCGGTGATATCGCGATTCATGAGCACTCTCCATCTTGTTGAAACAGCGGCCCGCGTGCGCGGCCACAGTGAATGAGACTGGCTAATCGGCCACCAATATACCCCAACCGCTGCCGGGTTCGAGCCCGCCGCGACGAAAAGGGTAGGGCTGCGCTACTTCGCGCGACAGCCGTTGGCCAAGGGGCCATGCTCGCTTTCTGAACCTGCGAGTCCCTTATCGCCCCTTTTTTGATCTGTGACATAAATCACCTTTTTTCAGGGGCGTAGGCTGAATGCCGTTGTCCTGGACAGACGCCTGCGCATCCGCCAGGACCCAAGAAAAGGAGAATGAGATGAAGATCTATGACCGTAACCGCAATGTGCTGAACCTGGGTCAGCGCGTCATGATTGCCGCCACTGGCGCAGTCGATTTTCTGAAAGAGGCCCACACCGACAATATGACCCCCTATCAGGCGGAGCATGAGAAGTGCGTGCTGCTGGCAAACTCCGGTGAGCGCTACGCCCCCATCGAGTTGATTAGACTAGGCTGATCCCTTTCCCTGTCACCCTACTCTTTACAATTCACCCGGCCGCCGCGCCCCATCTGGCGGCCGGGTTTCTAAGTTTCCCTTTCTGTTTTACCCACCTTTCTATTGCAATGCTTCAAGCCGCTTTGAGTTGCCATGTAGGTTCGATTAGCGAAGCGTAATCGGACGATCGCGTAATCGAACAATCTCGTAATGGAACATCCGCACCATCACGACCCGCAAGCAGATCGAAGTGAGGCAAGGCTATGCTTGGCTTTTCGGTCTCGATGAGGGGAAAAGGATGGCCAATTGGCGGCGGGCATGGTGGCCAGGAGGAACCTGGTTCTTTACCGTCAACCTGCTGGAGCGGTGCAACAACCGGTTGCTGGTGGAGCAGATCGACCTGCTGCGCCATAGCGTTGCCAAGGTGCAACAGGCTCACCCCTTCGCCATTCACGCATGGGTGGTGTTGCCCGACCATCTCCACTGCATTCTCTCATTGCCGGAAGGGGACACCGATTTCCCCCTGCGTTGGCGGCTGATCAAAAGCCACTTTTCCCGCGCCTTGCCGGTAAACGAGCGGCGCAGCCAGACCCGGTTACGCCACGGCGAGCGGGGCATCTGGCAGCGCCATTATTGGGAACATCTGATCCGGGATGAGCAGGATTACCGCCACCATATGGATTACGTCCATATCAACCCGCTCAAGCATGGTCATGTCACCCGGGTGGCCGATTGGCCGTATTCCACCTTCCATCGTTACGTGGCGAGCGGCGTCTATCCGCCGGATTGGTGTGGGTCGGTGGATGGGGTGGGGGGATTGGAGTAAACCCCTAAAGGGTTGTTCCGTTGTAAGCGACCGATTACGCGAACGTCTTACGCGATCGTCCGATTACGCTTCGCTAATCGAACCTACGGCCCTTTAATTAAAGAAAACGGCGTAGCTTCACCAGCTACGTCATCTACTAAAAGATCGATGTCACAGATTTTATGTAAATATATCATAAGATTAGGCGTATTTTTGTTACATTAACAATCAGAAATTAAAACTTATTTTGCCGATGGGAGTGAGAGTGGGAATATTAGAGGATATATGGAGTTCCATTAAAGGTAATGCCAGAATAAGGGTTAAAGACCCTATAATTGGCACCTTTATTTTCTCTTGGTGTATATGTAACTGGGATAAGTTGGCAACCCTTTTTTTAGGAACAGCCTCAATTGATGAAAGAATAAAATACATGGTTGATACCATGCACATCACAAATCTACTTTATGATGTGGATCTGATAATCCTTCCATTAATGCTGACGGTATTATATCTGTTTGTATTTCCACATTTATCACTATGGGTAAAACAAAAACAGAATGCCGTTATTCTATCACAGCACAAACAAGCTATAGAATTGGATATTAACCAGGCAAAGGCTCAGAAACAACTTAACAAAGTCAGGCTTAGAGCAAATCCTGAAAAAGAGTTTCTTACTCAAGAAATTGAAATGGATCTTCAAGAGGAGATGCGGAAAAGTGAACGACGTAACAAGATAATGGAATATATAGATTTAAAGACAAAAAACAAACGTGCAGAGTTGGAAATAAAAAGTTCTCAGGCAGAGAAGTTACGTGTCGAGCTTGAAGTGAAAAAACGACAAGAGGACACAGAAAAAATGAAATTTGAAAGGCAAGCCGCAATTCATAGGGCAACGTTAGCTTCAAATCGCTTTCCTATCTTGTATCAATGGATGAATTTGCTTTCAAATAGCATCCAACAAGATGGCGTGACCATGAGCCTTAGTGGATTAACTAACACTATCGCTGCCATGTTTGGGTATGACACCATAGATATGCTGATCAATGATAAAAATTTCAACAACTCAAAGTTAGATGAAATAAAATTCATCTATCACGATTCAGTATATTTGGCTGATAAGCTTAGCAATATAGCAAGTGCTGAAAATGACAATGAAGAAATAATATCTGGAGAGTTACTTTTTGATCATGTTCAGATGATATTGGAGGGTTTCAACATAGATTTGTTATCTGCTGATGAATTAGCGGAAAAGATATGTGATATGGTCAATGAAACAAGTTATGACATTCTTAATAGTGAGGAGTTATCAGGCCCAATGGCTGAGACTGACACTATATTTGATGACCTAGAGATAGCCGTCGATAGTTTTAAATTTAATGACGGATTTGAAGTCTTAATGAGTGGTTATGCTAGCGGTCATCATCGAAAAGAAGATGATGTTATCGGTCGAGAATTGTCAGTTAATATAATCGCTAGTTGTACACCACAGATAGGTAGATTCGGTTTGTCAGATTACAAATTAACTATTAGTGGTTCGCCTAGAGATTATGAGTGAGTTAGCTACTTTGGATTTTTCTTATAAATAAAAATTCTTGCATAAGAAAGCTATGATATATAAACCAACCCGGCCTAAGCCGGGTTGGTTATTTCAAAAGGCGGGAAAAATCAAAGCGCTTCCAATCTGGCATACGCCGTCACCAGCCACTTGGCGCCGACGTCGTCGAACTGGATCTGCACCCGACTCTGCTGGCCGACCCCTTCGAAGTTGAGTACCACCCCTTCGCCGAATTTCGGATGGAGCACCCGCTGGCCGAGCTTGATGCCGCTGGCATCGAAGCTCTGTTGCACCTCGTTCTGGCTAAAGCGGCCGTACTGGGTGGGGCGGCTGACCTGAGTGCGCAGGCGGATCTCTTCCAGACACTCGGCGGGCATCTCGCGGATAAAGCGGCTCGGCTTGTGGAACATCTCGCGGCCGTAGATGCGGCGGCTCTCGGCATAACAGATGTAGAGCTTCTCCATGGCGCGGGTCATGCCGACGTAACAGAGGCGGCGCTCCTCCTCCAGCCGGCCCGACTCCTCGGTGGATTGCTGGCTGGGGAACATCCCTTCCTCGACGCCGACCAGCAGCACCAGCGGGAACTCCAAGCCCTTGGCGCTGTGCAATGTCATCAGCTGCACCGCGTCGGCATATTCGTCTGCCTGATTCTCGCCGGACTCCAGCGCCGCGTGGGCGAGGAAGGCGGAGAGATCGCTCATATCCTCCAACTCGTCCGGGCGCTGGTACTGGCGGCAGGCGGTGACCAGTTCGTCCAGGTTCTCTACCCGCGCCTGGGATTTCTCGCCTTTTTCCGCCAGATACATCGCCTTGAGGCCGGAGTTCTGGATGGCGATATCGGCCTGCTGGTGCAGCGGCAGCAGGGAGACCTGTTCTTCCAGCGCGTCGATCAGTTCGACAAAGCCGCGCACCGCGTTTCCGGCGCGACCGGTCAGCACCTTGTCATTGAGCAGCGCCTTGGCCGATTGCCACAGGTTCTGGCCCTGATCGCGGGCGTTGCTCCGCAATATCTCCAGGGTGCGATCGCCGATGCCGCGGGTCGGGGTGTTGACCACCCGCTCGAAGCTGGCGTCGTCGCCACGGTTGTTGATCAGCCGCAGGTAGGCCATGGCGTCTTTAATCTCTTGCCGCTCGAAGAAGCGCAGGCCGCCGTAGATGCGGTAGGGCATGGCGTCCTGCATCAGCGCCTCTTCCAGCACCCGTGACTGGGCGTTGGAGCGATAGAGGATGGCGCAGTCGGCCAACAGGCCGCCCTTTTCCTTCCAATCCTTGAGGCGGCCGACCACGAAGCGCGCTTCGTCCACCTCGTTGAAGGCGGCGTAGAGGGAAATCGGGTCGCCCTCGGCCCCTTCGGTCCACAGCTCCTTGCCAAGGCGTTCGGCGTTGTTGGCGATGACGCTGTTGGCGGCCTTGAGGATATTGGCGGTGGAGCGGTAGTTCTGCTCGAGGCGGATGGTCTCGGCCCCCTGATAGTCGGTCAGGAAGCGCTGGATGTTCTCGATCTTGGCGCCGCGCCAGCCGTAGATGGACTGATCATCGTCGCCGACGATCATCACCTTGCCGCTGTTGCCCGCCAGCATCCGCAGCCAGGCGTACTGGATGCCGTTGGTATCCTGAAACTCGTCCACCAGGATGTTCTGGAAGCGGTCGCGGTAGTGCTCGAGGATGTGCGGTTTGTTGAGCCACAGCTCGTGGGCGCGCAGCAGCAGCTCGGCGAAGTCCACCAGACCGGAGCGATCGCAGGTCTCCTGATAGGTCTTGTAGATCTGCTGATAGGTGCGGGTGACGGGGTCACCGTAGAGGTCGATGTCGCCGGGGCGCAGCCCTTCGTCCTTCTTGCCGTTGATGTAACCCATCACGGCGCGCGGGGCCCAGTGCTTCTCGTCGAGGTTGAGCGCCTTGAGCACCCGGCGGATCAGCCGGTACTGGTCGTCGGAGTCGAGGATCTGGAAATCCTGCGGCAAGCCCGCATCCAGATGGTGGGCCCGCAGCAGGCGGTGGGCGATGCCGTGGAAGGTGCCGATCCACATGCCGCGCACGCCGTCGCCGATCACTTTTTCGACCCGGCCGCGCATCTCGGCCGCCGCCTTGTTGGTAAAGGTGACCGCGATGATGGAGAAGGGTGAACAGCGTTCCACCTGCATCAGCCAGGCGATACGGTGCACCAGTACCCGGGTCTTGCCCGAACCGGCACCGGCCAGCACCAGCAGGTTGCTGCGGGGCGCCGCAACGGCATCTCTTTGCTTGTCGTTGAGCCCGTCGAGCAGGGTTGAAACGTCCATCACCACTCCTGTTTATTTATACAGGCGGGGATTATACGGCCATCCCCCTGCCAGACCAAATCCAAACTCGGGGGGAGGGGTGAGATGGGGTCCTGCAAGGGCGCCGGTGCGGCCATTTTTGGCTGGCGCAGAGAGAACGGGGCGGGGAGGTCTCCAGCTGTAGCCAATCCTTGCTCGCGCGGTTTGTGGGGATTTTGCGAGCCGGATCACGGGCTTGCCGGGGGGCTGGATGAATAACAGGGGAAAACGGTTTACAGTAACTTGCTGAACAATAAGAGAAATGTCGTTTGGGTCTTTTGGTTGTTAGCATAAAAAACTGAAAAGTAGCTAAAAAACAACTGCTTATAAGGTTGTTTGCTTAGAATTCAAACCGTTAACGCAAACGTTTTTCCCTTATCATTTGCTTGACCCGCATCGGGGCTGACTTAGAGTAAGCCTGCGTGCTAGATAGCCTGTTCTGACAGGCAAGCAAGTTCCCTCACTTAATAACAATCAAGGATACGATCGTGACTAAAGTGCTCAAGCTGGCCACCGTGGCCTCCCTCACTCTCGCTGCTCTCTCTGCTCAGGCTGCTTCCGAGCCAGCCGTCATTTATGACACCGCGGGCAAGTATGACAAATCATTCAACGAAGCCGTGTTCCGTAACGGCGTCGAGCTCTACAACAAGGACAAGGGCGTCAAGGTCAAAGAGTTTGAACCCCAGAACGAAGCCCAGCGCGAGCAGGGTCTGCGTCGTCTGGCCAGCCGTGGCAACGGCCCGATCGTGGCGGTCGGTTTCAACATGGGTTCTGCCGTTGAGAAAGTAGCGACCGAATTCCCGAAAACCCAGTTCACCATCATCGACATGGTGGTCGACAAGCCGAACGTCCAGTCCGTCATCTTCAAGGAGCATGAAGGTTCCTTCCTGGTGGGCGCACTGGCTGCCATCGCTTCCAAGAGCGGCAAGGTCGGCTTCGTGGGCGGCATGGATATCCCGCTGATCCGCAAATTCCAGTGCGGTTACGAGCAGGGTGCCAAGTTCGTCAATCCGAAGATCGAAGTGTTCCAGAACATGGCGGGCTCTACCCCGGCCGCGTTTGCTGACCCGGCCAAAGGTGCCGAGCTGGCCAAGTCCCAGTTCGCCAAGGGCGCTGACGTGGTTTACGCCGCAGCTGGCGGTACCGGTATTGGTGTCTATCAGGCAGCCAAGGACAGCGGCAAGTTCGCCATCGGGGTGGACTCCAACCAGAACCACCTGCAACCGGGCACCATGCTGACCTCCATGGTCAAGTCTGTGGGTCTGGCCGCTTACCAGACCTGGGATGACGCTGCCAAAGGCGAGTGGAAGCCGGGTATCAAGAACCTGGGTCTGGCCGAAGGTGGTGTGGATTGGGCACTCGACAAGGACAACGAGAAGCTGATCACCCCGGAAATGAAAGCCAAGGTGGATGCCATCAAGGCTGAAATCATCGCTGGCAAGGTCAAGGTTCATGACTACATGAGCGATAACACCTGCAAATACTAATTAGATAGTTGCTACGACTCTCAACGCACCACCGGCCCGCACGGGCCGGTTTTTAGTCTTATTTCATGAAACGCAGGGCTGCATCATGGACCAGACAGATCGCTATGCCATCGAATTAAGAGGTATCGATAAGCGGTTCGGCGAAGTGTACGCCAACAAGCTGATCGACCTTAAGGTTCGCAAAGGCAGTATCCACGGCATTGTCGGCGAAAATGGCGCCGGTAAGTCCACCCTGATGAGCATCATTTATGGTTTCTACCATGCCGACAAAGGCGAGATGCTGATAGACGGGAATCCTTTCAAACCCCATGGCTCACAAGATGCGATTGCCGCAGGGGTGGGCATGGTTCACCAGCACTTCATGCTGGTCAATAACTTCACCGTATTGGAAAACGTCATCCTCGGCGCTGAGAACGGCTGGCACCTTCAGCAGAGCGTGGCGTCAGCCGAAAAGCTGCTGGGCGAACTGGCGCGAGACTATGGCCTCGACGTGCCGCTGCACGAGAAGGTCGAAGATCTGCCGGTTGGCTTGCAACAGCGGGTCGAAATTCTCAAGGCGCTCTATCGCGGCGCCCGCATCCTGATCCTCGACGAGCCGACCGGGGTGCTGACCCCGCAAGAGGCGGATCACCTGTTCGAGGTGCTGAAAAAACTGCGGGATCAGGGGGCGACCATCATCCTTATCACCCACAAGCTGCGGGAGATCCTGGCTATTACCGATCAGGTCTCCATCATGCGCCGTGGCGAGATGGTGGCACACGTCGCCACCAAGGATACCGACAAGGAGCAGCTGGCCGAACTGATGGTGGGCCGCAAGGTGCGCCTCAAGGTCGACAAGGGGCCAACCCAGCCCGGTGAAGCCAAGCTGAAGATCGAAGGGCTCAGCTACGTCGACGCCAGCAAGGTGGAGCGGGTCAAATCGGTCAGCTTCGAGGTGCGGGCCGGTGAAGTGGTCGGCATCGCCGGGGTCTCCGGCAACGGTCAGTCCGAACTGCTCAGCCTGCTTGGCGGCATTCTCAAGCCGAGCAAGGGTGGCTTTACCATCAGCAGCCGCAGCGGCGTGCACAAGGTGAGCGCGGAGCACCCGGCCGATCCGGAGCTGGTGCGCAACTACGGCCTCGGTCATGTGCCGGAAGATCGCCACAAGATGGGGCTGATCAACCGCTTCGAGGCGAAAGAGGCCTTTATTCTCGGTTATCACCGTCGCCCGCAATACAACAAGGGGTGGCTGCAGAACAAGGAGGCGATCCAGCAGGATTGTCAGGCCAAGATGGAGAAGTGGGATGTGCGCCCGCCTCATCCTGATCACAAGACCGCTAACTTCTCCGGTGGCAACCAGCAGAAGCTGGTGATTGCCCGTGAAGTGGAGCAGGACCCGGATGTGCTGTTGATCGGCCAGCCGACCCGCGGGGTCGACATCGGCGCCATCGAGTATATCCATCAGCAGATCATCGCCATGCGCGACAAGGGTAAGGCTGTGCTGCTGGTCTCGGTGGAGCTGGACGAGATCATGAGCCTCGCTGACCGGATTCTGGTCATTGCCGACGGTCGCATCGTCGGCGAGCTGGATGGTGCCAAGGCGGACGAGCGCACCATTGGTCTGATGATGGCGAACATAGTGCCGGACGAAGTTGCCAAGGAGGCCCACTGATGAGCCAAGTACGTATTCCTGCCTGGGTCTCCGTGGGCGTCTTGTCTGCGGTCAACATTCTGCTGGCCTTCCTGGTGTCGGCCATTCTGTTCTACTACCTCGACATCAACCCGGTCGATGCCGCCAAGATCATGTGGTACGGCGCGTTCGGTACCGGTGAAGGGGTCGGCTTCACCCTCTACTACGCAACCGGCTTTATCTTTACCGGTCTGTCGGTGGCGGTCGCCTTCCACGCCGGTCTGTTCAACATCGGTGGTGAAGGTCAGGCCTATATCGGCGGTCTCGGTGTCGGTCTGGTCTGTCTGATGCTCGGCGATGTGCTGCCGTTTGCCCTGCTGTTGCCGCTCTCCATCATTGCCGGTGGTCTGTTCGGTGCGGCCTGGGCCTTTATTCCGGCCTGGCTGCAAGCCAAGCGCGGCAGCCATATTGTTATCACCACCATCATGTTCAACTTCATCGCCGCCTCGCTGATGGCTTATCTGCTGGTGGAGGTGTTCAAACCGCCCGGTTCGATGGCGACCGAGAGCAAGGTGTTTGCCGAAGCAAGCTGGCTGCCCAAGATGAGTGGGCTGGCGAACCTGTTCGGGATGGAGGTCCCCAACAGCCCCCTTAACATCAGCTTCTTCTGGGCGCTGATCTGTGCGGCGCTGGTGTGGGTCTTTATCTGGCACACCCGCTGGGGTTACGAGATCCGCTCGGTCGGCGCCAGCCAAAGCGCCTCCGCCTATGCCGGTATCTCCTATCCCAAGGTGGTGATCCTGGCCATGGTCATCTCCGGCATGCTGTCGGGCTTCTTCGCCCTCAACGTGCTGCAGGGTGAACTGCACCAGATCAAGCTCAACTTCGTGGAAGGGTTCGGCTTCACCGGTATCGCGGTGGCGCTGATGGGGCGCAACCATCCGGTCGGCGTCATCATCGCCAGCCTGCTGTTCGGTTTCCTCTATCAGGGGGGCGCCGAGCTCAGCTTCGAGTTCGGTGTCGACCGCAACATCGTGGTGGTGTTGCAGGGTCTGGTGATCCTGTTCTGTGGCGCCCTTGAGCACATGATGCGTCCGCGCATCGAGCAGCTCTATCTGGCGTTTGCCAACCGCTCTGCGCAAGTCAAGGGGGCCTGATCATGTTTGAAATTCTGATCCTGATGCTGGATGCCACCATCCGTACCGCGCCGCCCCTCATTCTGGCCGCCATGGCCGGCATGTTCTGCGAGCGCTCCGGGGTGGTCAACATCGCGCTGGAAGGCAAACTGCTGGCGGCGGCGTTCGCCAGTGGTGCGGCGGCAGCGGTCTCCGGTTCTGCCTGGATAGGTCTGGGTGCCGGGGTGGGTGTCTCCATCCTGTTCGCCCTGATGCACGGCTTTGCCACCATCACCCACCGCGGTGATCAGGTGGTGAGCGGCATGGCCATCAACATTCTGGCGGCCGGTTTGACCGTTACCCTGGGCCGTTACTGGTTCGATCAGGGGGGCCAGACTCCGGCGCTCTCCGGTGATGCCCGTTTCGCCCCCATCGATCTGCCCTATGCCAAGGAGCTGTGGGATGTGCCGGTGATCGGCCAGCTCTACAGCGAGCTGCTGAGTGGCCACTCCCTGCTGGAGTACGTGGCATTTGCCTGTGTGCCGCTGGCCTGGTGGGTGATGTTCCGTACCCGCTTCGGTCTGCGGCTGCGGGCGGTGGGTGAGGCGCCCGCAGCGGTCGATACCGCCGGTATCTCTGTGGTGCGGATGCGCTACACCGCGCTCCTCATCGGCGGCCTGCTGGCCGGTATCGGTGGCACCTATCTGGCGGTGGCCCAGACGGCCCAGTTCATCCCCAACATGAGTGCGGGCAAGGGCTTTATGGCGCTGGCGGCGCTGGTGTTCGGCAAGTGGCGTCCCTGGAATGCCATGGCAGCCTGCCTGCTGTTCGGCTTCCTAGATGCGGTTGCCATCCGCCTGCAAGGGGTCAGCATCGGCGGCTTCGCCATTCCGGTGCAGGCCATCGAGGCACTGCCCTACATCCTGACCGTGTTCCTGCTGGCCGGCTTTATCGGCCGCGCGGTGGCACCCAAGGCGCTTGGTACACCTTATGTGAAGGAGCGGGAGTAGCGCCCTCTATCGCGATACTCCCACCCACGCAAATAACTGCAGGCCCACTTCGGTGGGCCTGTTTTTTTATGGGCGGGATGGGGCAGACCAGCCGGGATCTGGATGGCGTGAAGGGATAAACGGGCTGCGTGAGTTGCTGCGGGTAGCGGCTGGCTTACAGGTGCATATCCCGCTGCCAGTACCATTAAAAACCCCCTCGTATCAGGAGGGGGTTGCAGAGGTTATTGCGGATTAACCCTGAGGCTCAGGGTGCCAGCACCAGCTTGTAGACACCAAAGCCGGGGTGTTTGGCATCGGTGGGTGGCAGGGTCTCCACATAGTTCAGCTTGCCACCGGTCAGGGCTTGCGCCTCGCTGCGTGGCGAGCTGTAGATGCGCAGATCCAGATTGGCGGGCAGGGGGGCCAACTGCCAGTTGTTGTCTGCCGGTGGCTCGAAACCGGCCGGATTCTTCTCTGCCAGATCCTTGAGGTATTCGGAGAGCACTTCGCGGGTTTCGAACTGATCTTCATGGACGATCACCTTGGCGTTGATGCCCGGGAAGTTGCCACCACCGCTGGCGCGGTAGTTGTTGGTCACCACGTAGAACATCTGGGCCGGGTCGATTGCCTTGCCCTGATAGGTGAGGTTGGTGATGCGATAGCTGTCGCTCACCTTGTTGCCATCCACATCGTAACGGGCAGGTTTGGTCACATCGACCTGATAGTTTACCCCGTCGATCACGTCGAAGTTGTAGGTGCGGTACTTCTCGTTCACCAGCCACTGGGTCGCGGTGCTGGCGGCATCGATCTTGTTGAACTGGACGGCGCTCTTCTCCAGCCACTCCTGTACGGCCGCGCCATTGATGGCGACCACCTGCAGGGTGTTGGGGTAGACATAGAGGTCGGCCACGTTGCGCAGGGAGATATCGCCAGCCGGTACATAGGTGAAGTCGGTCGGACCGTTGCGACCGCCACGGAATGGCGCGGCGGCGGAGAGGATGGGCCATTTCTCCTTGAGCTGACCATCCTGTTGCAGTTTCTTGGCGTGCCACAGCTGGGCGTCGCTGACGATCTGGATGGAGGGGTCATCCTGCACCAGCGCGAAGAAGCTGTGGATCGGCTTGGTGATCTTGCTGAGGGGCTCGTCCAGCCACTGGTTGGCCTGCTCGTGCTCGGCAATGACCTGATCGACCACCGCCTGATCTTCGGTGCTGCTGGCGCTACTGTCGATCTTGCGCAGCTGGGACTGGCTGGAGGCCACTTCCCAGCGACCCTCTTTCCAGGTCATGTGCAGGTCGATGATGCCGAGGTGGTTGCCCCAGACGCCCGGCATCACGGTCGGTACGCCCGCCAGGGTGCCTTTCTCGTTGTCCACGTCGGTCATGTTGGGGTAGTCACCCGGGAAGGTACGGTGGGCGTGGCCCAGCAGCAGGGCATCAACCCCTTTCACCTTGGCCAGCGGCAGGGCGGCGTTCTCCATCATGGGTTCGCGCGGGTCACCTATGATGCCGGTGTGGGCCACGACCACGACGATGTCTGCGCCCTTGGCGCGGATTTCGGGTACATAGTGCTCGGCGGTCTCGACCATATCGGCCACCACCACCTTGCCTTCCAGATTGCGCTTGTCCCACTGGGTGATCTGGGGCGGGGTCAGGCCCAGCACACCGACCTTGATGGTCTGGGTATTGCCGTTGGCATCCTTCACCTGACGATCCAGCACCACATAGGGTTTGAACTTCTGCTTGCTCCAGTCGATGGTGCCCTTGCCATCACGGCTGAAGGCATCGGCCTGGAAGACGTTGGCGTTGATGTAGGGGTAGTTGGCCCCTTTCAGGGTCTCTGAGAGGAAGTCGAGACCGAAGTTGAACTCGTGGTTGCCCAGGTTGCCGACATCATAGCTCATGGTGTTGAGCGCCTTGATGGCGGGGTGGGTCTGCCTGCTCAGCCACTGCTGTTTGACCTGCTGGTCGTGGATATAGTCGGCCAGCGGGGTGCCCTGGATCAGGTCGCCGTTGTCGATCAGCAAGTTGTTGGCGTTCTCTTCGCGGGCCTTGCGGATCAGCACAGCGGTGCGGGCGAAGCCCAGCGAGGCATCCGGCTTGTTCTGGTAGTAGTCGTAACTCAGCAGGTTGGAGTGGATATCAGAGGTTTCGATCAGCCGCAGGGTGAGATCACCGGGGGCCTGAGAGTTGTTGTCGTCACAGCCGGACAGCAAAAAGATAACTGCCACCGCGCTCAGTTTGAGGGTGGTTTTCATTGTTGGATTCTCTTGTTATGGGTATGCCAGCGTGGTGCATTCTATCGACAGCAAAAGAATCCTATTGTGAGCAGGCTGGCAATTCGGGCTAATTACCCTCCTGTTAATAGAGTTATGACTCTGATTTGCATCTGTTTTTTGTCTTTATTCAGGGCCGCTACTTTCGCTGCTTTCCGCCGTGAGTCACCCTGTCGTCACCGCAGTGCGGTCGGGGCAAGCGGCGCGGCCTGCCGTTCCTGCGAGGCTGTAATGGTTGGTTACAGATCTCCATTCGACTGATAGATGACCTTTCCCTTAAATTCAGCGGCGATTGATTGCATCTAAAAAATTACAAAGCGACAGCAAGGAATAAAAACTCATGAAAATGCACAACAAAGCGCTGCTGGCCATCGCCTGCGCTGCGGCCCTGTCTGCCTGTGACAGCGAAAAAGCTGCCAACAGCATCGCCAAGCGGGTGCCACTGGCTCTGCCGGAGGCGGGTCTTTACCAAGCGAATCTGATGAGCCGCGACGGCGACAAGGCGACGCCGCGCATGATCAAGGGTCTGGATGGTCTGGCGCTGGTCTACCCGAAGGGTGAAACCGTGCAGCACTGGGGTGTCTGGGTGGATCATCAGGTGGGCAAGGTCGAGACCAACAGCCAGTGGCTGGGTCAGGCTGACCAGAAAGCCGACAAAGACGGGATCTACCCGGTGCAGTTGATCCGCAACAGCGAGCGACTCGGCACCAGCACGGCGCTCAGCTCGGTGACCAACGACCACAACCTCATCACCTTCCAGGATCAGCCGGTCATCGATCTGCAGGGCAAGGAGATCAAGCGCTGGGTTTTTGATTTCACTCGGACCGGCACCAAGTTCTCCGACAATTCCCCCATCTATTCCGGTTTCAGCGGTCATGTGGCGGTGACGGCCCTGACCACCAAAGCGGTGACCACGGCCAGCTGGAGTGCCACGGACAGCGATGGCTTCAGCAGCGACATGGTGGGCAAGGTGGATACCACCAACAACGGCGGCAAGCTGACGGTGGCGATCGAGTTTCCGGCGGCAGGTTGTACGCTGGTGGGCGAGGGGGGTGCCACTGCCGGGTTGAGCAAGCTGACCATGACCGGATTTGGCAAGTGCAACTTCAAGCAATCCGCTGCAGCCACGCCGATCGAAAACCTCTGGAATGCTGCTCTGGCTCGGGCGATGGATAACAGCGTTGCCTATGTCACCACCTTTACCACGGATGCCAAAAAAGAGGCGCTGGTCATCGGTTTCCCCGACACCAATGGCTTGCTGATCACCGCTGACAAGCGATAAGCAGCCCAACGGCAGGGGCGGGCAAACGCGCCTGAAACAACAAGGGAGCCAGTGGCTCCCTTGTTGTTTTCAACGCACGGTTTACAGCAGGAACAGGGTCGCCAGCCCGAGGAAGATAAAGAAGCCACCGGTGTCGGTGATGGCGGTGATCATCACGCTGGCCCCCACCGCCGGGTCGCGGCCTAGTCGGTTCATGGTCATGGGGATAATGACCCCCATCAGCGCCGCTACCAGCAGGTTGAGCATCATGGCCAGGGTCATCACGGTGCCGAGCGCCGCATCCTGATAGAGCAGATAGGTGGCGATGCCCATGGTGCCGCCCCACACCAGCCCGTTGATGAAGGCGACCCCGAGTTCCCGCAGCAGCAGGAAGGAGAGGTTGCCAGCCTGAATGTGCTGCAGCGCCAGCGCCCGCACTATCATGGTGATGGTCTGGTTACCGGTGTTGCCGCCGATCCCGGCGACGATGGGCATCAGGGCCGCCAGCGCCACCAGTTGGGAGATGGTGTGCTCGAACAGGCCGATCACCCGCGAGGCGACAAAGGCGGTGCAGAGGTTGATGGCGAGCCAGGCCCAGCGGGTCTTGACCGCCTTGGAGACCGGGGCGAACACGTCTTCATCCTCGCTGATACCCCCCATCCGGCGCAGGTCGGTGTCGCTCTCCTCATAGACCAGATCCACCACCTCTTCGACGGTGAGGCGGCCCATCAGCTTGCCCTTGCCATCCACCACGGCGGCGGAGAGCAGGTCATCCCGCTCGAAGGTGCGGGCCGCCGCTTCGTCGTTATCCTCCGGATCGAAGGTGACCGGATCCCGCTCCATCACGTCGCTCACCAGGGTGGCGGGTTTGTGCAGCAGCACTGTGGTGAGGGCCAGCTCCCCCAGCAGGTGGTTGCGCCGATCGATGACGAACAGCTTGTCGGTGTTGGCGGGGATCTTGCCGCGCAGACGCAGATAGCGCTGCACCGTGGCCAGACTCACCTCGGGGCGGATGGTGATGATCTCGAAGTCCATCATGGCGCCGACGGTGTGCTTGCCGTAGCGGATCACCTCCCGCACCCGATCCCGGTCGGCGGGGGCCATATAGGTGAGCAGCCGCCCCATCAGGTTGCGTGGCAGGTACTGGCCCAGATAGATCTGGTCGTCGATATCCAGGGTGCGCAGGGCGTGCAGCAGCTCCTTGTCGCTCATCCCGCTGATTAGGCTGTCCCACACCGTCTCCGACGCTTCGACCAGGATCTGGCCGCGCTTCTCCTCCTCCACCAGCGCCCACAGGGCATGACGCTCATCGGGCGGCAGCGACTCCAGCGCATCGGCGACGTCGGCGGCGGGCAACCCGTTGACCAGCGAGGTGAGTTCGCTGGTCTGATCGCGTTGCTCGGCATCCTGCACCACCTGCGGATCGAGCAGGCTGTCGGTGAGGGCGTCATCGCGTAGCAGCAGGGTGAGAATGCGGGATCTGTCATCCGCGCGCTGCCGGGCGCTGTTCTTGATGGGAAGAGACATGGGATGAATTCCTGAGATGGTAGCCAAGGGCTCAATGCCCATAGGATACCAGACTTAAAACAACAGGTTATGACCGTGATGGGAGAAGAGGGAGGTAAAAGTGAGGCCACCTGCTGGTGGCCTCATGGTGAGTTGCCGAGGATCCCTTAGGCGAGGGCTTGCTGAACCTGCGGTGCCTCGCCAAACCAGGCGAGCCGGTCGGCAAGGGTCACCACGGATCCCACCATGATGAGCGCCGGGCTTTCGACCCCCACCGCCAGCGCGGGTAGCTCATCGAGAGTGCCGCGAATGACCCGCTGGCAGGGCTGGGTGCCGCGCTCGATCAGCGCTACCGGCGTATTGCTTGCCTTGCCGTGGGCCAGCAACTGCTCGCGAATGGTGGCGCAGGATGAGAGCCCCATATAGAACACCAGCGTCTGCCGATCTTTGGACAGCAGCGGCCAGTCGAGATCCCGGGCGCCCCCCTTGCCGTGAGCAGTGACGAAGCGCACGCTCTGGGCATGATCGCGGTGGGTCAGCGGAATACCGGCGTAGGCGGCGCAGCCGCTGGCCGCAGTGATCCCCGGCACCACCTGAAAGCCAATCCCAGTACCAACGAGCGTCTCCAGCTCTTCGCCGCCACGGCCGAAGATAAAGGGGTCGCCCCCCTTGAGCCGAACCACCCGTTGCCCCTTCTGCGCCTCCTCCAGCAAGAGCTGGTTGATCCCCTCCTGCGGCACACAGTGGTTGCCCGCCTGCTTGCCGACGAAGATGCGCTTGGCATCCCGGCGCACCAGCGCCATCACCTCATCCGAGACCAGCCTGTCATAGACCACCACGTCGGCTTGCTGCATCTGGCGCAGGGCGTGCAGGGTGAGCAGACCCGGATCGCCGGGGCCGGCTCCCACCAGCACCACTTCGCCTCCGGTCAGGCTTTCGTCGGCAAACAGGTTGTCGGCCAGCTGATGGGCAGAGGCGCTATCGCCCCGCGCCAGCGCCTGCCCGAGTCGGTCTGCCCCGAGTAGCCGCTCCCAGAAGCGGCGCCGCTCCCCCATGCTGGCAAAGCGGGCCTTGACCCGCTCCCGCAGGCTGCCGGCAAAGGTCGCCACTGCCCCCAGATGTTGCGGCAGCAGGGCTTCCAGTTTTTCCCGCAGCAGCCGGGCCAGCACCGGCGCCTTGCCGCCGGAGGAGATGGCCACCATCAGCGGCGAGCGATCGATGATCGACGGCATGATGAAGCTGGATCGTTTCGGGTCATCCACCACGTTGGCAAAGATCCGCGCCCGGTTGGCGCTTTGGTAAACCAGCGCATTCACCTCGCGCCGATCGGTGGCGGCCACCACCAGCCACTTGCCCGCTAGTTGTTCCGGCATAAATTCACCGGCCAGCCACTCGATGCTGCCGTTGGCCGCCAGTTCCGCCAGCTCGGGGTCGAGCTTGGGCGCTACGACTGTGAGGTGGGCACCGGCATCCAGCAGCAGACGCGCCTTGCGCTCTGCCACCTCGCCGCCGCCGACCAGCAGCACGGGTTTGTTGTCGAGTCGGCAAAAGATGGGCAAGTAGTCCATGGGGCCTCCGGATCAGGCGGTTCGGGTCTGGTTGGCGGTGCTGGTGGTCTCGCTCACTGCGACCGGGCGCTCAGCCTTGGGGGTGGCATACCAGTAGCCGAGGCCCATAAAGAGGACGCCGGAGACGGTGTTGCCCAGGGTCACCCACAGCAGGTTGTGGCCGATGCCGCCCAGGGTGTAGGCCTCGGAGTGGGCGCCAAACCAGGAGAGGGCGAACAGGGTCATGTTGGCGATGGAGTGCTCGTAGCCGGAAGCGATAAAGGCCAGCAGACACCACCAGATGGCGATGAAGCGGGCCGCCCCTTCGGTGCGCAGCGCCATCCAGATGGCGAGGCAGACCAGCCAGTTGCAGAGGATCCCCTTCATAAACAGGGTCAGCGCCGGGGCCTGGGTCTTGGCCAGCGCCACCTTGTGGGCCAGGCTGCCTGCGTCCGGCAGCAGGCTGCCGCCGTAGGAGTAGATGAGCGCCACCACGATGGAGCCAATCAGGTTGCCAGCCCAGGTCTGCGGCAGGATGCGCAGCAGGTCGGCCATGGTGATCTTGCCGCTCTTCACCCCAAAGGTGAGGAACATGGTGTGGCCGGTAAACAGCTCGGAGCCAGCAATGATCACCAGCGTCAGGGCGATGCCGAAGGTGGCTCCCATCACCAGCGGCCGGATGGCGGGATCCACCAGATTGCCGAGGGTGAAGATGAGGATGATGCCGAGGCCCACATAGGCCCCCGCCATGGCGGAGCTGAGCCAGAAGCCGAGCTTGTCGCTGCGCTCGAAGCGGTTGATGCGGGCCGCGTTGGCGGCGCACTTGTTAATGGTTTCCGTGTACATCTTGTGAGTCCTTGAGAGGGCTGCCCACAGGCAGCCCGAAAGAGAGTGAAATCGGCTTAGACGGCGACCCAGACCTGCTGGTCGCGCACTTCAACGGGGTAGCTTTGAACCGACATGGCGGGATTGTCGAAACAGTGGCCATCGCTCAGGCGAAAGCGCTGCTTCTTGAGCGGGCTGGCGACCCAGAGCTCGCCGTCGTGTTCGCAGATCAGGCCCCGTGACAGCACGTTGGCAGCGAAGAAGGGATCCCGGTTGTCGATGGCGAACACCTCGGCGGCCGCGCTCGGGCGGAACAGGGCGATCTGGCGACCCTCAATGAGTGCGCAGACGCCGGTTCCCGGCAGGATGTCGTTGAGTTGGCAGGCAAGTTTCATCATTTGGTTTCCACCTCGATCTGGTAGACGGGGATGCGCTCGGCCGGGGTCGCCGGTCGGTGCTGGTCGCGCTCGCTGACGAACTGAACGTCCGGATCGCGCTTGTCGCTGTTGATGAAGTGGCTGAATCGCTTGAGTGCCTCCTCTTCATTGAGGGTGCGCGACCATTCGCACTCGTAGCTGTCGATGAGGGTCTGGATATCGCGCTCGAGCGTGTCGGCCAGCCCCAGCTTGTCGTCGACGATCACCTCGCGCAGGTAGTCGACCCCCCCTTCCAGATTGCCGAGCCAGACCGAGGTGCGCTGCAGTTTGTCGGCGCTGGTGACGTAGAACATCATAAAGCGGTCGATCAGCTTGATGAGGGTCTCGCGGTCGAGATCGGAGGCCAGCAGATCGGCGTGGCGCGGCTTCATGCCGCCGTTGCCGCCCACATAGAGGTTCCAACCCGCATCGGTGGCGATGATGCCGACATCCTTGCCCTGGGCTTCCGCACATTCGCGGGTACAGCCGGAGACGCCAAACTTCATCTTGTGCGGGGTGCGAATGCCCTTGTAGCGGTTTTCGAGGAAGACCCCGAGGCCGACGCTGTCCTGCACGCCGAAGCGGCACCAGGTGCTGCCGACGCAGGTCTTGGCCATGCGCAGCGCCTTGGCGTAGGCCTGACCGGTCTCGAATCCGGCCGCCAGCAGCTTGCGCCAGATGGCCGGCAGATCATCCTTCTGGGCCCCGAACAGGCCGATGCGCTGGGCGCCGGTGATCTTGGTGTAGAGCTTGTAGTCGCGGGCCACTTCGGCCACCGCCAGCAGCCCTTCCGGGGTCACTTCGCCGCCGGCCATGCGCGGGATGACGGAGTAGCTGCCGTCCTTCTGCATGTTGCCGAGGAAGATGTCGTTGGTGTCCTGCAGCGGGATGTTGCGCGGGCTCAGCACATGCTCGTTCCAGCAGGAGGCGAGGATGGAGCCGACGGTTGGTTTGCACACCTCGCAGCCATAGCCCTGGCCATGTTTGGCCAGCAGCTCGTCGAAGCTCTTGATCCCCTCCACCTTGGCCAGATGGAACAGCTCCTGACGGGAGTGGGGGAAGTGGGCGCAGAGGTGGTTGTTGACCTCGATGCCCTGCTTCACCAGTTCGGCGTTGAGCACCTGACTGATGAGCGGCACGCAGCCGCCGCAGCCGGTACCGGCCTTGGTGTGCTGCTTGATGGCTGCCAGGGTGGTGTGACCCTCGGCGACGGCCTGGGCGATGTCGCCCTTGGAGACGTCGAAGCAGGAGCAGATCTGGGCGCTTTCCGGCAGGGCATCCACCCCCAGGGTCGGTTTGGCACCGGCGTAGGCGGGCAGGATCAGGGTATCCGGGTGGCTCGGCAGCGGCAGGGCGTTGAGCATCATCTGCAGCAGGTTGCCGTAATCTTCCACGTCACCCACCAGCACGGCGCCGAGCAATCGGCTGTTGTCTTCGCTCACCACGATCTTCTTGTAGACGCCAGCCTGATCGTCCTGAAACACATAGCTGTGGCTGCCCGGGGTGCGGCCGTGGGCATCACCGATGGAGCCGACGGAGACACCGAGCAGTTTGAGCTTGGCGCTCATGTCCGCCCCCTCGAAGCGGCTGTCGCCGCCGAGCAGATGGTCGACGGTGATCTGGGCCATCTTGTAGCCCGGTGCCACCAGTCCGAAGAAGCGGCCCTGCCAGGCGGCGCACTCGCCGATGGCGTAGATGTCGGGGTCGGAGGTGAGGCAGTGATCGTCGATGACGATGCCGCCGCGCTCGGCGATGGCCAGATCACCGTAGCGGCCCAACGTATCTTGCGGACGAATGCCGGTGGAGAAGACCACCACGTCTACTTCAAGCTGGCTGCCATCGGCGAAGGCGAGGCGGTGTTTCGCCTGTTCACCGCCATGCATCAGGATCTCGCTGGTGCTCTTGCTGGTGTGTACCTGCACGCCCATGGATTCAATCTTGCGGCGCAGCAGCTGGCCGCCCTGACCGTCGAGCTGCTCGGCCATCAGCACCGGAGCAAATTCCACCACATGGGTCTCTAGACCCAGTGCCTTGAGGGCACCGGCGGCTTCCAGGCCAAGCAGGCCGCCCCCGATCACCACCCCGCTCTTGCCGCTCCTGGCGGCGCTGCGGATGGCTTTCAGATCCTCGATGGTGCGATAGACGAAGCACTCGTGGTGCTGGCTGCCCGCAATGGGCGGCACCCAGGGGTAGGAGCCGGTGGCCAGCACCAGCTTGTCGTACCCGACCACAGTGCCCTTGTTGGAGTGCACTTCGCGGTTGGCCCTGTCGATTTTTTTCACCGCTTCGCCGAGCAGCAGGCGGATGCCGTGCTTGTCGTAGAAGCCGGGTTTGACGAGGGAGAGATCTTCGCTGGTGTGATGGGAGAAGTAGGAGGAGAGATGGACGCGATCGTAGGCGGGACGGGGTTCTGCACCGAAGACGGTGATCTCGTAGCGGCCCGGGTCGGCCCGCTCGATCAACTCTTCGATGAAGCGGTGCCCCACCATGCCGTTGCCCACAACGACCAGTCTGACTTTGCTCATGATTGCCTCTAGTTTGGAGTAATAAAACATCATTCTGGGGCTAGGCTACCCAGTCAGTCGGGGCGGGCAATTGATGCAAATCAAGTGTCTATTTATATATCTCGTCAGGGGTAATTCGATAAAATTCAAAGATATACAAAAATAGGTATACCAGTTGATGATTTCCGCACTGGTTTTGGGTGAGGGATGGTGGAGAGCAAGAGCGCTTTAGCAACAGCCGGGAGTGAAAACTGCTGTCGGAAAAAGCCGATCTCGCACTGGGCGAGACCGGCATCAGCGGAGCAAGGCGGCGCGTCAGGCGATATGGTGGCGGAACATGGCGAGCGCTAGCGACAGGGTGACGCCGGCGATGGCGAGCAGTGGCCAGAGCAGGGGCCAGGCGGCCGACCAGTCGAACCCCTTGAGGAAGACCCCCTTGAGTAACACGATGAAGTGGGTGAGGGGGTCGATGGCCGCCAGCCACTGGAACACCTGCGGGATGTTCTCCACCGGCGAGATGTAGCCCGAGAGGATCACCGCCGGGACGGTGAAGGAGAAGACCCCGAGAAATGCCTGTTGCTGGGTTGAGCAGAACGAGGAGATGAAGAGCCCGATCCCGGCCAGTGCCAGCCCGTAGCAGACCATGCCCGCCATCAGCAGGCTGAGGCTGCCGGCAAAGGGGAGGTGAAAGACGAAGCGGGCGGCCAGCGCGACTATGCACCCTTGCCCCACCGCCACCATGATGCCGGGCACCGCCTTGCCCGCCATGATCCAGCCTGCGGTGAGGGGGGAGACCAGCAGCTGATCGAAGGTGCCCTCTTCCCGCTCCCGCGCGACCGAGAGGGCGGTGACGATAAGACAACCGGTGGTGGTGATGATGGCCACCAACGCTGGCAGGATATGCCAGTGGAACTCGACGTTGGGGTTGTAGAGGTTGCGCACCGCCAGCTCGGGTTGCCCCTTGCCCTCACTTTGCCAGCGGGCAATCACCTGACTGATGTAGCCAGCCGCCACCTGACCGCCGTTGGAGCGACGGCCATCGATGATCAGCTGCACCTTGGCCGGTTCGCCGCGCGCCAGCCGACGCGAGAAATCCCCCGGAATAATCAGCCCGAGCAGTGCCTGCTGCCCGGTGATGGCCTCGGTCATGCCCGCCTCGCCTTGCACCGGGATGATGGTGGTGAAGGCGGGCATATGGGTGAGGCGCTCCAGCAGCTCGCGGCTCTGGGCACCGCCATCCTGGTTGTAGATGGCCAGCGTGTTGCCGGTCACCTCCAGAGTGGCGGCGAACGGGAAGAGGGCGGTTTGCAGCAGCACCGGCATGATGAGCAGAAAGCGCCCCTGAGTATTGCCCATCAGGGCCTGCAGCTCTTTTCGGATCAGCCACCAGAGTCGGATCAGCATGGGTTACTCCAGAGTGCGCCGCGTCTTGCGGGCGGTCAGGGCCAGCCAGAAACCGGCCAGCAGCAGCAGACAGAAACCGTTGACCAGCAGGATCGAGAAGACGCTGCCCGCCTGATAGAGGGTCTGCAGGGAGCTCGCGAAGTAGCGGGCCGGAATGAGGTGGGTGATGGCTCGCAGCAGCGGTGGCATGCTGGCGATCTCGAACACGAAGCCCGACAGCATCACCGCGGGCAGAAACGCAGCGATCAGCGCCGCCTGTGCGGCATTGAACTGGCTGCGCATCACGGTGGAGAGGAACAGGCCGAGTCCGAGGGCGCTGCCGAGAAAGACGCTGGTGACCAGAAAGAGCAGCAGCAGGGAGCCGCGCCATGGCACGCCCATTACCGCCACCGAGAAGAGCAGGCAGAGCAGCATGGCGATGATGCCGAGGCCATAGTAGGGCAACAGCTTGGAGAGCAGCAGCTCCCCCTTGGTGACCGGGGTGGCGAGCAGCGCCTCCATGGTGCCGCGCTCCCACTCCCGCGCCACCACCAGCGAGGTGAGCAGGGCGCCGATGATGGTCATCACCACCGCAATGGAGCCCGGCACCAGAAAGTTGCGGCTCACCAGCGCCGGATTGAACCAGGCGCGGCTCTCTATCGATACCGGCATGGCGACCCCCTCGCCAGCGAGCCATCCCTGCCAGATCCCCTGCACATAGTTGGTGACGAAGTTGGCTGTGTTGGGCTCGGAGCCGTCGGTCAGCAGCAGTGCCTGCGGCGTGCCATTGCCCTGACCGGCTAGCGCGCGGGAGAATCCGTCATCGATCACCAGCAGGCCGCGGATCTCGCCACGGGCAAGACTGGCGAGCAGGGACGCCTTGCTCGGGCCGCTGTGGATCTCCAGCGCGGTAGAGCCGCGCAGGGCCTGCTCCAGCCGCACCGCCGGGGCACCGCTGTCGGTACGCCAGATGCCGAGGCGCAGATGGTCCACATCCAGATTGATGGCGTAACCCATCACTACCAGCAGTACCACCGGCATGATGAAGGCGATGAGGATGCTGCTCGGGTCACGGACGATTTGCAGCGTCTCCTTGCGGCAGAGGGCCAGCAGTCGCCGACGGTTGATGCTCATGCGTCCTCCTCGCTGGCCCGCTCGACCAGGGTGATAAAGGCCTCTTCCATGGTCGGCAAGGAGCCGGTTGGCAGAGAAGTCGCCGCCTCTTTGGCGGCCAGCTCCTTGAGATCGTCCGGGGTGCCGAGCGCCAGCAGCTTGCCGCGATAGATGAGGGCGATGCGGTCGCAATACTCCGCCTCATCCATAAAGTGGGTGGTGACCAGCACGGTGACGCCGTGGTCGGCCAGCGCGTTGATGTGCGACCAGAACTCGCGCCGGGTCACCGGATCGACCCCGGAGGTGGGCTCGTCGAGAAACAGCAGCGGCGGCTCGTGCAGCAGGGCGCAGGCGAGTGAAAGACGCTGGCGCAGGCCGAGCGGTAGGGATTCCGCCTTCTGATCGAGCCAGGGGGTGAGGGCAAAAGCGGTCACCATGGCGTCGATCCGCGTCTGCTGGTGGCGGCCGAACAGGCCGTAAATACCGGCGAAGAAGGAGAGGTTCTGCGCCACGGTGAGCTGCTTGTAGAGGGAGAATTTCTGCGCCATGTAGCCGAGGCGCTGGCGCGCAGCCGACGGACTGTGGGCCAGATCGATGCCGGTCACCAGTGCCTGCCCCTCGCTCGGGCGCAGCAGGCCGCACTCCATCTTGAAGGTGGTGGACTTGCCCGCCCCGTTGGGGCCGAGCAGGCCGAAGATCTCGCCGCGGCGCACCGCAAAGCTGACATCATCGGTGGCGGCAAAATCGCCGAAGCGCTTGGTGAGGTGGCGCGCCTCGATCACCGCCTCGGGGGAGACCCCCTGCGGCAGTTCGGCTTCCCGCATCCCGGCCGCCAGACTCGACTCCCCGCCGGGGCCGCCGCCGAGCAGGTCGATAAAGGCATCCTCCAGCCGGGGCTGAGCAGGTTGAAAGGCGCCGTTGGTCAATTGCAGCTCCGCCAGCGGCGGGGGCGTCATGCCCGGGTGCAGCAGCAGGCGAACCCGCTCCCCCGCCACCGCGCCATCCATCACCGCTGGGTGAGCCAGTGCCCGGCGCAGCAGGGCGCGCCGCTCGCGGCCATCCAGCTGCCCCGCCTCCAGCAGCCAGCAGCGGCTGGCCATGGCCCCCATCAGATTGGCCGGTGTGCCGCTGGTGCGCACCTCGCCATCCGCCATCAGCAGCACGTGGTCGCACAGCTCCGCCTCATCGAGATAGGCGGTACTCCAGAGAACCGTCATCCCTCCCTTGGCCAGCTCGCGCACCATCTGCCAGAGGGCGCGGCGGGAGATGGGATCGACCCCGACCCCCGGTTCGTCGAGCAGCAGCACATCCGGGGTGCCGAGCAGGGCGCAGGCCAGCCCGAGTTTCTGCTTCATCCCGCCAGAGAGCTTGCCCGCAGGCCGCGCGGTGAAGCGGGCAAGATCGGTGAAGGCGAGCAGCCGCGCGAAGGTGGGTGTGCGTTCGGGCTCCAGTACGCCGCGCAAGTCAGCGTAGAGGGTGAGGTTCTCCAGCACGCTGAGATCCTCGTAGAGGCCGAACTGCTGGGGCATATAGCCGAGGCGCTGACGCAGCAGGTCTCCCTCGCTCACCGGATCCAGCCCCAGCACCCGGATGGTGCCCGCTTCGGGGATCAGCAGACCGGCCAGCAGGCGCAGCAAAGTGCTCTTGCCCGCGCCGTCGGGGCCCACCAGCCCGGTGATGCCGCCAGTCGGAATGGTGGCCGAGATGGCGTTGAGGGCGACCCGCTCGCCAAAGCGTTTGGTGAGTCCCTCAAGGGAGATAGCGCTGTTCATGGCGCCAGCCTGACGGTGACCGGCATCCCTTGGCGCAGGGCCGGGTCGGGATCCTGCACCACGATACGCAGCCGGTAGACGAGGTGAGTGCGCAAGTCAGGCGTCTCCACCGATTTCGGGGTGAACTCGGCGGTCGGCGAGACAAATCCCACCACCCCGTGATAGGGCTGATCCGGCCGCGAGTCGGTGGTGAGGGTTACCTTAGCGCCGCTCGGGAAGTGGCCGAGCCAGGGCTCCTCCACATAGGCGCGCACCCAGACCGGCGCGGTCAGGGAGAGGTTGAAGGCGGTTGCTCCGCTCTGCACCATGCTGCCATTCTCGACGGCGCGGCTGATGATGATGCCGTCGCTGGGGGCGGTCAGGCTGGCATCCGCCAGCGCCAGTTCGGCACTGGCGAGCGCCGCTTTGGCCCCTTCCAGCTGGGCATCGGACTGGGCAATCTCTTCCGGGCGGTAGCCGGTTTCGAGCTGGGCGAGCTGCTCGCGAGCCGAGCGTACCTGCGCCTGGGTCTGATCCCGCTGGGAGCGGGCGGTATCGAGCTGACCGCGGGAGATGGCGCCGGTGGCGGCCAATGCGCTCTGGCGGCGCCACTGCTGGTCAGCTTCCAGCGCTGCGGCTTCGGCGGCGGCCAGTGCAGCCCGGGCGCGGTCGGTCTCTTCGCTGCGATAGCCTTTGTGGATCAAGGCGTTGGCGGCAGTGAGCGCAGCCAGATTGGCGCGGGCACTGTCGCGGCTGTGGGTGAGGGGCGCCGGATCGAGGCGGGCCAGCAGTTGGCCGGTTTTTACCCTATCCCCCTCATCGACCAGTACCTGATCGACGCGACCGCCGACCCGAAAGGCCAGATTGACGTCGCGAATATCGACATTGCCGTAGAGGATGGAGCCGTCGGTGGGGCGCCCCTGCCACCAGAGGTAGCCGCCGATAACGGTTAGCAGCAGGGCTACGATTGCAATGCGTTGTTTCATGCCGCTTCTCCTTCCTTCATGTCGGTGGGGCGCAGGCCGCGCAGGGCCCATACCAGCCGCTGTCTGGCGGCCTCGGGGTTGTCTATCTGGCTGAGAAAGGGGGCGGCCTGTTCGGGCAGCCAGCCGAGCTGGCGACCGCTGCCGGCGATCACCAGCGGCAGGCCGACCGACCCCATGATGAAGATCATCAGCTGGAGCGGGTGACCCGCGACCAACGAACCTTCCGCCTGTGCCATCCGTACCTGTTCGATCAGCAGCAGGGGATGGCGGCGCGGCAGGCTGAGCAGAAAACGCTGGGCCGCCCCTTCGCCCGCCAGCGCATCGCCAAACAGGTGGTTGATAAAGCCGCGCTGGCGCGCCACCAGACCGATCAGCGCCTCCATGGTCGCCTCGAACATGGCGATGGCAGAGGGGTAGGAGCCTTTGGCTGCCACCGCCTTAAGCTCGTCATATAGGGGGGCGTACCAGAGCTCGACCAGCTCGTCGATAAAGGCGTCGCGGTTGCCGAAGTGGTAGACGAAGGAGCCGAGGTTCACCTCTGCCGCCGCCGCCAGCTCGCGCACCGTCAGGCCGCGCAGCCCCTTCTCGGTGGCGATGGCGAGGCCGGTATCGAGCAGTTTCTGCCGGGTTGGATTCATCTTTCTGGTTCCTGTTGCACAGATTGCGATCTGATTTATACGTATGTATAAATCAATTGCACAGAAGTAGACAGATCTTTTTTTGAGCGAATTTCAGCGGAGATGAAAAGGACGCCTCCACATAGGGAGGCGTCCATGATGTCGCTTATTGGCTGGTGTCCCAGTCAGGAAACTCGAGATACCAAGTGTCGTGGGTATTGCCGACAATAGAACCACGTTTACCGATCTTTTTTCTTAATGTAGCGATGCAAGCAGATTCAAAATCCAAGCTGTATCTTCTTTGCCGAGATATTGAGTCAAGCCATTGCCAATCGCTGCTGCCTGGATTGATGCTCAGGCGAATTTTTTGTCCTGAGCCTCCGAGTTGGATTACTCCGCCACCCTGTGATCTGCTCAAAATAAGTGGCACAAGGGGGCCGTCCTCATGGATCTCAATGAAATCAATCTGACGACCATTCACTGTCACAATATCCGGTTCACGTTCAGTCATTGGCATGCTCCATTAGATAGGAAGACCAATAATATCAGTGCTTTAGTTGGCAGTCTCGTCAATGGCTGGAGAGGGTGGTTAGGGGCTTAAAATGCAAAACGCCCCCATTTCTGGAGGCGTTTTTTTACAAACAGAACTGCGCTTACAGAATAAAGCGGCTCAGATCCTCATCCTCGACAAGCGCACCGAGATGGGCGTTGACGTAGTCGGTGTCGATGACAAAGGTCTCGCCGGACTTCTCGGAGGCGTCATAGGAGATATCTTCCATCAGGCGCTCCATCACGGTGTGCAGACGGCGGGCACCGATGTTCTCGGTACGCTCGTTGACCTGCCACGCCGCTTCGGCCAGACGGCGGATGCCATCCTTGGTGAACTCGATGTTGACCCCTTCGGTGGCCATCAGCGCCTTGTACTGATCGGTCAGGGAGGCGTTCGGTTCGGTCAGGATACGCTCGAAGTCATCTGTGGTCAGGGCGGTCAGCTCGACGCGGATCGGCAGACGACCCTGCAGCTCGGGGATGAGGTCGGACGGCTTGGCAATCTGGAAGGCGCCGGAGGCGACAAACAGGATATGGTCGGTCTTGACCATGCCGTGCTTGGTGTTGACGGTGCAGCCCTCGACCAGCGGCAGCAGGTCGCGTTGTACCCCTTCACGGGAGACATCGGGGCCTGAGCTCTCGCCACGCTTGCAGATCTTGTCGATCTCGTCGAGGAAGACGATGCCGTTGTTCTCGACGGCGGCGATCGCTTTCTGCTTCAGCTCTTCCGGATTGACCAGACGGGCCGCTTCCTCTTCGATCAGCGCTTTCATGGCCTCTTTGACCTTGATCTTGCGCTTCTTCTTCTGGTTCTGGCCCAGGTTCTGGAACAGCCCCTGCAGCTGGTTGGCCATCTCTTCCATGCCCGGCGGGGTCATGATTTCGACGCCCATCGGGGAGGCGGAGAGCTCCAGCTCGATCTCCTTGTCATCCAGCTGACCTTCACGCAGTTTCTTGCGGAAGATCTGGCGGGTGTTGGAGTTGTCGGCTTTCTCTTCCTCACCCCAGGTGTTGCGCGGGTTGGGCAGCAGGGCGTCGAGGATGCGCTCTTCGGCGGCCTCCTCGGCGCGATATTTCATCTTCTCCATCTCGGTTTCGCGCACCAGCTTGATGGCGGCATCGGTCAGATCGCGGATGATGCTGTCCACTTCCTTGCCGACATAGCCCACTTCGGTGAACTTGGTCGCTTCCACCTTGATGAAGGGGGCGTTGGCCAGCTTGGCCAGACGACGGGCGATCTCGGTCTTGCCGACACCGGTCGGGCCTATCATCAGGATGTTTTTCGGGGTTACTTCATGGCGCATCTCTTCATCGAGTTGCATCCGGCGCCAGCGGTTGCGCAGGGCAACGGCAACGGCACGCTTGGCATCGGCCTGACCAATGATGTGTCTGTCCAGCTCGTGGACGATTTCTCTCGGGGTCATCTCGGACATGATGGTGTTCCTGTATCCGGGGCGGGCAGTGCCCGCCCCTTGGGAAATTGGGTTTGGCTGGCGGCCTTATTTGGCAGCGTAGTCCAGCACTTCGATGGTGTGGTTGCCGTTGGTGAAGACGCAGATGTCGCCCGCAATCTTGAGGGACTTCTCGACAATGGTCCTGGCATCCAGCTCGGTGTTTTCCAGCAGCGCGATGGCGGCGGACTGGGCGAAGTTGCCGCCGCTGCCGATGGCGATGAGATCGTGCTCCGGCTGTACCACGTCACCGTTGCCGGTGATGATGAAGGATTTGTGTTCGTCGGCCACGGCCAGCAGCGCTTCGAGGCGGCGCAGGGCGCGATCGGTGCGCCAATCTTTGGCCAGCGCCACGGCGGCGCGCTCCAGATTACCCTGATGGGCCTGCAGTTTTGCTTCGAAACGTTCGAGCAGGGTGAAGGCGTCGGCGGTACCGCCAGCGAAACCGGCCAGCACCTTGCCGTTATAGAGGCGATGAACCTTGCGGGCGTTGCCCTTCATGACGGTGTTGCCAAGAGAGACCTGGCCATCGCCACCGATGACGACCTGACCGTTGCGGCGAACTGAAACTATGGTAGTCACTTTACTTACCTCGCTTGAGCCGAATGACGGCCTGACTGTGCATGGCAAGAAAGATGGGGATGGCAAACGGGCTTTTCAACCCTGCCCTTGGTCGGGATAAACGGGGTAGTAAAGAGCGTGGGTGCGAGTGACACCAAAAGAAGTGACACCAAAAGAACAGGGCCGGGTGTTGCCACCCGGCCCTGCGTCATCGGTAAGCGGATTACCCTTTCTTGGGAATGCAGCCGCTGATGCCGGAGCTCTGCAGCTTGCTGTTGGCCGCGTCGGCGGCCGCCTTGCCGTTGAAGGGGCCCACCATCACCTTGTAGACGGTGCCGTTGGCGCCATTGATCACCTGCAGGCTGGAAGAGAGGCCAGCGGTGAAGGCGATACGCGCCTTGAGCGACTCTGCGGAATCCTGCGAGCGCAGGGCGGCGCACTGCATCATATAGCGACCGCTGTCGGCGGCTGCGGTCTGGGCTGGCGGAGTGGCCGCTTTGGCCTTGGCCGCTTCGGCCCGCTCCCGTTCCAGCTCGGCACGGATCTCTCGCTCCATCCGTTCCCGTTCTGCCTTGCGGTCGATCACCTGCTCTTGCGCGCTGGCAACCGGTGCACCCGAGGTGGAAGGGGTGGTCGCCGGATTGGGCTGATAGGGCTTGGGCTGGCCGATGGGCGTTCCCGGTTGGGGAATGTCGGTCGGCACCGGTTGCGGCAGTTTTTCCGGTTGCAGGGTCATGGTATCTGCCGGTGGTGGCGGCAGCACACCCGGCTGGGTCGGCGGTTCTATGATATCGACCTGCTTGTTCTCAAGCCGTTCGATGTAGCTCCACTTCTCCTGAGGCAGCCCGTTATTCTGCGCTTTTGGCTTGTTGGCCTTTACCTGCTCCTCAATGGTGGGGGCGTCGTTACCCTTGCCATTGATCATGTAAAGGAAGCCACCAAAGCCTGCCAGCAGTGCCACGACCAGCAGCACTGGAATAACAGGAAAGCGGCGAGGGGCCGCTTTCTTGGTATTGCGGCCACCCGCCCGACGTCGCGGGCGGCTGCCGACATAATCCCGGGTTGCCATCTATTACATGCGCTCCAGGGTATGGATGCCCAGTACGCCGAGGCCCAGTTTCAGTACCTTGGCGGTGGCGGCGCACAGCAGCAGACGGCTCTGACGGGTTGCCTCGTCCACGCCATCCTTGTTGATCGGGCAGGCTTCATAGAAGGTCATGAAGTTGCCGGACAACTCGTACAGGTAGGTACAGAGCAGGTGCGGCATGCCTTTGTCGGCCACACCGTTGACCGCGTCGGAGAACTGGATCAGTTTCTGGGCCAGCACCTCTTCGGCCTCTTCGTTCAGGGTCACGTTGCCGGTCAGCGTTTCGGCATCGATGTTGGCCTTGCGGAAGATGGACTGGATACGTGTGTAGGCGTACTGCAGGTAAGGGGCAGTGTTGCCTTCAAACGACAGCATCAGATCCCAGTCGAAGATGTAGTCGGTAGTACGGTTCTTGGAGAGATCCGCATACTTGACCGCGCCCATGGCGATGGCGTTGACCACGTTGGCCTTCTCTTCGGCAGAGAGGTCGCTGTTGCGGCTCTCCAGCAGGGCAGCGGCGCGCTCTTCCGCTTCGTTCAGCAGGTCAACCAGCTTGACGGTACCACCGGAACGGGTCTTGTAGGGACGACCATCCTTGCCCAGCATCATGCCGAAGGCGTGGTGCTCGAGGGGGACGGATTCCGGTACATAACCCGCCTTGCGGGTGATGGTCCAGGCCTGCATCAGGTGCTGGTGCTGACGGGAGTCGATGAAGTACATGACACGGTCGGCGCCCAGGGTTTCATAACGGTATTTGGCACAGGCGATGTCGGTGGTGGTGTAGAGGAAACCGCCATCGCTCTTCTGGATGATGACGCCCATGGCCTCGCCATCCTTGTTCTTGAACTCGTCCAGGAAGACAACGGTAGCGCCTTCGCTCTCGACCGCCAGCCCCTTGGCTTTCAGGTCTGCAACGATCTCCGGCAGCATGTCGTTGTACATGGACTCGCCCATGATGTCCTTGTTGGTCAGGGAGACATTCAGGCGGTCGTAGTTGATCTGGTTCTGTTCCATGGTCATGTCGACCAGCTTCTTCCACATGGTACGGCAGTACTCATCGCCGCCCTGCAGCTTGACCACGTAATTACGGGCGCGCTCGGCGAAGGCTTCGTCTTCGTCGTAGCAACGCTTGGCCTGGGTGTAGAAGGCTTCCAGATCCTTGAGTGCCATGTCGCTGGCGTGCTCGTTGGACATCTTCTCCAGATAGGCGATCAGCATGCCGAACTGGGTGCCCCAGTCACCGATGTGGTTGGCACGGATCACTTTGTGGCCGAGGAATTCCAGCGCGCGCGCAGCTACGTCACCGAGTACGGTGGAGCGGATGTGGTGCACCGCCATCTCTTTGGCCACGTTGGGGGCGGAGTAGTCCACCACCACGGTTTGTGGCGCGGGCAACCGTACGTTGGCGTTGGCAGAGGTCACCATGGCCTCGACCTGACCGGCCAGCCAGCGCTGGTCGAAGAAGAAGTTGATAAAGCCGGGACCGGCGATCTCGACCTTGGCGATCAGGTCGGAGGCAGGCAGGTGCTCGATGATGGCAGCCGCCAGCTCACGGGGATTCTTGCGGGCCGGTTTGGCCAGCAGCATGGCCAGGTTGGTAGCCAGGTCGCCGTGAGCTTTTTCCTTGCATCGGTCTACTTGCACGCGGGCTTCCAGGTCCGCCGGCAGGACGCCTGCTGACTTGAGATTGGCTACCGTTTGTTCAAGTAGATGATGAATATGCTCTTTCATAACTGACCACCAAGGTTGCGCGTCGAAAAATGACTGATATATAAGGGCGTGAATTTTACCCGCATCGGCCCGAGAAAACTATAGGGATGACCCGCCGCTCGCTGTCGGGCGGATATTTCACTGCGTTTAGCGCCATATTCCAGAATATTGGGCGGAAATTACGGTGCTTATCCATTTCTACTGCATATCGAAGCGGCTTGTCCAGGCTATTTTCCCCTGATTGTTAAGGGTTTTTCCTTTCCGATGACGGGAATGATCTCCTCCCTCTGGCCCGGCGTATTAACAGAGGTTCCCAACCGAGGAGTTTGCGATGCGACTGGCGCTGTTTCCCCTATCTGCCCACCTGCTGCCCGGCGGCGTCATGCCGCTGCGGATCTTCGAACCGAGATACCAGCGGATGATCGCCGAGGCGGGGGAGTCCGGCTTTGCCCTCTGCATGGTGGACCCTCGCCAGCCCGACGCCCTGCGCAACATGCTGCCCATCGCCACCCGGGTCACCATCATCGATTTCGACCGGCTGCCGGACGGCATGCTGGGGATCACGGTGCAGGGGATGGAGCGGGTGCAGATAGAGGATCTGTGGCAGGAGCCCGATGGCCTGCGTATCGGCGAGGTGACGCCGCTGACGGCCTGGCCGCCCCGCCGGCTACATCCTGATCAGCAGCCGCTGGTCGAGGCGCTGCGGGAGGTGTTTGCCGACTATCCCGACTATGCCGCCCTCTATCCCGCCCCCCGCTGGGACGATGGCAACTGGGTGGCCCAGCGCTGGCTGGAGGTGTTGCCGATCCCCCCTGAACAGAAACAACTGCTGCTGGCCGCCGCCGACAATCAGCCCGCCATCGCCCTGCTCAAGGGGGTGCTGGTGGCCAGCCACTGATTTTTTCTGACCCGCTGATCCGCCACTGCCGCAGCGCCGTACAAGTCATCACCACAGCATGTTCGACAGCACACCAAAGGGATGGCGCAATGGCATATACTGGCCAACCACACTCGACCATACGCAGGACCTCGCCCGTGATGGATAACCCGGATGGCGACCTCAAATCTCTGCTGATCAGGGTGGCAGAGCAGGCCGACAAGGCTGCTTTTGCCCGCCTGTTCCAACACTTTGCGCCGCGCATTCGCAGCTACGGCCTGCGCCACCTCGGTAGCGAAGCCAACGCCATGGAGCTGGTGCAGGAGACCATGCTGCTGGTGTGGCAGAAGGCGCGCCTCTACCACCCCGAGAAGGGGGCGCCGACCACCTGGATCTATACCGTGATGCGTAACCAGTGCTTCGACATGCTGCGCCGTCGTCGCGCCAGCAAGGAGGATCTCTGTGCCGAGGAGCTGTGGCCGGTGCTGGAGTTTCAGGCCGAAGAGGAGCATCTGAGCGGCGGTGAGGATGCGGTGCTGACCCGTCAGATGGCCCACTATCTGGGCACCCTGCCGGAGCCGCAACAGCAGGTGGTGCGTGGCATCTATCTGCAGGAGTTCTCCCAGCAGGAGTTGGCGGAGCGACTCGGCGTGCCGCTCGGTACCATCAAGTCCCGCCTCCGGCTGGCGTTACAGAAACTGAAAGAGCAAGTGGAGCAAGGCCATGATTAAAGCCCATCCGACCGACCCTATGCTGCGTGCTTTTGCCGCCGACGAGCTCCCTCTGCCGCTGGCGGTAGGGCTCTCCGCCCACTGCGAACTCTGCCCCGATTGTGCTGCCCGACTGAAGACATTCGAAGATGAGCTGGCACAGCAATATCTTGCTTCGCCAGCAGAGCCCGAGCTGGACTCCCGCGATGAAGTGGGACTGGACGCCGGATTCGACGCCATGCTGGCGGATATTCTGGCCCAGCCGCTGGCAGAGCCCCTCTCCGAGCCAACACATGACCAGCCCCGAGCCCAGCCCGGCGAGCTGGAGGTAGCCGGTCAGGCCTACCGTTTGCCACGGGTGTTGGCCCGCTACCGTTCCCCCAAGTGGCGTCATATCGGGGCCATTCGTCAGCAGAGTCTGCCGCTGGACGAGATGGGGGCGCGCGCCAGCTTGCTCCATATCGAAGCGGGCGGCCGCATCCCCGAGCACACCCATCAGGGTTATGAGCTGACCCTGCTGCTGGCGGGCAATATTCAGGATGGCGATACCCTTTACAAGGCGGGAGATTTCATCTGGCGCGATGCCAGCCACTCCCACAGCCCGCATACCCCAGATGGTTGCCTCTGCTACACGGTACAGGATGCGCCAGTGCAGTTCACCAAGGGGCTGTCGCGACTGCTGAACGGCATCAGCCAGCACCTCTACTGAGCACCATGACGCCATAGAAAAAGGGACCAGATTGGTCCCTTTTGTCATTTCATGGCTGTCGCTCAGGCGACAAACACCAGATAGACGGCGAATGCCACGATAAAGCGGTAGATGGCGAACGGGATAAAGTCGATGCGGCGGATCAATGTCAGGAAGGTCTTGATCGCAAACATCGCTACCACGAAGGCGGTGATAAAGCCCACGGCAAACATCGGGAAGTCGGCCATCGAGAGGAAATCGCGGCTCTTGTAGAGATCAAGCCCGCTGGCGGCCACCATCATGGGCACCGCCATGATGAAGGAGAACTCGGCGGCGGCGTGACGGCTGATCCCCATCAGCATGCCACCACTGATGGTTGCGCCCGAGCGGGAGAAGCCGGGCCACAGGGCCAGACACTGGAACAGACCGATGCCAAACGCCTGCTTGTAGCTGATGTCATCCAGGGTTTCGGCTGTGACGGCCGGGCGGAACTTCTCGGCGATGATCAGCAGGATGCCCCCCGCGACCAGCGCGTACATGACGGTCTGCGGACCAAACAGGTTGGCCTTGATCCAGCTGTGGATGGCCAGACCGACCACGATGGCGGGCATCATGCCGAGGATGACGTGGATCAGCGACAGGGTGGCGTGATCCCGGGACGGCTTCTGGCCAAAGTGGATGCCAATCAGGCCAAACAGGCGGCGCCAGAAGACGGCGACTACGGCGAGGATGGAGCCAAGCTGGATCACCACTTCGAAAGTGGCTGCCTTGGGCCCTTCAAAGCCCAGCAGATGGCCGACGATAATCATGTGGCCGGTGGAGGAGACGGGGAGGAACTCGGTCAGCCCCTCGACGACGCCCAGAATAAAGGCGACCAGCAGGCTATAAGTGTCAGTCATCGAACAAACAATCCTTAACTTCGTTGATGTAAAAACGCCCCGAAAGGGTCTCGGGGCGGCATATCTTGCTCGATTGTGACTGCTGAGGCTATGTAAAAATCATGAATTCTTTAAGTTAGTCGCGGATAAAGCGGTAGCGGGTCTGGTGGTGATAACGCTCGCCAGGCAGCAGCCAGGGGTTGCCCAGCTCGGGGCGATTGGGGCTGTCCGGCAGCTGTTGCGCCTCAAGACAGAAGCCGTCGTGATCCCGGTGCGACAGGCCGCTGCGGTTCGGGGTATTGGCCAGCCAGTTGCCGGTGTAAAACTGTAGCGAGGGCTGGTTGGTATAGACCTCCATCGCCAACTGTCTGTCACCTGACACCACGCGAGCTGCCCACTTCTGCTCCGGTCCATTGAGCACAAAGGCGTGATCGTACCCCTTGGCCTGTTGCTGCTGAGGATGGTTCAGCCAATCCTGGCCAATCAGGCGCTCGCGGCGCAGATCGAATGGCCCCTCCACCGGAGTGATGGTGATCGGCAAACCGTTCGGGTCGGTCGGCAGGAAGTGGTCGGCATTGATACTGATGAGGTGGTCACGGATATCGCCGCCATCAGTTTGCCCATCGAGATTGAAGTAGGCGTGGCTGGTGAGGCTGACCGGCGTTGTGGCATCCGTGCTGGCGATGAAATCCACCACCAGATCGCTCTGCTCCAGCCGGTACTCCAGGGTGACCCGCAGATTGCCGGGAAAGCCCTGATCCCCCGCCCGGGAGAGCAACGCCAGCTTGACCCGATCCGCCTCCAGCTCCTTGATCTGCCAGCGCTGGCGATGAAAGCCAGCCTGCCCGCCGTGCAGACAGTTGGGTGCCTGATTGGCATTCAGCGGCCAGTGCTGTCCATCACGCACCAGCTCGGCACCGCCGATGCGGTTGGCAAAACGACCGGCCACCGCACCCAGCCACACCTGCTGGGTGGGATAGGCGTCGTCGGCACAGCCCAGCAGCACTTCACGCCGTTTGCCCGCCACCAGCAGGGTGAGGGAGGTGAGGGTGGCGCCGAAGTCGAGGCCGCGCAGCCGCAGCCCCTCTTCATTTTCCAGCTCGAACGGGGTCATGGCGCTGCTCATAGCTTGCCTGCACCGGCGCTGGCAGAGCAGACGTAGCAGTCGGCCTTGAGGCCCGAGATGGCCGGATACTCCGCCTCGACGGCGGCAATCACCTCGGCCACCTTCTCCGGGCGCAGCAGGGCGACCACGCAGCCGCCGAAGCCGCCGCCAGTCATCCGCACGCCACCATCTGTGCCGATCCTGGCCTTGATGATCTCCACCAGACCGTCGATGGCGGGCACTGTGATCTCGAAGTCATCGTGCATGGCGGCGTGCGACTGGGCCATCAGCTCGCCGAGACGGGTCAGATCGTGGCTCGCCAGCGCATCGGCGGCCGCCAGAGTGCGGGCATTTTCCCCAACGATGTGGCGGGCACGACGATAGCAAGCATCATCCAGCCCGGCCTTGCGCGCTTCCAGTCCGGCCAGATCAAGGTCGCGCAGCGCCTTGACTCCGTAGTGACGGGCGGCCGCTTCGCACTGCTGGCGGCGGGTGTTGTATTCGCTATCCACCAGACCGCGGCGCACATTGGAGTTGACGATCAGCACCGCCAGATCGGTGGGCATGGGGATGAGGCGGGTCTCCAGCGAGCGGCAGTCGAGCAGCAGGGCGTGGTCGGTTTTGCCGCTGGCGGAGATCATCTGATCCATGATGCCGCAGTTGCAGCCGACGAACTGGTTCTCCGCCTGCTGGCCATTGAGGGCGATCTCGGCCTGAGTGATGCCGAGCCCCAGCGCCTCTTTGAAGGCCTGACCAATGGCCACTTCCAGCGAGGCGGAGGAGGAGAGCCCCGCCCCCTGCGGCACGTTGCCGGAGACCACCAGATCGAGGCCGTGCAGGGCATAGCCACGCTCCTGCAGATACTTCACCACGCCGCGGATGTAGTCGCTCCAGCGTTGGCTGGGGTGGTGCTCGATGGGCTGGTCGAGGTCGAACTGGTCGCGCTGGTTGTCGTAGTCGGCGGCGATCACCTGCACTTGCCGGTCATCGCGCAGGCCGATGGCGACGCAGGTCTCGTAGTCGATGGCGCAGGGCAGCACGAAGCCGTCGTTGTAGTCTGTATGTTCACCGATGAGGTTGACGCGGCCGGGGGCGCGCACCAGCAGATCGGGCGCTTTGGCAAATTGCTCGGCAAAAACGGTGCTGACGCGTTGGCTGGGGGTCATAGGGCCTCCTCATTGGTGTGGCTGGTCTGGTTGTAGTGAACGGGGCTCAGGGCACGCAGCCGCTCGGCAGCCTGCTCGGGGGTAAGGTCACGCTGGGTTTCGGCCAGCATCTCGAAGCCGACCATAAATTTGCGCACGGTGGCGGAGCGCAGCAGCGGCGGATAGAAGTGGGCATGCAGTTGCCACGCCTCGGGGCAATCCGACTTGGGCGGTGCAAAGTGCCAGCCCATGGAGTAGGGGAAGCTGCACTCGAACAGGTTGTCGTAGCGGCTGGTGAGCTCCTTGAGCGCCACCGCCAGATCCTGTTGCTGGGCCTGGGTCATATTGAGCATGGAGGGGGCGTGCGCCTTGGGCAGCAGCAGGGTTTCGAACGGCCAGGCGGCCCAGAAGGGAACCACGGCGAGCCAGTGCTCGGTCTCCACCACGATGCGCGAGCGATCCGCCAGCTCCCGCTCTACATAATTCAGCAGCATGGGGCGGCCATGCTCGGCCAGCCAGTCGCGCTGGTGCTGCTCTTCGCGGGCGATCTCGTTGGGCAGGAAGTCGCTGCCCCAGATCTGGCCGTGAGGGTGAGGGTTGGAGCAGCCCATGACGGCCCCTTTGTTTTCAAAGACCTGCACCCACTCCCACTGGGCCGACAGCTCGGCGACCTGATCCATCCAGGTGGTGATCACCCCCTCGATGGCGGGCAGCGGCAGCTCGGGCAGGGTCTTGCCGTGGTCCGGCGAGAAGCAGATGACCCGGCTGGTGCCGCGGGCGACCTCAAGTTTCAGCAGGGGATCGCTGGCGCTATCGGCGGCTGGGGTATCCTGCATCAGGGCGGCGAAGTCGTTGGTAAAGACGAAGGTGCCCTGATAGTCGGGGTTGATGTCGCCGGTGACCCGGGTGTTGCCCGCGCAGAGGAAACAGTCGGGATCGTGGGCCTGTTTGGGGGCCTGACTCACCTTCTCCACCTGTCCCTGCCAGGGGCGTTTGGCCCGATGGGGGGAGACCAGCACATACTGGCCGGTCAGCGGGTTGAAGCGGCGATGGGGATGATCGACGGGGTTGAACATCATCTCTCCTGAATAAGGTATTGAAAAATATGGTCATCTATTAACAGGGAGCAGGCAGGCCTACTCCTCGTAACCGTTCGGATTGGCGGATTGCCAGTGCCAGCTATCGGCGCACATGGCGTCGATGTTGCGGGTCGCCCGCCAGCCCAGCTCGCGCTCGGCCTTGGCCGGATCGGCCCAGCAGGCGGCGATATCGCCCGAGCGACGCGGCTCGATGCGAAATGGCAACGGCTTGCCACAGGCAGCAGAGAAAGCGGCGACCAGCTGCAACACGCTCTGGCCCTCGCCGGTGCCCAGGTTGTAGGTGTGCACGCCACCCTTGCCGGCGCAGTGTTGCAGCGCCTTGACATGCCCTTCGGCGAGATCCATCACGTGGATGTAGTCGCGCACACCGGTGCCGTCCGGGGTGGGGTAATCGTTTCCAAAGACAGACAGGCAGTCGCGACGGCCGATGGCGACCTGGGTGATATAGGGCATCAGATTGTTGGGGATCCCCTGCGGGTCTTCACCCATGGTGCCCGATTCGTGGGCGCCGACCGGATTGAAGTAGCGCAGCAGGGTCATGCTCCAGTGGGGCTCGGCCAGCTGCAGATCCTCGAGGATCTCCTCGATGATCAGCTTGGAGCGACCGTAGGGGTTGGTAGCACTGCGGGGGAAATCCTCGCGGATCGGCAGGCTGGCGGGATCGCCGTAGACGGTCGCCGAAGAGCTGAACACCAGATTGTGCACCCCGGCCCGTTTCATCGCCTGCAGCAGGGTGAGGGTGCCGCCGAGGTTGTTCTCGTAGTAATCCAGTGGAATGCGAGTCGACTCACCGACCGCCTTGAGGGCGGCAAAGTGGATCACTGCATCGATTTGCTGTTCGGCAAAGATCCGGTCCAGCAGGGCTGCATCGCGAATATCCCCTTGATAGAACAGGGGTTGCTGGCCGCTGATGGCGGCGACTCGAGTCAACACGCTGTGCTTGCTGTTGCCGAGGTTATCGACCACCACGGGATTCATGCCTGCCGCTTGCAGGGCCAGACAGGTGTGGCTGCCGATATATCCGCAACCGCCGGTGACCAGAACGTTCATCTTGCTCTCCACTGAAAAGTGTCTGGAAGCAGTCTAGCCGAGGGTGTGGCGACCAAACTGTGAGCTTGCTTGCAAAACAGTGTAAACGATTACACTGTTTTTGTGATCATCCTGATGGCAGATATGCGTTTCACCCCTGTTTTCAAAGGGTTTGCTGGGTATAATGGCGCTCTATTGCACAGTGAAAGAAGTGAAAACAGCATGAGCACCATCAAGGATGTCGCCCGTTTGGCCAATGTGTCGGTGGCAACGGTTTCACGGGTGATGAACAACTCCCCCAAGGCCAGTGCCGCGTCTCGCGAAGTGGTGCAGAAGGCCATGGCCGAACTGGGCTACACCCCCAACGCCAACGCGCGGGCACTGGTCAGCCAGACCTGCGACACTATGGGGGTAGTGGTCGGTGACGTGGCGGATCCCTTCTTCGGTGCACTGGTGAAGGGGGTCTCCGGCATCGCCGTCGAGCAGAACCTTCACCTGCTGATGGGTAACGGTTTTCACAAGGCGCGTCAGGAGCGTGAGGCGATCGAGCTACTGATCGGCAAGCGTTGCGAGGCGCTGGTGGTGCACAGCAAGGCGCTGAGCGACGAGGAGCTGTACGATTACGCCATGCGGGTGCCCGGTATGGTGCTGATCAACCGCGATATTCCGGCCCTCAAGGGGCGCTGCATCGCCCTCAACAATCGGCTGGGTGCGGCTACGGCGACTCGCCACCTGATCGAACTGGGTCACCGCCATATCGCCTTTATCAGCTCGGATCACGCCATCGAGGATGCCACCTTGCGTTTGCAGGGTTATCAGGATGGGCTGATGGAGGCGGGTCTGGCAGCCGATCCCGAGCTTATCGAGAGCGGCACGCCGAACGAGGAGGGGGGGGAGCGTGCCATGCTCAACCTGCTGGCCAAGGGGCTCAAGGTGACCGCCGTGGTGGCCTATAACGATGCCATGGCGGCTGGCGCCATCTCTGTGCTAGCGGACAACGGCCTGCGAGTGCCGGAGGAGGTCTCGGTAGTGGGCTTCGATGACATCATCTATGCCAGATACTTGCGCCCCAAGCTTTCCACCATGCGCTATCCCATCGAGCTGATGGCGGCTCAGGCGGCCAAGCTGGCCATTCAGCTGGCGGCGGGGGAGAGTGACGCGACCCAGAGCCGGATCTATACCCCCACCCTGATCAATCGCCACTCGGTGGCACCGGTTCGGGCCGGATAGCCCCCTTTTGTGGCCCTGTTCGGGGCCGTTTCTTGCACAGTTATTGTTTTACCTATTTTTAATCATTTTTACTCCGCTTTACTTAACAAAATCAGTGTAATCGTTTACATCTGTGTGAGCGAGATCGCCGTTCCCTGCGTCATACTTCTCTAGACTGAATAGGTTTTCCAATCAGCAGGGAGAGAGTGAATGCTCAGGGAGATAGTGGCGCGTCAGGATTGGCAGACTCAGGCCATTACGTCGGTAAACCGGCTGGCAGCCCATACCCCCATGTTCAGCTGGCGCAGCGAAGCGGATGCCAGGGGTGATCTGGCCTCTTCCTCCCGTCTCTTGCTCGATGGCGAGTGGCGCTTCTCCTTCTTTGCCGCTCCCGAATTGGTGCCAGAGAGCTGGCTGGTGCAGGATCTGGCGGATACTTGCCCCATTACCGTGCCGGGCAACTGGCAGCTGGATGCCGCCTATCCAGCTGCGCGGCTGCTCACCGATGGCCCCATCTACACCAATATCAAGTACCCCTTTCCCTGCGATCCGCCCCGGGTGCCGGCAGAGAACCCCACCGGTTGCTACTCCCGCGAGTTCGAATTGCCCGCCGACTGGCTGTCAAGCGGCCAGAGCCGGATCATCTTCGACGGGGTGAGCAGTGCCTTCCACCTCTTCTGCAACGGCCGCTGGGTAGGTTACTCCCAGGACAGCCGGCTGCCCGCCGAATTCGATCTGACCCCATATCTGCAGAGCGGTCGCAACCGATTGGCGGTGCTGGTGCTGCGCTGGTCCGACGGCTCCTATCTGGAAGATCAGGATATGTGGTGGCTGTCGGGGATCTTCCGCTCCGTCAGCCTGCTGCACAAACCGTCCCGCCATCTGATGGATATGCGGGTGACCCCCGAGCTGGATGCCTGCTATCGGGATGGCCGTCTCAAGATTGCACTGCAGGTGGCTAATGGGGCTGGTTTGTCGGTGGAGGCCAATCTCTATGACGGTGGCGAGCGGGTTGCGACCCTGCGCCAGCCGATAGGCACCCAAGCCATTGATGAGAAAGGGGCGTATGACGATCGTGCCGAGCTGTGGCTCGACGTGGCTGCGCCGCGCAAGTGGAGCGCCGAGACGCCCCATCTCTATCGCCTGACCCTGACCCTGCTGGACGAGCAGGGCCAGGCCATCGAGAGCGAGGCGTGCGATGTGGGCTTTCGGGTGGTGGAGATCCGTGGTGGCCTGCTGCGGGTCAACGGTCAGCCGCTGCTTATTCGTGGTGCCAACCGTCATGAATACCATCCCGCCAAGGGTTATGCCATCGATCGCGCCACCATGGATCGGGATCTGCTGCTGATGAAGCGGCACAACTTCAATGCGGTGCGCTGTTCCCACTATCCCAACCACCCCGATTTCTATCGCCTCTGCGATCGGCTCGGCCTCTATGTAGTGGACGAGGCGAATCTGGAGACCCACGGCATGACCCCCATGGGGCGGCTGGCGCGGGATCCCGCCTGGAGCAACGCCTTTCTGGAGCGGGCGACCCGCATGGTGGCGCGGGATTTCAACCACCCCTCCATCATCATCTGGTCGCTGGGCAACGAGTCGGGTTACGGCCCTGCCCACGATGCCATGTATGGCTGGATCAAGCGCAGCGACCCGAGCCGTCCGGTGCAGTACGAGGGGGGCGGGGCCGATACCCCGGCCACTGATATCATCTGCCCCATGTATGCCAGAACCCATCAGGATCAGCCCTTCCCGGCGGTGCCCAAGTGGGCGCTGGCCAAGTGGATCGGCCTGCCCGGCGAACTCCGGCCGCTGATCCTCTGCGAATATGCTCACGCCATGGGCAACAGTCTGGGGGGCTACGCCCACTACTGGCAGGCGTTTCGCGATCATCCACGCCTGCAAGGCGGGTTTGTCTGGGATTGGGTCGATCAGGGGCTCGACAAATACACCGCCGATGGTCGCCACTACTGGGGCTATGGCGGCGACTTCGGTGATGTGCAAAACGATCGCCAGTTCTGCTGCAACGGCCTGCTGTTCCCTGATCGCACCCCCCATCCCGCCCTGTGCGAGGCGAAGCGCGCCCAACAGCCGTTCCGCTTCACTCTGCTTGAGCACACCCCGCTGCGGGTGCGGATCGAGAGCGAATACCTGTTTCGGGAAACCGACAACGAGCGGCTTTGCTGGCAGTTGTGTGAGAACGGCCATGTGCAGCAGCAGGGGGAGTTCTCCCTTGAGCTGGCGCCACAGGGGGTGGTCGAGTTGACCCTGAGCGAGACACTGCCCGCCTTTGCGGCAGGCTCACTGGCCTGGCTCGATCTGGCCATCGTTCAGCCGCAGGCTACCCCCTGGTCGCAGGCGGATCACAAGGTCGCCCGTCAGCAGTTCACCCTGCCGACTCCCCTTGCCCTGCCAGCGCCGGTCGCTGCCGCTACCCTGAGCGAGCAGCCGGATGGCTGGCGGATCACTGCCTCAAACAACCAGTGGTGGCTCGACAAGCAGAGCGGTCGCATCACCAGTTGGCAAAAATCGGGGCAGGAGCAGTTGCTGGCGCCGATCACGGATCATTTCTACCGGGCGCCGCTCGACAACGATATCGGCACCAGCGAAGCGGATCACGCCGACCCCAACTCCTGGATTGCCCGCTGGCAGGGCTGTGGTCTCGGTCAGTGGCTGCACCGCTGTTTGGGGATCGTGGTCGCCGGAGGGGATATCCGGGTCAGCCATGGCTACTTCCACCGCGATGAGCTGCTGCTGGTGAGTCACTGGCATCATCACTTTACCGACGATGGCGCCATGAGCCTCGAGATAGAGACCGAGCTGGCGCAGGCGCTGCCTTCGCTGCCGCGGATCGGCCTGCTGCTTCATCTGGCCGAGGTACCGGCGCGAGCCGAATGGCTGGGACGCGGCCCTCACGAGAACTATCCGGATCGCCTGCTGGGCGCCGATCTGGGGCGCTGGAGTTTGCCGCTGGAGGCGATGCACACCCCTTACATCTTCCCGAGTGACAACGGCTTGCGCTGCGATACTCGTCAGCTGCAGCTGGGCAGCACGACGGTGAGCGGCAGCTTCCATTTCAGTGCCAGCCGCTTCAGTCAGCAACAGCTGGCCGCTGCTCGTCACCAGAGCGATCTGGTGGCCGAAGAGGGATTGTGGGTCTGTCTCGATGGCGCCCACATGGGGGTGGGCGGGGATGACTCCTGGAGTCAGAGCGTGCGTCCCGAGTATCAACTGCTCGAGCGTCGTTACCGTTGGGGCTGCACTCTCCGCTAAGCCAGCTATTGAAGCGACTGTCGAGCCAGTGCGCCATTTTGACAACAGACCAGTAACGACTAGCCTCAATGCTGTGGGAAAGATTGAGTCTCAAATTTGATTTTTAGTTATATGTATTTGAAAAATAAATATAAAGTTTCAATGTAACAGAGTGTAAACGTTTTCATTTTGTCGTCATGATCACAGAAGAAATGACAACAAACTGATTACATTGATTGGCGCTTGCTCAATTGCTCGCCACCCTACAACACAGATAGACACATCGGAGCACACATAATGAAAAAACTGACCACAGTTGCCGCCCTGCTGATGGGCATGATGGCTGGAGCCAATGCCCAGGCTGACACCCGTATCGGGGTAACCGTCTACAAATACGACGACAACTTCATGGCGGTCGTGCGCAAGGCCATCGAGAAGGAGGCGGCAGCCACTCCGGGGGTGGAACTGCTGATGAACGACTCCCAGAACGACCAGTCCAAGCAGAACGACCAGATCGATGTGCTGCTGGCCAAAGGGGTGAAGGCGCTGGCCATCAACCTGGTTGACCCGGCTGCGGCCCCGGTGGTGATTGAGAAAGCCCGTGGCGAAGATATCCCGGTGGTCTTCTACAACAAGGAGCCGAGCGCTACCGATCTGGCCAGCTACGACAAGGCCTACTACGTGGGTACCGACTCCAAGGAGTCAGGGATCATCCAGGGTCAGCTGATTGCCAAACACTGGAAAGCCCATCCGGAGTGGGATCTGAACAAGGATGGCGTGATCCAGTTCGTACTGCTGAAAGGGGAGCCGGGCCACCCGGATGCCGAAGCGCGTACCTCCTACGTGGTCAAGACCCTGAACGATGGCGGCGTCAAGACCGAGCAACTGCACATGGATACCGGTATGTGGGATACCGCGATGGCGAAAGACAAGATGGATGCCTGGATCTCCGGCCCCAACGCCAACAAGATCGAAGTGGTCATCGCCAACAACGACGGCATGGCAATGGGTGCGGTCGAGTCGCTGAAAGCTCAGGGCAAGACTGCCATTCCGGTATTCGGCGTCGATGCGCTGCCGGAAGCGCTGGCCATGGTCAAGAGCGGTGCCATGGCAGGTACCGTGCTGAACGATGCGGCCAACCAGGCTAAAGCCACCTTCGAGCTGACCAAGAACCTGGCTGAAGGCAAACCGGCCGGTGAAGGCACCAAGTGGAATATCGTCGACAAGGTTGTGCGTGTTGCCTACGTCGGTGTGGATAAAGACAACCTGTCCCAATTCGAGTAATTCCCTCCTCCAGGGCAAGGGAGATCCCCTTGCCCTTTTTTCAACCAGATGTGATGGCTGATATGACAACACAGCAACAATCAGAATGGCTGTTGGAGATGATTGACGTCAGTAAGAGCTTTCCCGGCGTCAAGGCACTCGATAATGTCAATTTACGGGTCCGTCCTCATTCTGTGCATGCGTTGATGGGCGAGAACGGAGCGGGAAAATCCACACTGCTCAAGTGCCTGTTCGGCATTTACGAGAAGGATCAGGGCAAGATCTTCTTCAAGGGGCAGGAGATCAACTTCACCTCCTCCAAAGAGGCGCTGGAAAATGGCGTCTCCATGGTGCATCAGGAGCTCAACCTGGTGCTGCAGCGTACCGTGATGGACAACATGTGGCTCGGCCGCTACCCCACCAAGGGGTGGTTTATCGACCACGGCAAGATGTATGACGACACCAAGCGCATCTTCGATGAGCTGGATATCGACATCGACCCCAAGGTGAAGGTCGCGACCCTGTCGGTCTCCCAGATGCAGATGATCGAGATCGCCAAGGCGTTCTCCTACGATGCCAAGATCGTCATCATGGACGAACCCACCTCCTCGCTGACCGAGAAAGAGGTGAATCACCTCTTCAAGATCATCAACAAGTTGAAGGATAAGGGGTGCGGCATCGTCTACATCTCTCACAAGATGGAGGAGATCTTCCAGCTCTGTGACGAGATCACCATATTGCGGGATGGCCAGTGGGTGGCAACCCAGCCGCTCAAGGGCATGACCATGGATCAGATCATCGGCATGATGGTCGGCCGTGAACTGACCCAGCGCTTCCCTGAAAAAACCAACCAGCCGAAAGAGGTGATCCTCGAGATCGAACACCTGACGGCGAAGAACCAGCCCTCCATTCAGGATGTGACCTTCAACCTGCACAAGGGGGAGATCCTCGGCATTGCCGGATTGGTGGGGGCCAAGCGCACCGACATCGTCGAGACTCTGTTCGGCATTCGCGATCGCAGCCAGGGCAGCATCAAGCTGCACGGCAAAGAGGTGGCCAACCACAACGCCCACGAAGCGATCCGCAACGGCTTTGCGCTGGTGACGGAAGAGCGCCGCTCCACCGGCATCTACTCGCGGCTCGATATCGCCTTCAACTCCCTGATCGCCAACATGGACAGCTACAAAGGCTCCATGGGGCTGCTCAGCGACAACAAGATGAAGAGCGATACCCAGTGGGTGATCGACTCCATGCGGGTCAAGACGCCGACCCAGCAGACCCAGATAGGTTCCCTCTCCGGGGGCAACCAGCAGAAGGTGATTATCGGCCGCTGGCTGCTGACCCAGCCGGAGATCCTGATGCTCGACGAGCCTACCCGCGGCATCGACGTCGGGGCCAAGTTCGAGATCTACCAGCTCATCCTGGAGCTGGCGAAGAAGGACAAGGGGATCATCATCATCTCGTCAGAGATGCCGGAATTGCTGGGGATCACCGACCGGATCATGGTGATGAGTAATGGCCGGGTCGCCGGGATCGTCAATACCAAAGAAACTGACCAGAGCGAGATACTGCGCCTGGCATCTCTGTACCTCTAGAGACAGGAAGACATTTATGGAGTCGGCTAAAAATTTCAATCTGATGCAGGCGCTCAAGGAAAACGCCATCTATCTGGTGCTGCTGGTGCTGCTCATGGTCATCGTGATCCAGGAGCCCTCCTTCCTGAGCCTCACCAACTTCAGCAACATCCTGACCCAGTCCTCGGTGCGGGTCATCATAGCGCTGGGGGTGGCGGGCATCATCATCACTCAGGGGACGGATCTCTCGGCCGGTCGTCAGGTCGGTCTGGCGGCACTCATCGCGGCAACCATGTTGCAGGCGCTGACCAACGTCAACAAGGTGTTCCCGACGCTGGGGGAGGTGCCCATTCCTGCGGTGATCCTGCTGGTGTGTGTGGTGGGGGCGCTGATTGGTCTGGTCAACGGTCTCATTGTGGCCTACCTGAACGTCACCCCGTTCATTACCACCCTGGGCACCATGATCATCGTTTACGGTATCAACTCCCTCTACTTTGACTCGGTAGGGGCCTCGCCGGTGGCCGGGTTTGATCCCCGCTTCTCCAGTTTCGCGCAGGGCTTTATCCGGATAGGAGGATTCAAGCTCTCCTATCTCACCTTCTATGCGGCCATCGCCAGCGTGTTCGTCTGGGTGCTGTGGAACAAGACCCGTTTTGGCAAGAACATCTTCGCCATCGGCGGCAACCCCGAGGCGGCCAAGGTCTCCGGCGTCAACGTGGCGGTCAATCTGGTGATGATCTATGCGCTGGCGGGGGTCTTCTACGCCTTCGGCGGCATGCTGGAAGCGGGCCGGATCGGTAGCGCCACCAACAACCTCGGCTTCATGTACGAGCTGGATGCCATTGCGGCGTGCGTGGTGGGCGGCGTGTCGTTTGCTGGCGGGGTGGGAACGGTCGCGGGTGTGATCACCGGCGTACTTATCTTCACCCTGATCAACTATGGCTTGACCTATATCGGCGTCAGCCCTTACTGGCAGTTCATCATCAAGGGCGGCATCATCATTCTGGCGGTGGCCCTGGACTCCATGAAGTACGCCAAGAAGAAATAACGATTGGCAGGGAGGGTTGGCGTTGCCAGCCCTCTCTTCTGGAGGGAACCCATGCCATTCAAGGTCAAGATTTACCTCTTGCTGCTACTGGCCATTCTGGTCACCATCGGCACCGCCGGACTCAGCGTGAATCACTTCATCAGTGGCTACATTCGCACTCAGGCCACCCACAACATCACCGAGCAGATCACTCTGGTCAAAGAGAAGCTGGCCAGCGACATCAATCAGAAGATCCTGTTGGCCGCCAACCTCAACTTCGGGGTGACCAACGTCAAGAAGATCCTGCAAGAGACCGGCTTTCACAACATCGTCAAGGTGATCGGCGACATGGCCTTCGATGTGAACGGGGTCATCAACGACAGCGCCAAAGTCGATGCCCTGCGCAAGCTGATCCCCGCCGCCAACAACCAGATCACCGTCAGCCCGCTGCAACAGGTGGATGGCAAGCCGGTCATCACCATTCTGGTGCCGCGCGGTGCCGATTCCGCCTATCTCTACTACCTCGACATGAGCGAGTTCAAGAGCCTGCTGGAGAAGATGAGTGGCGATGGCCGCTACTTCACGCTGGCCGACAGTCAGGGCAACAGCCTCTATGACAGCAAGCCGCAGGGGGAGAGCGAATCGCGCCCCAACCAGCTGGATATTCGCGGCAGCAGCTGGACGCTGACCGGCTACATCGATCTTGACTACATCCGGGCCATGACCCGGGCCCTCAACGGCCAGATCATCATGGCGCTGTGCGGCGTGGCGATCGTGGTGATGGTGCTGGCGATGCTGGCGCTCAATGTGGCATATCGCCCCATCCTCTCGCTGCGGGATCTGGTGCTGGAGCTCTCTCGCGGCAGCGGCGATCTCACCCGCCGACTGGCGGTGACCAGCAAGGATGACCTGGGCCAGATCTCGGCCGGCATCAACCGCTTTATCGAGCGGTTGCAGGAGATGATGGGGGAGGTGCGGCAGGCGAGCGGCCAGCTCAACAGCGGCATCGAGGGGTTGGCCAGCCAGACCGGCGCCGCCCAGTCCCTGCTGGCGGATCATGTACGCGAGACCGAGCAGGTGGTGACCGCCATCAACGAGATGAGCCGCACCGCGGTCTCCGTCTCCGAGAGTGCGGCCAGCACCGCCCGGCTCACCGGCCAGAGCCAGCAACTGGCGAGCCAGTCCCGTCAGGTGGTGGATCAGGCCATGGCCAGCGTGATGGCGCTGGTGGACGAAGTGGAAGCCACTGCCCGCTCCATCGAGGCGATGCAGCAGGATGTGCAGCAGATTGGCTCTGTGCTGGGGGTGATCGGCAGCATTGCCGAACAGACCAACCTGCTGGCCCTCAACGCCGCCATCGAGGCGGCCCGCGCTGGTGAACAGGGGCGTGGCTTTGCGGTGGTGGCGGACGAGGTGCGTTCCCTCGCGGCCCGCACCCAGCAGAGCACAGCCGAGATCCAGACCATGCTGGCCAGCCTGCAGCGCGGCACCCGAACTGTGGTGGAGGCCATGGGCAACACCAAGCAGAGCTGTCAGGGGGCGGCCGAGAACACTACCAGGGTCAACGAGTCGCTGGATCTGATGGCCGGAGAAGTGGTGGAGATCAACGATCTCATCAGCCATATCGCCACGGCGGCGGAGCAGCAGAGCGCGGTGGCCGAAGAGATCAATCGCAACATGAGCGCCATCGCTGAAGTGATCCGCCAGCTGACCCACAATGGCGAAGCGACGGTCGCCAGCTCTGCGGCGATGCAGCAGACCTACGACCGGCTGCGGGAGATCGTGGGTCACTTCCGGCTGGAGTGAGGCCGGTGTTCAGTCAATAACAAAACAGGGCCATCCGGCCCTGTTGTTTGTTGTTGTTTTCCTGTCTGCCTGAATCAACCGGCTTTGCGGCGCAGATAGACCCCGGCTTCCATGTGATGGGTCCAGGGGAACTGGTCGAACAGGGCGAAACGGGCGATCTCGTGGGTCTCGCCCAGTACCGCCATGTTGGCCTGCAGGGTTTCTGGGTTGCAGGAGATGTAGAGGATGTTGTCGTACTCCTGCACCAGCTTGACGGTGGCATCGTCGAGACCGGCGCGGGGCGGGTCGACGAAGATTGTGTTGCACTGGTAGCTTTTGAGATCGACCCCCTTGAGGCGGTTGAACTCTCGCTCGCCACGCATCGCCATGGTGAACTCCTCGGCCGACATGCGCAGGATGATCAGGTTGTCGACGCCGTTGGCTGCGATGTTGAACTGGGCGGAGTCGACGCTCGGCTTGGCGATCTCGGTGGCCAGCACCTTGCGGAAGTTCTGCGCCAGCGCGATGGAGAAGTTGCCGTTGCCGCAATAGAGCTCCAGCAGGTCCCCTTCGCTCCCCTTGGTCACATCCAGCGCCCAGGCCAGCATCTGCTCGTTGATGGCGGCGTTGGGCTGGGTGAAGCTGTTCTCCACCTGCTTGTAGATGAGCTGGCGACCCGCCACGTTGAGCTGTTCGATGACGAAGTCATCCCCCAGACAGATCTTCTGCTTGTGGGCGCGGCCAATCAATTGCAGCTCGAACCCCTTGGCGCGCAGATCGGCCTGCAGCACTTCGGCGGCTTGTTGCCATTCGGCCTCCAGCTTGCGGTGATAGAGCAGGCTGACAATGATCTGGCCGGACTGGGTGGAGAGGTAGTCGATCTGGAACAGCTTGCGGCGCAGCACCGGGTGTGGGCGCAGCCCCTCCAGCAGCAGCGGCATCAACTGGTTGATGAGGCGGCTGGCGGTGGGGAAGTGGTCTATCTTGATGATCTCTTTGGTCGCCGGGGCATACATGCAGTGGAAGAGGTCATCCCCTTCGTGCCAGATGCGAAATTCGGCGCGCATCCGGTAGTACTCCGCCGGTGAGCTGTGCACTTCCAGCGCCGGGAGGGTGAAGCCGGCAAACAGCTCGGTGAGGCGAGCGCGCTTTTCGTCGAGTTGGGCCTGATAGTCGGCCGCGGTTCTAGGCGCCGGAGCGTTCGCGGAAGGCTGTTGGGATTGGGTCATAAATACCTCACATGCACACCGGCCGGGCCGGGTCGAAATCGGGGGAAGGCAACAGGCCACCCAAAGGGGCCCGATTTTAAAAGCCAGCCGCAGATTGTCCAGCATTTTGTGGTCAAGAAGTGTTCAGTCAGGCCGATAGCTGATCTACAGGCATGGTGGGAGGACACATTATGCAGATCGAAGGCGTGGGCGCAGCCCAACCCAAGGGAGTGGGTGTTTCTCCCAAATCGCCCCAACAGGCGGAGCAGAAACAGGTCAAGAGCGAGGAGGAGGTCTCCTTGCACAAGCCGCCCAAGTGGGCGCAGGTGCTGATCCAGCAGGCATTGCAGTTCTCGCTGGAGATCAACGGCCAGGGCTATCAGGCTCCTAAGGTGAAAGCACCTGAGGAGATCACCCCGGAGACCTTGTTCGACTTCCAGTCGGTGGCGGACAACGTGCTGCAGTTCGTGACCGGACGGCTCGGTGCCGCGCGGGCCGATGGCAAATCCGACGACGACCTGACCGGGATGATGGAGCAGGCCCGCAAGGGGGTCGACAAGGGTTTTGACGAGGCGAAGAAGCAGCTCGGCAAGTGGGCGACTGACAACGACGATATCAAAACCGGTATCGATCAGAGCTACAAGCTGATCCAGAAAGGGCTCGAGGAGTTCGAGAAGGAGTTCTTCGGCAAGGTTTCTCCGACCGACATGGGACAAGCCGAGATGGCCAGCCGCCAGCAGGGGTATCTGGAGATCCAGACCAAGGATGGCGACAAGGTGGTGCTGCGCTTCAACGATAGCTGGCAGACCAAGTCCCAGAGCAGCGAGAGCGGCAGCCAGTTCAGCCTCAAATCGAGCCAGAGCTTCAGCTTCTCGCTGGAGGGGGATCTCAGCAGCGACGAGATGGAGTCCATCGGCAAGCTGGTCAAGGGGATCGACGAGCTGGCGGGGAACTTCTTCTCCGGCAACTTCGAGGATCTGCTGGACAAGGCAAGCGAATTGAAACTGGATGACAGCCAGCTGGCTTCCTACTCCCTCAAGCTCAAACAGAGCGTCAAGCTGAGCCAGACCTATCAGGGGGCGCACTCCCTGCAGGATCTGATCAAGCCGTTTGCCGACTATCTGCCGAAGCTGGATCAGGTGCAGAAACAGGCGGATAGCCTGCTGCCACCATCCCAGCAACAGGCGCTGACCCCGGCCGTGCTGGCTGCGCGTGGTCAGACTGACCCGGCGCAGGTCAGCAGCTTCACCAGCTTCAACGAACGCATGCTGCAGGCATTGCGGATGCTGAGCCAGTTCCAGCCCGCGACAGACCCTGCCAGCAGCGGCAAGAGTGCCTGAGTGCTTGCCATCGGGATTGATTAACTCCTGACCGGCCGTTTGCCAGCCCTTCCCGGGGCTGGCAAACTGGCCTTTTCTCCAATCCGGTTGCCCCATGAACCCCAAGAAGCCAAGAGACAAGCGCGAGCTCTGCTACCCCTTTATCTTCGAAACCTCGCTCAAGTGTGATTTTGAAATCGCCACCGACGAGCTCTGTTGTCAGGTTGGGGCCGTGCTGTCACGCCTTGCGCCGGATGCCGATACCGAGCCCATGCTGGCGGATCTCGCGGCGTTGCAGCGACTTATCTACAACCTAAACGGCTCGGTACGCGGCAAGCTGGGGATCTTCGATGCAGATCTTGAGTGGCTCAAGGCCCGTTACGACCACTACAACGAGGCGAGTCGCGGCAGCGTCACCGGTTTCGTGCTGCCACAGGGGCCGCAGCCCATCCCCACCCTCCATCTGTGCCGTTGCGGCAGCAAGAAGGTGGTGCGGCTGCTGGTCCGGCTGGAAGAGAGCGGGGTGGCCTTCGATCCCATTCTCTATCGCTTCGCCAACCTGCTGGCCAACTTCTTCTTCGTGCTCACCGTCTACCTCAAGCAGCGCTGGCAGGTGCCGGAAGTGCCCTACGTCAGCATCAACTACTGATGGCGGCAGGCAAAGAGTCAAACGTCATGGTGGATTGAACGGAATAAAAAACCGGAGCCTTGGGCTCCGGTTTTGTTTTTCAGCGCGTCAGTTGCCCGCTCAGCTGGAGATCAGCACCCTCGCCGAGTTGGCGGGGATGGTGAGCTGTACCTCGCCCTGCACCACTTCAAACTTCTCACCGTTGAAGGCGTCGGTGAAGCGGCTGGCGGGGCTGGCGGTCTGCCACAGAGGCAGGCTGATGGTGCGCGGCTCGCTCGGATGGCGGTTGCAGGCCACTACCACCTGATCGCTTTGCAGGGTACGGGCGAACACATAGCTGTGGGGCCCGGCGTAGAGGGTCTGGATATCGCCACGGCGCAGGGAGGGGCGCTGGCGGCGGATCTGGATCAGCCGGCGATAGTGGTCGTGCAGCACATGATCCCAGTCTGTGGTATCCCACGGGAAGCAGCGGCGGCAGTCCGGGTCGTTGCCGCCGGAGAGCCCCACTTCATCGCCGTAGTAGATGGAGGGCACACCGATATAGGTGAGCAGCAGAGTGGCGGCCAGCTGCATCCGCTGTTTGTCCTCTCCCAGCAGGTGGAGGAAACGGGCGGTATCGTGGCTGTCCAGCAGGTTGAACTGGGCCAGCTGGTTCTTGAACGGGATATGGGCCCGCGCCAGCTTGAGCCAGCGATCCAGCTCTTCGGCGCTGATCTTGATGGGGTGGTAGGCGATGTCCTGCCCCGCCAGGAAGGCGCGGACCGGGTGGGCGAAGCCATAGTAGTTCATGGCGCCATCCTCCTGATCCCCTTGCAGCCACTGGCTCGCCTCGAAGAAGTGTTCGCCGAGCACATAGGCGTCCGGGTTCTCCTGCTTCACTGCCCCGCGAATGGCGCGCACGTGACTGCGATTGCCCTCGGCGGTGCCGCGCTCGCCCAGCATGTGGATGACGTCGAAGCGCCAGCCGTCGATCTGGTAGGGGGCACGCATCCAGTAGCGCAGGATGGCGTCATCGGCGCGATAGACGGCGTCCTGCACCTTCTCGCAGGAGAAGTCGAGCTTGGGCAGGCTGCGAATGCCCTTCCAGCTGACGTAATCCCCTTCTTGGTCAAAGGTGTAGAAGCTGCGCCACGGGGAGTCCGGGTTGCTCTGGGCTCCCAGTGGCGGGCAGAACCAGGGGTGCTCGGTAGAGGTGTGGTTTACCACCGCATCGAGGATGATCTTCATGCCGCGCTGGTGCAGGTTGCGGGTCAGCTCGGCGAACTGCTCGTTGCTGCCGAGGTGGGCGTCCACCTTGAAGTAGTCCTGGGTGTCGTACTTGTGGTTGCTCGGCGAATCGAAGATGGGGTTGAGGTAGAGCGCCGTCACTCCGAGAGATTGCAGATAGTGCAGCTTGGCATCGATGCCCGCCAGATCGCCGCCGTAAAATTCGCAGGCGCCATGGCCCTCTTCATGACGACTGACCGGCTCGCCCCACGCTTTGCTGATCACCGCCTTGCCACGGTACTCGTACTCGTGATGCTTGACGCTCAGCGATGGATCGCCGTTGCAGAAGCGGTCGGGGAAGATCTGATAGAACACCTGATCCTGCACCCAGGCCGGTGGCTGGTGCAGGCTGTTGAAGCGAAAATGTTGCTCCCGTGGCGGCATGGACGCGCTGACGCCCGCCCCGTGCAGCCACCACTGCTCTTCGTCGGTGAGGCACTTGAAGCTGTAGAGGTGGATATCCTGTCCCTTGATGAGCGGCAGGGTCGTCTGCCACACCTGCAGCCGATCGCGGGTGGAGACCGCCGTCATCGGGATCAGGTACTCCTCGTTATCCGGCTCGTGGCGCAGCCACACCTCGCGGATCGGCGCATCCAGCTCGCTAAAAAGAGTCAATTGCAGTGCGTCGGCGCTCTCTTTGAACCAGGGCGCCACCTGGGGATGAAACAGAAACGGATGGGTCATGATGCTTATTGAGTCAGAAGATCGGCGAGGGCATTACCCTGTTCGTGCAATGTTTCGAGCTGGCCTGCCAGCGACTTGGGATCCAGTCCCAGCTGATCGGCAAGCGGTTTGGGGAAGCGGGCGATGATGGCCTGGGCAGGCACGCCCGCGTTCCAGGCGAAGGAGATAAACACGGCGAGGCGGATTAGCACCGCCTCCTTGCTGACCGGATCGTGGGAGAGCGGGTCAAGCTGTTGGGAGATGGCATCGACGAAGGCCTCGGAGAGGTTCCAGCGTCGCGCCAGCTCGGCACCGAGCTGGGCATAGTCGTAGCCCAGCATCTCCCGCTGGGCCTCGACCCGGCTGCTGCCGTTCTGGAGCGCCATGTTGATGAGCTCGGCCTCTTCCGGCAAGGTGCTTTGAATAAGCAGCTCGCCGATGTTGTGGATCAGGGCGCAGGTGAAGGCGGTCTCGGGATCCATCACCTTGGCCTCCTGGGCCAGGGTTTTGGCGATGGTGGCGACCTGGAAGGTCTCGGTCCAGAACTTGTTCTTGTCGAAGCTGGGCGGGGCCTTGAAGGTGCCGATGATGCCGGAGGCGACCACCACGGAACGCAGCCGGTTGAAGCCGAGCCGGATCACCGCCTGTTCGATGGAGGTCACTTCGTTGCCCCGGCGCAGGGCGGCCGAGTTGGCCATCCGCAGCACTTTGACGCTGATCACCTGATCCATGGCGATCTTGGCCGCAATCTCGTCGATGCGGGCATTCTCGTCGTTGAAGCTCTGCATCAACTCATGCAGCAGCTTGGGAATAGTGGGGAGTTGTTTGATCTTGTCAAACAGGCGATCCATCGACATGGCTGAGGCAGCCTCCATTGCGAACTCTGCCTCATATTGTGCCACAGCCGGACAACATGTTCCTGTTTGTGATGCGGCTTTGTGAGCGCTAGAACACCCAGTCGCGCAAGGTGTATTCCAAACGGTGCTGTTTGCCCTGCAGGATCAGGTTCTGACTGGTGCCGCTCAGGGTCGCCCCCTCGGTAAGGGTGGTCAGTACAGCCTGTTCGATAGTGTCGAGCGGTGGCATGCAGGCCATTTCGGTGCTGCCCAGACTGGTGACCCACAGTTTGTCATCTTCCAGATGGCCCTGACCGAAGTAGCGGTTGCAACCGGCGATGCCGTTGACGGTGAAGTGCTCGCCGATCTCGAAATCGGGGGGATTGTCGCGGGGGGCCTCGATCGGTTGGCCATCCAGTTTGCTCAGTACCCAGTGGTGGTGTTGCAGATCTTGCTGAACAAAGGCGGTCGAGCTGCAGCCAGCGAGCAGTAACAGGGGGATCAGCAAAAAGGGCAATCTGGGCATGAGGGGGCTCCGGTTGGGGGAGCGTCAAGAATACCCTTTTTGGGCAGTCGGGAGCAGGGCGGGAGAGGGGACGACCGACCGCTTTTGTCGCCCCTTGCCCCGCACGACTGTCGCTTAATGGCAACACACGGGTGATGTTGCCATCAATTTACGCTATCTCAGGGATCAGTTGGCGAACAGCCGATCGGCATAACGGGCAAGACCCGCGGCCACCGAGCCGAAGTCATCCCCCCCCTCAAGCGGGATGGACGGGAGCTTCTGGCGGATAAAGCTGGCGATCAGCGGCGAGCGGGCGCTACCGCCGGTGACGAAGATGCGATCCGGCTGCACACCGGCGGCGGCAATCGCTTCGTCCATCAGCTCGCCAATCTTCTCCAGCAGCAGGGCCGAGGCGTTGGCCAGCTGTTCGCGGGTCAGTTCCGCTTCCAGCCCTTTTTCCAGCTCGGCCAGCGACTGGCGATTGAGTTCCTGCTCCGAGAGGGCGATCTTGCCCTGCTCGGCACGCCACACCAGCTGGTGGCTCAGCTTGTGGGCCCGCAGGCTGGCCAGACGCCCCAGCTTGCTGCCGGGCTGGCTGTCGAGCTGCAGATCCTGCAGCTGGCGGGCGGTGTCGAGGCTGTAGAAGCGGCTCTGGGCGCTGACGTCGTTGATGGCGGCCGCATCCCAGAACAGCGGGTGGGGCAGCGGCTTGCCGGTCTTGAGGGTCTCGTGCATGCCGAGCAGCGGCATCATCCCCTCCACCGTCAGGCGGATGTCGAAGTCGTTGCCGCCGATCCTCTGGCCGCTGTGGCCGAGCAGATCGCCGCTGCGATCCAGCTGATCTCGGTAGCCGGGGCCCATCCGCAGCATGGAGCAGTCGGTGGTACCGCCACCGATATCCACCACCAGCACCACGGCGTCTTCGGTGAGGCGCGCCTCGAATTCAAACCCGGCGGCCACCGGCTCATAGAGGAACTCCACCTGCTCGAAACCGGCCAGACGGGCCGCCTCGGTCAGGATGGCGATAGCTTGCTGGTTACTCTCTTCCCCCGCCAGACCCTGGAAGTTGACCGGACGGCCGATCACCGCCTGGCGGATCGGGGCGCCGAGCTGCTGCTCCGCCTGCTGGCGGACATGGAGCATCATGGCGCAGACGATGTCTTCAAACAGGGCGATCTGGGGAGCCTTGAGGCCATAGGCGCCGAGGAAGGATTTCGGCGATTTGATGTAGTAGCCATCGTCTGGCTCTTCCAGATAGCGCTCCAGCGCGGCACCGCCGAAGCTCAGCTCGTCGATCAGTCCCTCTTCGCGCATCTGGCGACGAACCGTCTGGGCGCGGGTGACCACGGGGCCACGCAGCTTGAGGTACTCCGCCTGCTGGGCGGGGGCCAGCCCTTCGGCCAACAGACCGGCGATGGCATCCCGGTGGGGGGCATGCAGGGTGGAGGGGAGATAGCGGGATGCGCCAAGATTCAGCAGCCTGGGGCTACCTTGTTCCATCACGGCCACGGCACAGTTGGAGGTGCCGTAATCAAATCCGATAAACATGGGCGCCAGACTCCTGAATAAAAAAGGGGGGCTAGCCTACCCGAAGGCGCCGGGTCTCACAACCCGGCGCGTGACGAAGAGAGGGCGAGCCCTTATTCCACTTCGTTGTCGCAGCGGCCCTGGCTCTCGATGGCGCGGATATTGCCGAGGGTGGTATCGGCGATGGCGTGCAGCGCCTCGCGGGTCAGGAACGCCTGATGGCCGGTGAACAGCACGTTGTGGCAGGCAGACAGGCGGCGGAACACGTCATCAGTGATCACTTCGTTGGACTTGTCGGAGAAGAAGAGATCCTCTTCCTCTTCGTAGACGTCCAGCCCCAGCGCGCCAATGCGGGAAGTCTTGAGCGCCTCGATGGCGGCATTGGAGTCGAGCAGGCCGCCACGGCTGGTGTTGATGATCATCACCCCGTCCTTCATCTTGGCGAACGCCTCCTTGTTCAACAGGTGGTAGTTCTCTTTGAACAGCGGGCAGTGCAGGCTGATGATGTCGGACTGGCGGAACAAGGTATCGAGATCAACGTACTCGGCACCCAGCTCGATGGCTGCCGGATTCTGGTAAGGATCGTTGACCAGCAGGCGAACCCCGAAGCCCTTGAGGATGCGCAGGGCGGCCAGACCGATCTTGCCGGTGCCGATGACGCCAACGGTCTTGCCATGCATGTTGAAGCCGACCAGCCCTTCCAGCGAGAAGTTGGCGTCGCGGGTGCGCTGATAAGCCTTATGGATGCGGCGGTTGAGGCACATCATCATGCCGACAGCATGCTCGGCGGTCGCCTCGGGGGAGTAGGCGGGCACTCGTACCACTTTCAGCCCCAGCTCTTTGGCAGCGGCCAGATCCACGTTGTTGTAACCGGCGCAGCGCAGGGCGATCACCTGGGTGCCGTTGGCAGCCAGTTCGGTCAATACCTCGCGGTCAGCATCGTCATTGACGAACAGACACACCACCGGGAAGCCGTGAGCCAGTCGGGCCGTTTTGGCCTCCAGCCGCACATCGAAAAACTCCAGGTCGAAGCCGTACTGGCTGTTGGCCTGGTTGAAATGCTCTTTGTCATAGCTCTTGGTACTGAATACGGCGACTTTCATGGTATGTGCTCCGCAGCGTGTGTGTCGTCAAATTACAACAAAATGGGTCAGCTATCACCGGACAAACTGGCTGGTTATTGTCCCCACGGCATAATGGGAACGGCGCTGACTGCACTCTTGTACGAACCATCCACCAGTTTGGTGCTGTAGGTCAGGTAAACCAGTGCATTGCGTTTTTTGTCGTAAAAACGCACCACTTTCTGCTCCTTGAACACCAGCGAGGTGCTGACATCGAACACCTCTTCCCCCGCCTTCAGCTTTTCGGGCAGGGTGATGGGGCCGATCTGGTGGCACGACAGGGAGGCGTGGGAGGGATCTTCCGCCAGGCCCAGCCCGCCTTTGACGCCACCTGTCTTGGGGCGCGCCAGATAGCAGGCGACGCCGTCGATGCGCGGGTCGTCGAACGCCTCCACCAGGATCTTGTGGTTGGGGCCAAACAGCTTGAAGGCAGTGCTCACTTCACCGACCGGGTCGGCCTTGTCGGCCAGCGCCGGGCCGGCAAACAGGGCCCCCAGCAGCAGGGGCAGGGCGCGGCGCAGGGCATTATGTCGCGTGTGGTTATGTGTCATGGTCTCTCCTGTTGGCCTGGCACTCCTCAATAGGGAATGCCCAGGCGACGATAGAGGCTGGCAAGCACCCAGGCGGGGCCTATCAGCAGAAATTGCAGGTCAGCGAGGAAGGAGGGGCGTTTGCCCTCGATCTTGTGGCCGACAAACTGGGCTATCCAGAGCAGCACGAACGCTGCCACGGCCGGCCACAACAGCGGCCCCTGCCATTGGTGGCAGATCCACAGTCCCAGTGCGGTCAGCCCGGCCATCCCCGCGAACAGCGAAAACGACAGCTGCAGATAGAACAGCAGCACCGGAATGGCTGCCACTGCCGCCCAGTTGAGTGGCTCTGGCAAGGGCCCGTGTGGCAGACACCAGAGCAGCGCCAGCGAGCAGAGATAGATGCCCGGCACCGCCAGCTTGTGGATGGCGACGTTGACCGGATGGCGATGACTCTGGCCATACTCCGCAAACCACTCCTGGATTCCCTTCATGGCACCTCCCTGGCGCACTGTGTTCTCGCAGCCTGACCTTCGTGGTCAGGCGCTCGGGATGCTTATCCCTGCGGTGGATACTCCCAATATTGGGCTGGAATGGATTTTAGCAACGGGGTCATATCCGGATTGGGCAGGGCGATGGTGACCCGCTGATCGAGGTTGGCGCTGGCGAGCGCTTCGCGGATCTTGGGGTTGTCATTGAAGAACTTCATAAAACTGCCATCGGCATAGGCCCGCTCCAGCCCGGTCTGAATCGCCTTGGCCAGCTTGGGGTATTCGGGGCTGACGAAGAAGAACTGGGCGAAGGGGTAGCGGATCAGCAGATGCTGCTCGATAGCGAGGTTGGGATACTGCGCCACCAGCTCGCTGCGCTCGGCGAAGATCTCCACCAGGGCGCGCGGGAAGAAGTCGATCTTGTCGCCATCGTTGATAAGGCGAAACAGGCTGCTGTATCGGCCGGAGAAGGTCGGGATGCCCGCATTTTCCAGAATTTTGTTATCGGCCCAACCGACCCCTTGCGCCGCCTTCAGCTGTTTGAGGTCGGCCAGGGTATTGATCTGGTTGAACTTCTCTTGGGCATCCGCGTGGATGAAGGACAGCCGCAATCCTTCCAGCCCGCGAAACAGCGGAATGGGGACGGCAATCAGGGAGGATTCGAGCTCGCTGGAGGTGCCCATCCAGAAGACGTTGATGGTCTTGCCCTTGCTCAGCTGCTGCTGGAGGGTGAACTGGTTGAGGTCGAGTTCGACAGGCTGGATGCGAAAGGGTTGCCCGGAGCGGGTCAGGGCCAGTTCCAGCAGCTTGTACTGGTACTCCTGGTCAAGATTGTTGACGGGACGGCTGGGGACCTTGACCGTCAGAACCTGTGCTTGTGCCAGCAGTGGCAGGCACAAACACAGCTTGATGAGCCATTTCACTCTCTGTTCTCCTGTAGATTCCGGAAGGTGTCCGGAGTCTAACAGAACTTGTCACCATCTTGCTGCGAGGCGTTGTGCAAGGTTTGAGCGCAGGGCCCTGCCTTGCTGGCGTCTGTTGCACCAGAATGGTGACGGTTCTTCGAAGAATCAGGCGACGCGACGGAACACGTGGGTATCGTTAAATTCCTTGGTGCTCTGGCATTCGACGCAGAAACGGGATTCCGGACGGGCATGCAGCCGCTTGAGGGAGATCTCGTCACCGCAAGATTCGCAGTAACCAAAATCCCCTTCGCTGATGCGCTTCAATGCGCCCCGCAGCTTGCGCAGGTGCAGCTTGTCGTGCTCGATGCGGTTCAGCTCCAGACGGCGGGCTTCCTCGATACTGGCACGGTCAATTTCATCAGCCATCTCGTTGGTGTCGGTGGCGATGGCCTGGCTGGCCTGGGAGTTCAGGCGCTCTTCGAGCTCGACGATCTGTCGCTCGATCTGCCCCTTGTAAAAGGCCAGTTGGTCTTCAGTCATGAAATCACACATACGATTAACTACCAGTCAGTTTACTAACCCAATTATCCCTGTTTATGGGGGCTGTCTGCCTACAGACCAAGCCCTTGTATCCCGATTTGCACCTGTTTCATGCAAGAGAGTGCAAATCAGGGCGGGCCTTGTACCAAAAAAATGCAGCCAAGCAAAGCAAATAGGATAAGGATTGTGCGCCCTTGCAAAAAAATGGTCCGTTCCTGCGGGGGATTGGTCGGGATCTGGCGCCTGCTTCACCCTCTGTTGGCATCGCCTTTGCAACGATGAGAAGGGTGGGTTTCGTACGGATTTAAGTGTTTAGTATTTGGTGCCGCCTTGGTCATTATATGCGCCGTTATTTATAGTTTTTTAAACACGCCCGCTTGACATTGCCCTTAATGGCGGGCTTTTATGGTGATGTTGATTACAATTTTATAACAAGGGTGTTCCATATATTAGACACCCTTGCCAATGGCAACCGTAAAGTCGGGGTTTAACATGGACAGTATCAAAGGCTGGATGGAGAGCAATCGCATCACGGAGGTGGAGTGCCTGTTCCCGGATTTCACCGGCAACGCCCGGGGCAAGATCATCCCAGCCAACAAGTTTTTGCGTGAAGGGGGCATGCGTCTGCCCGAGGTGATTTTCACCCAGACGGTGACCGGCGAATATCCGGATGACGACAGCATGATCGACCCGCTGGAGCGGGACATGCAGCTCTATCCCGACCCCAACACCATCCGTTTTGTCCCCTGGGCGCTGGAGCCCACTGCACAGGTGATCCACGACTGTTTCGACGTCAACGGCAAGCTGATCGACATCGCGCCGCGCTCCGTGCTGCGTCGGGTTCTGTCATTTTATGAGAAGCAGGGCTGGAAGCCGGTGGTGGCGCCCGAGCTGGAATTCTATCTGGTCACCCGCAACGAAGACCCCGACTATCCGTTGGTGCCGCCGGTCGGTCGCAACGGCCGCCCTGAGACCGCCCGCCAATCGTTCAGTATCGATGCGGTCAACGAGTTCGACCCCATTTTTGAAGACATGTATGACTACTGCGAGGCGCAGGAGCTGGAGGTGGATACCCTGATCCACGAGTCGGGCGCCGCCCAGATGGAGATCAACTTCCTGCATGGTGATGCCATCGATCTGGCGGATCAGGTGTTCCTGTTCAAGCGCACAATGCGTGAGGCCGCTCACCGCCACGGCATCTATGCCACCTTTATGGCCAAGCCGATGAGCGACGAACCGGGGTCGGCCATGCACATCCACCAGAGTCTGGAAGATGTGAACGGCCACAACCTGTTCGGTACCCCGAATGGCGGCAACAGCGAACAGTTCATGCACTTCATTGCCGGTTTGCAGAAATACACCCCGGCGGTGACCGCCCTGCTGGCCCCCAACGTCAACTCCTACCGCCGCCTCACCTTTGGCGAGAGCGCGCCGCGCAACGTCCAGTGGGGCGTAGAGAACCGCACCTGCGGCCTGCGGGTGCCCTTCTCCGACCCGAGCGCACGGCGGGTGGAGAACCGCTTCGCCGGTGCCGATGCCAACCCCTATCTGGCGCTGGCCGCCACTCTGGCCTGTGGCTATCTCGGCATGATGGAGAAGCTGGAGCCGCTGCCGGAGATGAAGTCGAGCGCCTATGACCTGCCCTACAGCCTGCCCCGCTCGCTGGAGGAGGCACTCAGCCATCTCGAACAGTGCGAGCCCATCAAGGAGATGCTGGGTGAGCGCTTCACCCGCGCCTTCGTCGCGGTCAAACGCAAAGAGTACGAGACCTACTTCGGGGTGATCAGTCGCTGGGAGCGGGAGTTCCTGCTGCTGAACGTCTGATCCCCCTGTAACGGGGAGGTCGGAGTCGGCCTCCCCGATCCCTGTATCGAAGAGACCTGAACGCAAGTCAGGTGGCGGCATGCCACCTGTGAGTGGTTGTGGCCGAAAGAGCGCTGCGACCTGGATTGATTAACGATTGAATCTTGCCAAATCGAAGGCGCAGGGGAGTAACGAATGCAGCAGACACGCCGTGAGTGACTGTGGCTGCAAACGTGCCAACGCACCTGACTATTTGACGACTGAATATTGCTAAATCGAAGGAACCGAGGAGCAACAAATGCAGCAGACAACCCGTGAGTGGCAACAACTGGATGCCAGCCACCACCTGCACCCCTTTACCGACTTTCAGGCCCTGAACAAGAAGGGCTCGCGCATCATTACCAAAGCCAGCGGTGTCTATCTGGAAGACTCCGAGGGCAAACGCATTCTCGACGGCATGGCGGGCCTGTGGTGCGTCAATATGGGCTATGGCCGCCAGGAGCTGGTGGATGCCGCTACCCGCCAGATGCAGCAGTTGCCCTACTACAACCTCTTCTTCCAGACCGCTCACCCGCCGGTGATCGAGCTGGCGACCCTGCTGGCCGAGGTGACGCCAGCCCATCTCAACCACGTCTTCTTCACCGGCTCCGGCTCCGAGTGCAACGATACCGTGCTGCGGATGGTGCGCCACTACTGGGCCAGCAAGGGTCTGCCTGACAAACAGGTGATCATCAGTCGCCATAACGCCTATCACGGCTCCACCGTGGCGGGGGCGAGTCTGGGCGGCATGAAGGGGATGCATGCCCAGGGCGGACTGCCCATTCCCGGCATAGTGCACATCGATCAGCCCTACCACTTCGGTGAGGGGCAGGGGATGAGTGCCCACGAGTTCGGGCTGGAGCGGGCTCGCCAGCTGGAGCAGAAGATTCTGGAGCTGGGGGTGGACAAGGTGGCTGCCTTTATCGGCGAGCCGATCCAGGGGGCGGGCGGCGTCATCATTCCGCCCGACAGCTACTGGCCAGAGATCCAGCGCATCTGCGATCACTACGGCATCCTGCTGATCGCCGACGAGGTGATCTGCGGCTTTGGCCGCACCGGCCACTGGTTTGCCAGCGAAGGGTTTGGCATCAAGCCGGACCTGATGTGTCTGGCCAAGGGGATCACCTCCGGTTATCTGCCGCTCGGCGCAGTGATGGTGAGCGACCGGGTTGCCAAGGGGCTGGTGGAGGAGGGGGGCGAGTTCAACCACGGCTTCACCTACTCGGGTCATCCGGTCTCTTGCGCCGTGGCGGTGGCCAATATCCAGCTTATGCAGAATGAGAGCATAGTTAAGCGAGTGCATGATACTATCGGCCCCTATTTGCAGCGCCGCTGGGCGGAGCTGGCCGATCATCCGCTGGTGGGAGAAACCCGAGGCAAAGGATTGGTCGCCGCGCTGGAAATCGTTGAGGACAAGCAGACCAACCGGCGTTTTCCGGCTCAGGCAAATGCGGGGATGACTTGCCGGGAGTTCTGCTTTAACAATGGCTTGGTGATGAGGGCGGTAGGCGATACCATGATCATATCGCCCCCCTTGGTCATCACCGAGGAACAGGTTGATGAATTGGTCGATCTGGCCAGGCGCAGTCTGGATCTGACAGCCGCAAAGCTGAAGGGTTGAGGTGGGTCGGGCAGGTTGGCATGCGCATACAATTTGCTTAGGAGACAAGGATGATGTCTTTCAAAACAGGAGTGATCGCTGCCTCTGTGGCTCTGGTCATGGCAAGTGCCGGAGCAATGGCTGAAGAGAAGGTGCTGCACGTCTACAACTGGAGCGACTACATAGCGCCGGATACCCTGGATAACTTCCAGAAGGAGACGGGGATCAAGGTGGTCTATGACGTGTTCGACAGTAACGAGGTACTGGAAGCCAAGTTGCTGGCGGGTAGCTCGGGCTACGACATCGTGGTGCCATCCAACCCCTTCCTGGCCAAGCAGATTAAGGCGGGCGTGTTCCAGAAACTGGACAAGTCCAAGCTCTCCAACTGGCAAAACATGGATGTCGACCTGCTCAAGGCGCTCGAGCCGAGCGATCCGGGCAACCAGTACTCCATCCCCTATCTGTGGGGCACCATCGGATATGCCTACAACGCCGAGAAGGTGAAAGCCGTGCTGGGGGCCGATGCCCCGGTCAACTCCTGGGATCTGGTGTTCAAGCCGGAGAACATGGCCAAGTTGAAAGAGTGTGGCGTCTCCTTCCTCGATTCCCCGACCGAAATGCTGCCGGCTGCCCTGCAATATCTGGGCTTCAAACCGGATAGCCAGAAACCGGCCGAGCTGAAGAAGGCTGAGGAGCTGTTCCTCTCCATCCGTCCCTATACCGCCTATTTCCACTCCTCCAAGTACATCTCGGATCTGGCCAACGGCAACCTCTGCGTCGCAGTCGGTTACTCCGGTGACTTGCAGCAGTCCAAGGCGCGGGCAGCCGAGGCCAAGAATGGCATCGCGCTCACCTACACCATTCCGAAAGAGGGGGCAGGCAGCTTCTTTGACATGATCGCCATTCCGGCGGATGCCAAGAACGTCGAGGCGGCCCACACCTTCATCAACTACCTGATGAAGCCGGAGGTGATCGCCAATATCACCAACGTGGTGCAGTTCCCGAACGGCAACAAGGCGGCGACCCCGCTGGTGGATGAGGCGATCCGCACCGATCCGGGTATCTACCCCGATGCGGCGACCCTGCAGAAGATCTACACCTTCCCGGATCTGCCGGCCAAGGTGCAGCGTCTGATGACCCGCAGCTGGACCAAGATCAAGTCCGGCAAGTAAGTAACGAATGCCCCTCCCGGTCCGCAGTTCGGCCGGGAGGGTAGTGATGCCATCCATCCGGATGGGCCGCGCGAATGGATGCGCAGACGGTCAACCACTGAAACAGGAGAACTGACACCGTGAATACAACCAGATTGCTAACCATAGCGCTGACCATGGGATTGGCGAATGTGGCCCAGGCTGCCCCTGTGCTGCACTTCTACAACTGGTCTGACTATATCGGTGAGACCACCCTCAGCGATTTCCAGCAGGCGACCGGGATCAAGACCGTCTATGACGTGTTTGACTCCAACGAGACCCTGGAAGGCAAGTTGCTGACGGGGCGGACCGGTTACGATCTGGTGGTGCCCTCCAATAATTTCCTGGCCAAGCAGATCAAGGCGGGAGCCTTCCAGAAACTGGATAAATCCCTGCTGCCCAATCTGGCCAACCTGGATCCCGTGCTGCTCAAGCAGCTCGACAAGGTGGATCCGGGTCATCAGTTCGCGGTGCCCTATCTGTGGGGGACCAACGGCATCGGCTACAACGTCGACAAAATCAAGGCGGTGCTGGGAGTCGACAAGATTGACTCCTGGGCCACCATCTTCGAACCGGAAAACATGGCGAAACTCTCTCGCTGCGGCGTCGCCTTCCTCGACTCTGCCGATGAGATGATCCCTGCAGCCCTCAACTACCTCGGGCTCGATCCCAACAGTCATGCGACGGGGGATATCAAGAAAGCCGAGGCGCTGCTACTCAAGGTGCGGCCCTATGTGGCCTACTTCCACTCCTCCAAATACATCGGCGATCTCGCCAATGGCGACATCTGCGTGGCGGCCGGTTTTTCCGGCGACATCCTGCAAGCCGCTGCCCGCGCCGATGAAGCTGGCAAGGGGGTGAAAATTGCCTACAGCATTCCGAAAGAGGGGGGCAATCTCTGGTTCGACATGATGGCGATCCCGTCCGATGCCACCAATGTCAAAGAGGCGCACGCCCTCATCAACTACGTCCTGCAGCCCGAAGTGATCGCCAAGGTCAGCGACTATGTGGGCTACGCGAATCCCAACTCAAGGGCGGGCGAGTTTATGGATGAGGCGGTGCGCAACAATGAGGAGGTTTATCCCCCTCAGGCCGTGCTGGAGCGACTCTATGTGCAGGAAGCACATCCCCGCTCGGTACAGCGTCTAATCACCCGGAGTTGGACCAAGATCAAGTCCGGTACCTAACCTTGGTGCCCGTTCGGGGGCGCCAAATCGCTTTTATGGATCGGCCGCAAGGCCGGTATCACGTTGGGGAGTTTGGTAATGGCGATAGCCTCCAGTGCCTACAAGAAAGCCCTCGAGGGCAGTCAGCAGCGCAAAGAAGTGCTGGTGAAAATTGATCGGGTAAGCAAGCAGTTCGACGAAACGCTGGCGGTCGATAACGTATCTCTCAATATTCACAAGGGGGAGATTTTCGCCCTGCTCGGCGGGTCCGGTTCCGGCAAATCGACCCTGCTGCGGATGCTGGCCGGTTTCGAACGCCCGACCGAGGGGCGACTGTTCCTCGACGGGGTCGACATCACCGACATGCCCCCCTATGAACGCCCCATCAACATGATGTTCCAGTCCTACGCCCTGTTCCCCCATATGACGGTGGCCCAGAACATCGCCTTTGGCCTCAAGCAGGATGGCCTGCCCAAGGCCGAGATCGATGCCCGGGTGGAGGAGATGCTCAAGCTGGTGCAGATGACCCAGTATGCCCGCCGCAAACCGCATCAGCTCTCCGGTGGCCAGCGTCAGCGGGTGGCGTTGGCTCGTTCCCTGGCCAAGCGTCCCAAGTTGCTGCTGCTGGATGAACCCATGGGGGCGCTCGACAAGAAGCTGCGTTCCAAGATGCAGCTGGAGCTGGTAGAGATCATTGAGCGGGTCGGGGTGACCTGTGTCATGGTGACCCACGATCAGGAAGAGGCGATGACCATGGCGGAGCGGATCGCCATCATGCACCTCGGCTGCATAGAGCAGATCGGCAGTCCGATGGATATCTACGAGACTCCGGCCAGTCGGCTGGTGTGCGAGTTCATCGGCAACGTCAACCTGTTTGACGGCCTGCTGGTGGAGGATGAGCAGGACCACGCCACCATCGCCTGCGCCGATCTGGAGCAGCCCATTTATGTGGGCCACGGCATCAGCTCCCGCGCCGAAAACAAGAAGGTGACCTACGCCCTGCGGCCGGAAAAACTGCTGATGAGTCTGCAAAAGCCGGAGGAGATCGAGCACCCGGACTTCAACTGGACCAAGGGTGAGGTCTATGACATCGCTTATCTGGGCGGTCACTCGGTTTATCACATCCAGCTGCCCTCGGGCAAAATCGTTCAGGCTTTCATCGCCAATGCCGAACGCCACGGCAAGCGGCCAACCTGGGATGACCAGGTGTTCCTCTACTGGGAAGATGACAGCGGCGTGGTGCTGCAATCATGAAGTTCTTGCAACGACTGAAGCGGGTCGGGGGGCGCCGACTGGTGATCGGCATCCCCTTCTTCTGGCTGTTCCTCTTCTTCCTGCTGCCCTTCGTCATCGTGGTGAAGATCAGTTTTGCGGAAGCGGATGTGGCGATCCCGCCCTACACCGATGTGGTGAGCTGGGCTGACAATCAGCTCACCATCCTGCTCAATATGGGCAACTACCTGCTGCTGCAGGAGGATGAGCTCTATATCGCGGCCTATCTGGGCTCCCTCAAGATGGCCTTCGTCAGCACTTTGCTCTGCCTGCTGATTGGCTATCCGATGGCCTACTCCATCGCCCGGGCCAACAAGGAGACCCAGACCGTTCTGCTGCTGCTGATCATGATGCCGACCTGGACCGCCATTCTGATCCGGGTCTATGCGTGGATGGGGATTCTCAGTAACAACGGCCTGCTCAACAGCGTCTTGCTGGGGATCGGGGTGATTGACGAACCGCTGCAGATCCTCAATACCAACCTGGCGGTCTATATCGGCATTGTTTACTCCTACCTGCCCTTCATGGTGCTGCCGCTCTACGCCAATCTGGTCAAACATGACCAGAGCCTGCTGGAGGCTGCTTCCGACCTGGGGGCCCGCAACCTGACTCGTTTCTGGCAGATCACTGTGCCGCTCTCCAAGAACGGCATTATCGCCGGCTGCATGCTGGTGTTCATTCCGGTGGTGGGGGAGTTCGTTATTCCGGAAATGCTGGGCGGCCCGGAGACCCTGATGATCGGCAAGGTGCTGTGGCAGGAGTTCTTCAACAACCGCGACTGGCCGGTCGCCTCTGCGCTGGCGGTGGTGATGCTGGCGGTGCTGATCATTCCGATCATCCTCTTCAACCGTAACCAGGCCAAAGAGCTGGAGGGCAAGGCATGATGAGACGTTTCGGTTTTGCCAAACTGATGCTCTGGCTGGGGCTGCTGTTTATCTACCTGCCCATGATCATCATGGTGATCTACTCCTTCAACGCCTCCAAGCTGGTGACGGTGTGGGGCGGGTGGTCGCTCAAGTGGTACTTCGGCCTGCTCGATAACAAGCAGCTGATCGGGTCTGTGTTCCGCTCGCTGGAGATCGCCTTCTACACCGCGATCGCCGCGGTGGCGCTGGGGACGGTGGCAGCCTTCGTGCTGACCCGAATTCCCCACTTCCGTGGGCGCACCCTGTTCGGCGGCATGGTGACGGCGCCGCTGGTGATGCCCGAGGTGATCACCGGTCTGTCGCTGTTGCTGCTGTTCGTGGCGATGGCCCAGCTGGTGGGCTGGCCCGCCGAGCGGGGCATGCTGACCATCTGGATCGCCCACACCACCTTCTGTACCGCCTACGTGGCGATCGTGGTGTCGGCGCGCTTGCGGGAACTGGATCTCTCCATTGAGGAGGCGGCGATGGATCTTGGCGCCAAGCCGTGGAAGGTGTTCTTCCTGATCACTATCCCGATGATCGCCCCCTCGCTGGCGGCAGGCGGCATGATGTCGTTCGCCCTGTCGCTGGATGATCTGGTGCTGGCGAGTTTCGTCTCCGGCCCGGGCTCGACCACCTTGCCGATGGAGGTCTTCTCGGCGGTGCGGCTAGGGGTGAAACCCGAGATCAACGCGGTGGCCAGCCTGATCCTGTTGTCGGTATCGCTCTTTACCTTCGGCAGCTGGTATCTGATGGCCAAGGCGGAGAAGCGCCGTCGTGCCGAGATCGCCATGACCACCCAGATGCAGGCCGTCGTCTGACGCCATGATAAGGTCCGCCTACTCTCGTCAACCTGGAGGATGAGTATGCGGATCTCCCTTTTTAGCGGTCGTGGCACCGAGCTGGTGCCCAGCCTCACCAGCGCCATTCACAAGCAACCGATCTCTGCACCAGTTCGCTGTACCTTTGCCGGTCTGGAAGGGGATGAGCAGTGTGACCTGCGCCACCACGGTGGCCCAGATCGGGCGCTCCACTACTATCCTGCCGATCACTATCTCTGGTGGCAGACCTGGCAAACCGCGCTGGGCTTGCCTGCGCCACGTACACCCTGGCAACCTGCCGCCTTTGGCGAGAACCTCTCCGGTATCGGGCTGACCGAGGTGCAAGCCTGCATTGGCGATGTCTATCGACTCGGCGAGGCGCTGATCCAGATCAGCCAGCCGAGATCCCCCTGCTTCAAGCTCAACCAGCGCTTTGGCTATGGCCAGATGTCCCAGGTGATGCAGCTGAATGGCCGTTGTGGCTGGCTGCTGCGGGTGCTGGAGGAGGGGATGATCGCGCCTGATACGGCCATGGAGCTGGTAGACAGACCCTATCCCGAACTGACGGTGAAGCGCACGGCGGATATCCTGTTCAATCAGGTGCGCAATGAAGCGGATCTGCTGATGCTGCTGGAGAATCCGGCTCTCTCGCCCAACTGGCGCCAGCATGCAGCCGACTGGCTGGAGCATGGCACTGTGGCTGACTGGCAGCGCCGTCTGCTGGGGCCAGCATCCCTGCGCCTGGCCTGACGGCCGGTTGCCGGAATGTCACCAGCTGGCTGCAGTCCGGTAAACGGGTGAAAAGAGTGCTGAATAGTTGAGCGAACGGCGTTTTTTTTCCTGTTAAATGCAAAAAAGGCTTGTGTCGGGTCTGGGCTTTCGGTAAATTCCCGTCCCGCAGACATCGGTGTGTAGCGCAGCTTGGTAGCGCACTTCGTTCGGGACGAAGGGGTCGGAGGTTCGAATCCTCTCACACCGACCAAATTCAATAAGGGCTTAGCTTCGGCTAGGCCCTTGTGCATTTCCGGCCCTCCAGTTCTGTGGGGCATTTTGATTTTCTGTCCTGTTTACCACATCTGCAATCGATACCTATTGACTCCTAATCCGTTGTTTCCCCCTTCTTGGATACGTGTTAACTATTTCCTTCCATACAGATTGTCCGACTCGTTGCGGGCCTCAAATGAGCGGCTGATTTCAATCTCTTTGAATATCAAGGTTCGACGGCAGGAAAAGGATGACCAGATATGCAAGGCCAGGAACGGCAATGCCAGGAGTTTTACCAGACTCGTTTTGCTGGATATGCACAGCAGCTTGCCCCATTCGCCGCACTTGATGAGTGCCTTCACGACTTTCTGGATCAACGTCCGAGCGGCAAATACACAACTCGCAATCGTGCTGCCGGACTGGCTGCCGCATCCTTTTGGTGGGAGCCAGTCAATCTTGAAAGTGCTCAACTGGCAAGCTTGGCACTGGGACGTATTTTGCATTTTGAGGATGCTATTAGCACTGCGCTGCTGGATCATCTGTCCGCTCGTCATCCAGATGTATTGCGTTGGGCGATTCGTTACTCGAAGCTGTTTACACGCAGCGATTCACCGCTCTGGCAGCATCTTCGGGACAATCTCGTCAGCAAGGATTGGTGCGTATTTTTCGGCGTCTGTGATCGCTTGCTTGAGCAACTCGAACCATTCGATAAAGCCATCGCACTGGCTGAGTCCCACCTGAAGTCGCTTACGCTATTAGAGCTACTTTCCTATTTGAGCGTGACAGCTTATGGGCAACTTGGTGCCGCTAAGGATAGAGACAGCAGGGCGGAAGATTGGGATGTCTATGATCGGATTATCGCGCGCAAACTGTTGAATTGTTCCGAGCGTGATTTTCAACTGACAGAGGAGGTTCTCGGCCGATCTCTCAAGCGTCATTTGTCGCCACTCCTTTTTCCACAGTCAGGTGTGGGGCGAGAGTGTGTTGCCTACCTCGAATCGGTTGCCCTGCTTATTGCCGCTATGCGCGAGCGAATCGATTACGAGAATTCCATCAATTGGTTCTGTTTTGACAGCGATTGCGGTTACCAGCTCAAGCCGGGACAACCGGTCATCTTCAATAAAACTGATTTGGGCTCACAGCGCTGGCAGCGTACTGAGAGAAAAAGCAGGTTGCTTTGGTACTACTGGATGTACCGCGCGATTGAGCAATTCGCAGCGTCCGATATGGCTGGCGCAATCATAGGGAGGCCGGAAAACCACGAAGCGAATCAGCTTGCTTACATAAAAGCCATTCGCAGTCAGCTCTACCTGCAGACCATTTTCGGGTTGGGTGAGCGGGTCAGACTGAACGATGGAGCTGAGGTAGCCCTGCACCACGCGATATTAGCCAGTGAGCTGACAACCGTGTTCTTCGAGCAGGCATTTCTCCAGCCTTTTCTGCGCTATATGGATGACTCAGGTGTAGCAGTGAAGGCTCTGGGTCAATTGGCTTTTGAAGGACTTGTGCATGGTGAGAACCGCTTTCCCATCACCTGGTCGGAACCGAAAGATAAGATCCGTCGTATTTGTGGTTGGACCGTCAGCCCTGAGCATCCCAAGGGCGACCCCGAGGCGGCCGAAGCCATCCTGAAGTTCTGGACCAGTGATCTGCAGGCTCTATCCGCGCAGATAAGGCAAGCGCCAAGCATACCGTCACCACGACTGTACGAGCGGCCGTTCTACAAGATTGGCCGCTACAGTTTTCAGTTCCCCTGGGTTGCCGGTCAACAGAACAATCTGACCGCTGCGGTGAATAACCTGCGTCGTGTTGAACAACGCAGGCCAGCTTTGCGCAGCGAAACGGAGCGTATTGAACATACCCTTGCCGAAGCGCTAAGGCAGAGGGGATTCCACGTCGTGGTGGGCTACCAACCGCCACTGAGTGATGAGCGCGATGCTGGCGAAGTGGACCTGATCTGTCACTTGGATGGGGTTGCGTTGCTGCTGGAGGTCAAGTCTGGCTTCATTCGTTCAACTCGCCATGAAGTCTGGCTGCATCGAACCAATACCCTGCGCAAGGCGGCGAGGCAGTTAAAGCGCAAGCAACCGGTTGTGCTTCAAGCACTGCAAAATGACCAAGGGTTGCGGTCAGCTCTATTGCTGAGTGATGTTAATCCTCTGCCAGCCCTGCATGCCTGGGTTGTGGATACGTCGATTGAATTTGATGGTGAGGTTGTCGATGGGTTCCACGTCGTCTCCCGCGAGATCATGGAGATCGCTTTGCGCGATGAACCGCATTATCTGCGGGAGTTTGAAGAGATGGATGAGGCTGAGGCTGGGAATGAGGTAGAGACTCTGTATGCCGACGGATTCAGTGCGCAAGCTCTTGTTAGGTTGATCGAGTCCGATGGGGTCTGGAGTGATGTGCTGTAGAACGTGACAAGTAGGTTTGCGGGATTCATGAGGTGTGGGGCGCCACATTTTGGCTATCTGCTTGGCAATAAAGCAGTAGCCGTGTGCATTAAAAGGGCCACCGCTCGGTGGCCCATCGGTGGAGTCTGATCCTGACTCCGGCACTCTAGATTGTGGCAATCTCGCTATGGGTCTTGTCTATGGTGCCCTCCTTGCGCGCCAGGCGCTTACTCAGATATGCCAGTGCTGATGCCGCAAAGCCTTGAAACTGTGTTGAGGCAGCAAGGCCGCGTGCTTGGGGTACTCACTAATGAAATGTTCTATTCCCTCCATCAGTTGTGCACGTAATGAAATCACGGGCTCATGCCAAGCTTGCAGGCATAAATGGCCGGGGATCAACTGCTCCTGATAATCTTCCAGCAGCTGTTCTGGCCAGGGTTCAATACCGGAATTGCGTTGCAGCAAATAGTGGGCGGCGGGTTCACGGGCATAAATGAACTGAATTTGGGCCAGATCGCGTTGGCATAGCGTTTGACTGTTGATGTGACAGGTCAAATATTTTCCCGTTTTCAGATCCAGAAAGTGACCGCGTTGCCGACAGGGAACGATGCGATACCAAGGCAGGGGTGAGGAGAGAGAATACCCCTCAAGCTCCTGTTCCAACCAGTGGCGACACTCGGGTGTCTGCACCTCGTCGAGCATGGACTCGAGCTGTGTCAACAAGGCTCTGGATGGTTTGATGGCCAGTTTCGCACTCATCGCCTGCAATCCTCCCTCTGCACACAATCCCGACTATCAGTATGGACCTTGTTCGGCCTGAGGGGGTAAGGAATCTAATGATTAAAAGTGGATTAGCCGCGTGGTTTTTATGCACTAACTTGGTTCAACCCACCAGATAGGTACCAGTGCCGAAGGCGATGTGGGTGCCCTCTTCGTTGTGCAGCTCCATCCGGGCGACGGCCACCTTGCTGCCAGCCCGGATGATGTGGGCGGTGGCGATAAACTCGTTGCCGCGTCCCGGGCGCAGGTAATCCACCCGCAGATCTATGGTACCGAGGCGGGCGAAGCGCTCCTTGATATAGCTGGGGGAGAACTCCTCCAGCTCGTCGATGCAGGAGGCCGCGACTATCATGCCGCCCGCTACATCCAGCAGCGTGGCGGTGACGCCGCCATGCAGGATGTTGTGGAAAGGGTTGCCGATCAGCTTCTCATCCATCTTGATGCGCAGCTCCACCTTGTCGAAGTCGTAGTGGGTCACCTGCATGCCGATCAGCTTGTTGAACGGCATCTTCTCGGCAAACAGGTTGGCAATGCCACTGAGCGCCATCTTCTTGAGCATCTGTTTCATTCTCTGATCCCGATCCTTGTCATCAAAGCCGAGTAAAAACTCCAGCCAGTCTGCAACAGTTCCTTAACAGTCGCAATGGCAGGTTTATTGTGGGCGGCGGCTGCTTTAGAATGGCGACCCCAAAGGAGAGCCCATGACCGCGATTGCCGAAACCCTGCCAGATCCTCAGCCAGAGAGTCCGCTTGCCCTGCTGCAGGCAGTCTTCGGCTATCAGCAGTTTCGGCCGGGTCAGCTCGAGATCATCGAGCAGATCGTCGCGGGGCGCGATGCGCTGGTGCTCAAGCCCACCGGTGGCGGCAAGTCGCTCTGCTACCAGATCCCGGCACTGCTGCGGCCCGGGCTCGGTGTGGTGGTCTCTCCCCTTATTTCGCTGATGAAGGATCAGGTCGACAGCCTGCGCGCCAACGGCGTAGCGGCGGTCTACATCAACTCGGCCCTCAGTCGGGAGGAGATGATCCAGAACTTCGCCGCCATGCGCCGCGGCGAGATCAAGTTGGTCTATGTCTCCCCCGAGCGCTTGCTGCAGCACGAGTTTATGGATCGGCTGGCCGAGCTGCCGCTCGGGCTGTTCGCCATCGACGAGGCGCACTGTGTCTCCCAGTGGGGCCACGATTTCCGGCCTGAGTATGCGGCACTGGGGCGACTAAAACAGTGGTTCCCGCAGGTGCCGGTGGTGGCTCTGACCGCCACCGCCGACGAGGCAACCCGCAGCGACATGCTGCACCGGTTGGAACTCAATGATCCCTTTATTCACACCGCCAGCTTCGATCGTCCCAATATCCGCTACAGCCTGGTGGAGAAGTTCAAGGCGGCCGAGCAGCTGCTGCGCTACGTGCAGAGCCAGAAGGGCAACTGCGGCATCGTCTACTGCTCCAGTCGCAACCGGGTGGAGGAGGTGGCCGAGCGGCTATCCCGCCACGGCTGCAAGGCCGCGCCCTATCATGCGGGGCTGCCGCTCGAGCAGCGTCAGCAGACCCAGGATGCCTTCCTCAAGGATGATATCGAGATAGTGGTGGCAACGGTGGCGTTCGGTATGGGCATCGACAAGCCCAACGTGCGCTTCGTGGTGCACTACGACATTCCGAAGAACATCGAATCCTACTATCAGGAGACCGGCCGCGCCGGTCGCGATGGCACCCCCGCCGAGGCGCTGCTGCTCTACGATCCCGCCGATATCGGCCGGGTACGCCGCCTGCTCGACAACATCGAGAACCCGCAGCAGCTGCAGGTGGAGCAGTACAAGCTCAATGTGATGGCCGCGTTTGCCGAGGCGCAGACCTGCCGCCGTCAGGTGCTGCTCAACTACTTTGGCGAGTACAACGACAAGCCGTGCGGCAACTGCGATATCTGTCTCGATCCGCCCAAGAGCTATGACGGCACTGAAGATGCCCAGAAGGCGCTCTCCTGCGTCTGGCGGGTGGGGCAGAATTTCGGGGTGGGCTATGTGGTGGAGGTGCTGCGTGGTTCCCTCAACCAGCGCATCAAGGATCACGGCCACGACAAGCTGTCGACCTATGGCATCGGCAAGGATCAGAGCCACGAATACTGGATGAGCGTGATCCGCCAGCTGATCCACAAGGGGCTGCTGACCCAGAACATTACTCGCAATCTGGTGCTGCAGCTGACCGAAGCGGCCCGTCCGGTACTGCGTGGCAAGGTGAAGCTGGAGCTGGCGGTGCCCCGCTTGCAGCCTATCTCCAGCCGCAAGGAGAAGCGCAATGGCCTGCTCGACAACGCCAACTACGACAAACGGCTGTTCAAGGAGTTGCGCGGCCTGCGCAAGCAGATTGCCGAGGACGAAGAGGTGCCGCCCTACGTGGTGTTCAACGATGCGACCCTGGTGGAGATGGCTCAGCTGATGCCGATGACCGAAGACGAGATGCTGGCCATCAACGGCGTCGGTCACCGCAAGTTGGAGCGCTTCGGCGAAGCCTTTATGGATCTGATCATCGACTACTGCCGGCGGTAGGGTCGATTAGGCAGCCTAATCGACCACGGTAAGCGCGGCTCGGAAGAACTTGAGTCAGACGCGAGGTTATTTCAGGCTGGCGTAGAAGGCGGCCAGATTGTCGATATCCGCATCGGTCAGCGGCGCCATGAAGGGGTCCATCAAGGGCTCTTTGCGAGTGCCATCCTTGAACGCTTTCAACTGTTTCACCAGATAGGCGGCATTCTGACCCGCCAGATGGGGATAGTTGGGGATCATTGCCTTGCCTTCCACCCCGTGACAGGCGGCACAGACCGCCGCCTTGGCCTTGCCTGCCTCGATATCTGCAGCCTTGGCCTGATGACCCCACGCCAGTGCCAGCAATGGTAGGGCATATACCCATTTTTGCATCTTCTTCTCCTTGAATTGAAAAATGATGGTCGCCAGTTAGCGCAAGCATGGCTGACGGCAGTATAAAGAGTGACACGAGCATACGCAGGGACGAATGGCACAACCATGAAGTTGATCAACACTTTTGCGACCGAGTTGCCCTGGGCCTGTGAACCCGTGGCCCCCCAGCCGTTGCAGCAGCCCCGGTTGCTTCATCTCAACCGGGCTTTGCTGGATGAGTTGGGGCTGGGAGGCGTCAGCGAGGCTGACTGGATCGCCTGTTGTGGCGAGGGAAAGGTGCTGCCCGGTATGCAGCCGGTAGCGCAGGTCTATGCCGGCCATCAGTTCGGGGGTTATAGCCCCCGGCTTGGAGATGGTCGCGCGCTGCTGCTGGGTGAGCAGCTGGCGCCGGATGGCCAGCGCTGGGATCTCCACCTGAAGGGGGCGGGTAAAACTCCGTTCTCCCGTTTTGGTGACGGCCGCGCCGTGCTGCGCTCGAGCATTCGCGAATATCTCGCCTCCGAGGCGCTCCATGCCCTCGGCATCCCGACCACGCGGGCGCTGGTATTGGTGGGGAGTCAGGAGCCCGTTTATCGCGAGCGGGTTGAGACCGGGGCGACCGTGCTGCGCACCACCCCCAGCCATCTGCGCTTCGGCCATATCGAGTATTTCGCCTGGAGCGGGCAGGGGGAGAAGATTCCGCCACTCATCGACTATCTGCTGCGCTACCACTTCCCCGAGCTGGAGAGTGGCGCCGAACTGTTTGCCGAAGTGGTGCGCCGCACCGCTCGGTTGATTGCCAAATGGCAGGCGGCGGGCTTCTGTCACGGGGTGATGAATACCGACAACATGTCGCTGCTCGGCCTGACGCTGGATTACGGCCCCTACGGCTTTATCGATGCCTACGTGCCCGATTTTGTCTGCAACCACTCGGACCCGGCGGGCCGCTACGCGCTGGATCAGCAGCCCGCGGTCGGTTACTGGAATCTGCAAAAACTGGCGCAGGCGCTGGCTGGCCATGTAGACGGTGATGCACTGACTGCGGCGTTGGCCCAGTACGAGCAACAGCTGATGTTGCACTACTCCGAGTTGATGCGGGCCAAACTCGGGCTGGCGGTGTGGGAGGAGGATGACCCGGCGCTGTTCCGCGAGCTGTTCCGGTTGCTGGCGGCCCACAAGGTGGATTACCACCTGTTCCTTCGCCGTCTCGGTGAGGTGACGCAAGAGGGGGCGTGGCCTGCATCTCTGCTGGCCCTGTTGCCTGAACCACTGGGTTGGCAGGCGTGGCTGGAGCGCTATCGGGCGCGGCTGATGCGCGAAGGCAGCGAGGATGCCGTGCGTAAGGCGCAGATGGATGCCATCAACCCCAAGTATGTGCTGCGCAATGCGCTGGCCCAGCAGGTGATCGACGCCGCCGACGCAGGGGATATGCAGCCGTTCGAGCGGCTGTTCGCCGCCTTGCAGCACCCCTATGATGAACAACCCGAATATGAGGATCTCGCCACCCCGACTCCGGCATGGTATTGCGGTGGTGAGCTCTCCTGCAGTAGCTGAGAGACAGGGAATGAGTTGGCAAATCAAACAGGTAGATAGCGAAGCTGGCGTGGTGACGCTGGATTGTCCGGCACTCGACTGGGACACGTTTCCGCTGTTGGCGCAGGTCTTGCTGCGAGAGTGGGAGCTGCAGCCGCTCGAGCAGGATGCGGGGGCCGATCGCCATAGCTGGTTGCTGGAGTTTGAAGGGAGCCAGTTTCGGCTGGAGTACGAACACTACAGCGGCTGCTGGCTGGAGGCTGTGCGCCCGGCGGATCGGGAGGCGCTGCTCTGGCTCGCCAGACAGCACAAGGTGTGACTATCGCCTGCAAGGCCTGCTCTGCCGCAGGCCAACCTGGATGAGCCCAATCGCATAAAGATTGAACTATCGGTTTGGGGGCGTATAATCTCGCCCCTCGATTATCGCCAATGGTGGCGATATGGGTTCCCTAACCCCATTAACCAAAAAGGTCACAAGATGAATCTGACCCCTGCGCAGTACCAAACGGCGCTAGTTCGCCTGTCGTTGTTCCACATTCTGATCATTGCCAGCAGCAACTATCTGGTGCAGCTGCCGATCACCGTGTTTGGCTTCCATACCACCTGGGGTGCGTTCAGCTTCCCGTTTATCTTCCTGGCGACCGACCTGACAGTGCGGATCTTCGGTGCCGGTCTGGCACGCAAGATTATCCAGACCGTGATGCTGCCAGCACTGGCGGTTTCCTATGCGCTCTCTGTGCTCTTCTTCGAAGGGAGTTTCCAAGGCGTTGGTCATCTGGCCGAATTCAACCTGTTCGTGGCGCGTATCGCGCTGGCCAGCTTTATGGCCTATCTGGTAGGGCAGTTCATGGATGTGGTGGTGTTCAACCGGCTGCGTCTGCTCAAGCAGTGGTGGATTGCACCTGCTGCCTCCACCCTGTTCGGTAATCTGGTCGATACCATCGCTTTCTTCAGTGTGGCCTTCTGGCGCACCACAGATCCTTTCATGGCAGAGCACTGGGTCGAGATCGCAACCGTCGATTACGTATTCAAGTTGCTGATAAGCCTTGGTTTGTTCGTGCCGCTCTACGGTGTCTTGCTGCGCTACCTCAGCCGCAAGCTGGTGGGCGAGGCCGGATTATCCAGCCTGCAAACGGCCACCCGGCAAGCCTGACCAGATTGACCACCCTTCGCGGTGGTCAATTTTTTTGCACTTTCTGCAAATAGCGCTTGCCTAGTTAAATGAGAATGATTATTGTTAACTTGTTTTCCGGGAAAGACTTCATTCGTTCCAACGTGATGGACTTCTTGTGAAGGCACGACATTGCTCACATTGCTTCCAGTTAAGGGCCAGTTTATCTGGCCCTCTTTTTTTGTCATTTTTCAGCAAGTTGCAGGCATAAAAAACGGGAGCCAAGGCTCCCGTCGTCACGCTGTTTGTAGTTTACTCGATATCGAGTGCCTCGGGGGAGAGGATCACCCCTGTGGTATCGGCGTAGAGGTGGTCGTCAGGCAGGAAGGTCACGCCACCGAAGTTGACCGGCAGATCGGTCTCCCCTACATCCTTGCTGTCGGCACCGACCGGAATGGCTGCCAGTGCCTGAATGCCGATATCCAGATCTTCCAGAATATCGACTTCGCGGACGCAGCCGTAGCAGACAATCCCTTCCCAATCGTTCTCTGCTGCTGTGGTGGCGATGTCGCTGTCGATCAGAGCGCGGCGCATGGAGCCACCGCCATCGATCAGCAAGACGCGTCCCAGTCCGTTCTCTTTGACGAGTTCACGGATAAGACCATTCGATTCGAAGCATTTGACGGTGGTGATGACGCCGCCGAAAGAGGCGCGGCCGCCGAAGGAGCAGAGCATGGGTTCAAGCACATCCACCATGTCCTGATAGATGTCGCACAGTTCAGAAGTATTGTATTCCATAGTGTCAAATCCACGGCTGGAAACAGGTGCAACCAGTATAAGGAGTGGGTGTGGCATTTCAATGAATATTCCTTGCACAGATCACCTGTCGCCGCTTTTCTGCATAAGCTCAATGCAGTTCACTGCCAGTTTGCGAGAGGTCCATCGTGCTTATCCGTCATAAGTTGATCCTGAATACCGTGCTGGTTGCCGTTGCCATGCTGGTACTGAGCGGCCTGTTTATCTACTCCAGCCAGGTGCACCGTCATCTGACCGAAGCCCAGCGTAATATCGACCAGCTGGAGATCGCCATGCTCAACTTGCGGCGGGCCGAGAAGGATTTTCTGATCCGCAAGGATATGACCTTCGTCGAGCGCTTCAATCAGGGGCTGTCTGACTTTCACCAGCACAACCGGGAGCTGGTGACCGATGACAATCTGGCGGCCGTTGAGGGGGAGCTGACCAGACTGGATCAGCAGATCAGCGGTTATGGCAAAGCCTTCAACGATCTGGTGGCCCAGCAGCAGAAGATTGGTCTGGGGCCGGAGGAGGGGCTCTATGGCAAGTTGAGGGCGGCGGTACATGAGGTGGAGAATGGGCTCAAGCAGCTGGATCAGCAGGGGCTGCTCATCACCATGCTACAACTGAGGCGGGCGGAGAAGGACTTCATGCTGCGCTCCGATATCCAGTATCTGGAGCGTTTCGAGACCTTGCACAAGAGTTTTCAGGATAGCCTTGCCACCTTGCCGGAGGGGGATCGTGGCAAGCTGGAGCAGGCCAGCAAGCAGTACCGGCAGGACTTTGTGGCGCTGGTGCAGGGGATGCAGGTACTGGGGCTGAAAGAGGATGAAGGGCTGCGTAACCAGATGCGGGATCTGGTGCATCAGACCGAACAGGGGTTTGCCGCCGTCGATCAGCACATTATCGCTGAGCTTGAGCGGCAGAGCGCTCGCCTCAACAGCCTGATGCTGGTCTGTGGCGGGGTGATTGTGGTGCTGATCGGCATCATGAGCGTGTTGCTGGGGCGCAGTATCGACCGTCCCATTACTCAGGTGAATGACACCGTCAACCGCATTCGTCAGGATAATGACCTGCGTCTGAAGATAGAGTTGCGCGGGGCAGATGAAATGGCCCAGCTGGCAGGCAATCTTGACGTGATGCTGGGCGGGTTTCGCAACCTGATTGGCGATGTGAAGCAGAGCGTGCACACCCTTACCGAAGCGGCGGATCACCTCTCGGCCAACGTCAAGCGCACCAGTGAAGGGGCGGCGCGCCAGCTGCAAGAGACCGACATGGTGGCGACCGCGTCCACCGAGATGGGCTCCACCATCGAAGAGATCGCCCGCAACACCGAGCAGGCGGCCAACAATGCGCAGGCGACCAACAACAAGGCGATGGAGGGGCGGGCTGCGGTCGAGAATACTGTCGAGCAGATCCGCTCGCTCGCGGGCAATCTGGAGAGCTCATCCCGCGAGGTGAGCCAGCTGCAAAAAGAGAGCGAGACCATCGGCTCCGTGCTTGACGTGATCCGTGGCATTGCCGAGCAGACCAACCTGCTGGCCCTCAACGCAGCCATCGAAGCAGCCAGGGCAGGGGATCAGGGGCGCGGCTTTGCGGTGGTGGCCGATGAGGTGCGTAATCTGGCCATCCGTACCCAGAAATCGACCCAGGAGATTGCCGGCATCATCAGCTCGCTGCAGAAACAGACCGGCAGCATCGTCGAGGTGATGGCAACCTGCCGCGAGCAGGGCAACCGCAGCTCGGATCAGGCCAGTACCGCAGGGGAGTTGCTGGGGCAGATCACTCAGGATGTTACCCACATCATGGATATGAGCACCCAGATTGCGGCAGCCATCGAACAGCAGAGTCTGGTGGCCAACGAGGTGAACCGCAACGTCAACAACATCCGCGACATCGCCCAGGAGTCGAGCATCATGGCGGAGGAAAATGCGAGATCCAGCGAGGGCCTCAACGAGCAGGCCCAGCTGCTCAACAAGGCGGTGGCAAAATATCGGGTTTAGTGAGCGGACTGGCATCCTTATGAGGTTTTTGCACCAGAGTGGCAATGATTTGATCGTAATGGCTGTTATTGGGGACATTCGCTCATATAATCGCCGCCACTATGATGATTCGGAAGGATTCGATGGCAAAGTTGCTGGTGGCCGTATTCGGGCTGCTCTGTTCCTGTCTGGTGTTGGCAGGATCGGCGCCTCAGGCTACCCCACTCAAGCCCGGTATGGAGCCGCTACTCAGCTGGTTCAACGGGGCCTTTACGAGCCGGGAGCAGGCCAGTTACGACAGCCGCTTTACCAGTGCCGAGCTGCGCCTGATGGAGATTTGGCCCGGCTATCAGGGCTATCGCTGGGTCTATGCCGAGCAGTATCTGAGCATGCGCTCCGTCCGTCCTTTCCGCCAGCGCATCTATCGCTTCTCACCTGCCCCTGACGGGCGGATCCTGATGGCAGAGCTGACCATGCCCCGAGCCACCGATTTTGCCGGTGCCTGGCATGATCCCGCCCTGCTCGACAGTCTGACCCCGCAGCAGCTCTCCTTGCGTCACGGATGCGAGATCTGGCTGACACGCACTCCCTCCGGCGAATATGCCGGTCATACCCGGGTGGGCCATTGCTCTACCGATTTTGGTGGTGCCACGACGCTGGTGCAGCATATCTGGATTGGCCCCGATAGCGTCAGATTGCTGGATCGCGCCTATGACAACGCAGGGAGCCCGCGCTGGGGTAGCCCGGGTGAGGGGTATGTCTATTTGCGTCGTTCCAAAGGGTTTGGCCAGTAGGGGAGAGTGCGTCTGGCTGAGGGAAAGGGATAAACCATATTCAGGACGGGACAAAGACAATGAAAAAAGCGCCCATTGGGCGCCTTTTTCAGAATTCTTCAGAAGTAAAATTACTTCTTGGTGGTCATCGCACCGAAACGCTTGTTGAACTTGTCTACGCGGCCGCCGCTAGAAACTTCTTTCTGCTTGCCGGTGTAGAACGGGTGGCACTCGGAGCACACGTCCAGGTTCAGATCTTTACCGATGGTAGAGAAAGTGTTGATGACGTTACCGCAAGAGCACTTGGCGGTGATGGCTACGTAGTCAGGATGGATACCAGCTTTCATGGACAACCTCAATTAATAGGCCGTGTCGCCATCCGATCTCTTGTCGGACACCACACGATTGTTGAACACAGTTTCAAAGGCTGCGAATAATATAGGAAATGCCTGAGATCAGGCAAGTGGCTTCGCAGAAAAAATAGGCAACCCCTGGTGAATTCTTCCCAAACGCTGGATCTGGTTCGTGTCGCTGTCCCGGTACCGTTACGCCGTCACTTCGACTATCTCTCTCCCCTGCCGTTACCTGCCCCCGGTTGCCGGGTCGAGATCCCTTTCGGTCCCCAGACCCTGGTCGGGCTGGTGGTGGATCATCCGGCCGACAGCCAGGTGCCCCGCAACAAGCTCAAGCCCATCAAACGGGTATTGGACACGGCTCCGGTGCTGGGGCCGGATATTCTGGCGCTGATGAACTGGAGCGCCAGCTACTACCAGCATCCGCTGGGGGAAGTGCTGCCCCATGCCCTGCCGGTGTTGGTGCGCAAGGGGGAGCCAGCCGCCTATCGGGAGCTGGAGTTCTGGTTTGCCACCGAGGCGGGCATGGCCATCGACCTTAACGAGCTCAAGCGGGCGGCCAAGCAGCAGCAAGCGCTCGCCCTGCTGCGCAAAGGACCGCAGACCCCCTCCGCCCTCAAGCAGGAGGAGATCCAGAGCGCCGCTCTCACCGCGCTGGAGAAGAAGGGGCTGCTGGAGAAGCGCTCGCTGGAGCCAAGCCATGACGGCGACTGGGCCGCCCGTTTTGAACCGGGGGAGGGGCTGCGCCTCAATGGCGAGCAGGCGCTGGCTGTCTCTGCCGTTACCAGCCAGAGCGACAAGTTCGGTGCCTTCCTGCTGGATGGCATTACCGGCTCCGGCAAAACCGAGGTGTATTTAAGCATCCTTGAGCCCTTGCTCAAGGCGGACAAGCAGGCGCTGGTGATGGTTCCGGAGATCGGTCTCACCCCGCAGACCATCAACCGCTTCCGGCGCCGCTTCAACGTGCCGGTGGTAGCGATGAACTCCGCCATGAACGATCGGGAACGGCTCGACGCCTGGCTCGCCTGCCGCGACGGCGGCGCCGCCATCCTGATCGGCACCCGCTCGGCGGTGTTCACCCCGTTTCACAACCTCGGCATCATCATCATCGACGAAGAGCACGACGGCTCTTTCAAGCAGCAGGACGGTTTTCGCTACCACGCGCGGGATCTGGCGGTGATGCGGGCTCATCGTGCCGGTATCCCCATTTTGCTTGGCTCGGCTACCCCGTCGCTGGAGACGCTGCACAACGCCCGCACCGGTAAGTATCACCATCTCACCCTGACTCGGCGTGCCGGTAACGCCCAGACCGCCCGTCAGGTGATCCTCGATATCAAAAACGTGCGGTTGCAGGCCGGGCTTTCCCCCCAGCTGGAGCAGCTGATGGCAGAGCATCTGGCGGCGGGCAATCAGGTGATGCTGTTTCTCAACCGCCGTGGCTATGCCCCGGCTCTGATCTGTCACCAATGTGGCTGGAGCGCCGCTTGTGAGCGTTGTGATGCCTGGTACACCTGGCATCAGGCCGGACGACGGCTGCACTGCCATCATTGCGACAGCGTGCGCCCCTTGCCCCACCACTGCCCCGAGTGTGGCAGCAACGAGCTGATCGGGTCGGGAGTGGGCACCGAACAGCTGGAACAGCTGCTCACCACGGTGTTCCCGCAATATCCGGTGGTGCGCATCGATCGGGACAACACCCGCCGCAAGGGGGAGCTGGAGACTCACCTCGGCGACATCAAGGCGGGCAAGTACAAGATCCTGATCGGCACCCAGATGCTGGCCAAGGGCCACCACTTCCCGGACGTGACGCTAGTGGGTCTGCTGGATGTGGATGGTGCCCTGTTCAGCGCCGATTTTCGCGCCGCCGAGAAGCTTGCCCAGCTCTACACCCAGGTGGCGGGTCGCGCCGGTCGCGCCAGCAAACCCGGGCTGGTGGTGCTGCAGAGCCACCATCCGGAGCACGCCCTGCTGCAGGATCTGACCCAGAATGGCTACGGCCACTTCGCCGACACGGCGCTGAAAGAGCGCCGCCTGCTGGGGTTGCCGCCGTTCAGCTATCAGGGACTGTTTCGGGCCGAGGCCAACGGCCGTGACGAGGTGCAGCTGTTCCTCGCCCGCCTCGCCGATACCCTGCGCAGCGCCCGTTATCCCCATGTTCAGGTGCTCGGGCCCATCAGCGGCTTTATGGAGCGCAAGGCGGGCAAGTTCCGCATGCAGTTGCTGGTGCAGGGGCCCAACCGGGCGCCACTGGCCCAGCTGCTGGATTGGGCGGTGAAGGAGCTGGAGGGGTGGCCCGAGACCAAGCGGGTACGCTGGAGCCTCGATATCGACCCCACCGAGCTGAACTGAGTCAGATTCCGGTCGCTGACGGGCTTCGTCAGCGACCGGGTTTGCCATGCGGGTGCCGGGTTCAGACCCGCAGATCGATCTGCTGCACCCAGCCGCCCTTGCCCTGTTCGGTTACATAGAGACCGGACTGGCGCAGCACCCCCTGATTGCCGCTCTCCCCCAGATGGTTGAAGGGGGTGTCGAGGGGATGGAGCAGGATGGCGCCGATCCCCAGCTCCACCAGAGCGATGGGGGATTGCTCCGGCTGCCAGAACTGCAGCGCCGAGAACTGGCTATCCCGCTCGTCCAGCACCCCGTTGCCATCCTCATCCAGGGTCGCCAGCTCGCCAAAACCGTTGCCGGAGCGGGCCCCGAACAGCTCGCCGCCGTCATCTATGGTGCCGTTGCCGTTGCGATCCAGCGCCACGAAGCCGCTGCCTTCACTCAGGCCCGGCAGGCTGTCCTCTTTGCCATCCTGATCGATGTCGAACTTGACCCGGGCGTCGGTCAGGCCGGCTATCTTGCCGTCCAGGCTGAGCACCAGCGGATCCTTGAGGGCATTGAGGGTGGTGCGCCGCTGGCTCACCTCCAGCTGGCGCCAGTCGAGCACAAAGCCGAGATCGAGCTGAATAGTCTGACCATCCCGAGTCGCTACGCTGGCCGATGCCACCACGTTGAGCTGCTCCTGTTGCAGCAGGGTGTCTGTCACCTCCACCAGTTGATCCGGCTCGGCGGCCTGAGCTGCTGCTTCTCCTTGGGTCACCCCTTCGCCCCCCTCTTCGGTGGGCTTGATCGGCTTGGGCAGCTCGATTTCGTGGCCCAGCATCGCCTCAATCATCAGCTTGATCAGCCGCTGGCGGTTATCCAGCCCATCGTCGGGAATGCCATCCTGCTCTTTGCCGACTTCCGCTGCGGGCGGGGCGGGAGGTGTTGCCGCTTGCTGGCTGGCGGCTGATTGCCTCGCGGTTTGCAGCGTCAGGGCGCTGGTGAGGGTCAGAGTGCTGCTGCGTTCGCCGGCCACTGCCGTGTTGTTGCCCTCCGGTGGATTGACGGCGGGTGGCACTGGCCCGAGGTTGCGCACCTTGCGGCTCTGGGCCTGTTGTTGCCGGTATTGCACCTCCCCCTGGAGGTCGTAGTGATCGATGCGCATACATTCGCCCTCGGCGCTATACATCTGGTCAGTTATCGACCGGTTAGTGAGCAGGGCTTAACACCAAATCGGACTAATCAGGGAGGTGGTTAGTACTAGGTTGCAAGGTGGTGGCGTGGCAGGATGGCAAGAGACTGGATGGTGGCGCTGTAGTTGAACATTTTCAGGTAACGCGGCGCACTCTGGCTGACAAGCGGCATCGGTGAGGATAGGGAGAATTACATGAGAAATTGTCTGGTGATGGACGTGGCGGGCTATGGTGGATTCCTGTCTGGCGCCCCTTGCATCAATGATGTTGAGGGCTTCACTCATGCGTAATTGTCTGGTGATGGGAGCGGCGGGCTATATAGGCTCCTATCTGGTGCCCCACCTGCAAACCCTGGGCTACAAGGTGATTGCCGGGGCGCGCCGTCCCTGCCGCTTGCCTGAGGGAGTCGAGTTTCGCCTCGCCGACAGCCTCAAGCCCATCACTTTGCTGCCTGCGCTGGCGGGCATAGATACCGTTTTCTATCTGGTGCATGCCATGGGGGCGGGGGCCGATTTTCACCGGCTGGAGCAGCAGGGGGTGAAGAACTTTGCTGCCGCCGCCCGCGCCGCCGGGGTGCGCCGCATCATCTATCTCGGGGCAATCCAGCCGGAGCATTGCAACAGTCGCCATCTCAACTCCCGCCGCCACTGTGGCGAGCTGTTTCGCGAATCCGGTGTGCCTACGGTGGAGCTGCGTGCCGGCATCATTGTCGGGCCCGGCTCGGCGGCGTTCGAGGTGATGCGGGATCTGGTGTTCAACCTGCCGCTGATGGTGACACCCAAATGGGTGCGCTCGCGTACGCCGCCGATTGCGCTTTCCAACTTGCTGCACTATCTGGGTGGGCTGGTGGAAGCCGACGAGGTGGATGGCCGCATCTTCAATGCGGTCGGCCCAGAACTGCTCAGCTATCAACAGCAGTTGCAGAAGTTCGCCGCCCATATCGGCAAGCGTTGCCCTATCATTCCCATCCCGTTTTTGAGTCCGCGTCTCTCCGCCTGGTGGCTGCAGTTTGTCACCTCGGTGCCGCAGCCGGTGGCCAAGGCGCTGGTGGGCGGTCTCAAGCACGATATTCCGGCCGATGACGGCCCGCTGCGTGCCCTGCTGCCACAGACCCTGCTCAGCTTCGACGAGGCGCTGGCGGAGAGTCTGGCGCTGGAGCAGAAGCTGGGTGCCGAGCAGCAGGGGCAGGAGACGCCGCTCGGCCTGCGCTGGCGCCATCCCGAATATGGTTTCTACGACCGCACCGCCAGCGGCGATGCCATCTGCCTCGCCTCGCCCGAGGTGGTGTGGCAGGTGTTGCAGCAGCTGGGGGGTGAGCAGCGCTACTTCTACATGAACCAGCTGTGGGTGGTGCGCGAATGGATGGATCATCTGATCGGCGGCCCGGCCCGCACTCGTGGTCGCACCAATCCGGATCGCTTCGTGAAGGGTGACATGCTCGACTCTTGGCAGATCCTCGGGGTGGATGAGGGGCGCAGGCTCGATCTCTTGTTCAACATGAAGGCCCCGGGCGTCGGGCGGCTGGAGTTCAACATCCTGCCGGAGGAATCTGGCCTGACCCGCATCCGGGTCACAGCTCACTGGCACCCGCAGGGCGCCTGGGGGTTGGCCTACTGGCTCGCCATGTTGCCGTTCCACCTCTTCATTTTTCAGGGGATGACCGAGGCCATCGCCCGTCAGGCTGAGGCGAGGGCAGGTATCCCGGTGATGGATTAACCCCTATTCACACCATCCCCGCTGATAGAGTGCCCCGTTCGGGGCACTTTTTATGCGGCGGCCATGCCCGGTTATGGCAGATAGTGGTAGGCGTCTCATGGCAAAGGCTGGCATCATGCCGCGGTCTTGTTTACCGCGGATAGATAATCAGTCAGAAAAAGAAGGGATTATGAAGAAAAAACCGTCAATTTTGGGGGGCGCCTGCATCATTGCCAGCGTCTGCGTGGGAGCTGGCATGCTCGGTCTGCCGAGTTCGGGGGCGGGGGCCTGGACCCTCTGGTCGGTGCTGGCGCTGACCGTCACCATGGTGATGATGACCCTCTCCGGCTGGATGCTGCTGGAATCCTTCCAGCACCACGACATGCGGGTCTCCTTCAATACCGTGACTCGCGAGCTGCTGGGGGAGAAGCTCAATCTCCTCAACAACCTCTCGGTCTACTTTGTTGGCGGCATTCTGCTCTACGCCTATATCACCTCCTCCGGTGCCATCCTGCAGGGCATTCTGGGGATCGACAGCAAGCTCGCGTCCGTGCTGTTCGTGGCGCTCTTCTCTGCGGTGGTGTGGCACTCGACTCGCGCTGTTGACCGTATTTCGGTGGTACTGATCGCCTTCATGATCCTCAGTTTCGCCCTCGGGGTGGCCGGGCTGCTCGGCAGTATCAAGCTGCCGACCCTGCTCGATCTGGCGGGCAGCGAGAGTCGCTACGCCCCCTATGCCATGGCGATGCTGCCGGTGGCGCTCACCTCGTTTGGTTATCACCACTCTGTTGCCTCCCTGCGTGCCTACTACCAGAACGAGCAGCAGGCCAGATGGGCCATTCTGGGGGGAACCCTGATCGCGCTGGCGCTCTACGTACTCTGGCTGTTGGGGATCTTCGGCAACCTGCCCCGTCAGGATTTTGCTCCCGTGATTGCCAAGGGGGGTGACGTGAGTGTGCTGCTTTCCGCGCTTTCAGGGGTGATCGAATCGGAGAAGGTGGCCAGCGCCATCAACGGCTTCTCCATGGCGGCCATTCTCTCCTCCTTTATCGGGGTGGGGCTCGGGGTGTTCGACTATCTGGCTGATCTGTTCAAGTTCGACAACAGCCGCGCCGGTCGCTGCAAGACCTGGGCGGTCACCTTCCTGCCGCCGTTGGTGCTCTCCCTGCTCTTCCCGTTCGGCTTCCTGCTGGCCATCGGCTATGCCGGTGCCGCCGCCACCATCTGGACCTGCATCATCCCGGCATTGCTGGTGCTGCGCACCCGGGCGCGGGCCGAGCGGGGCGAAGTGACACCCCACTTCGTCACCCCCGGCGGCAAGCTGATGGCCTGGCTGCTGATCCTGTTCGGATTGGCGACCGCGCTGTTCCACTTCCTGTCGATGGCAAATCTGTTGCCGGTCTATCTGGGCAACTGAGTCAGGTCTACAACTCTGACAGAAAGGGCGGTAAGGCCAACTTGCCGCCCTTTTTGCGCCATTTTTACCCCACGCAGCAGGATCTATAACTAAAGTGGTATGTGTGGGTGGGGTAAGGTGCTGAAATAACTGGTCTGATCTGGCTGATGGCAGCATGATCTGCTGGGCATGTCCACCGCTTTCTTTTATGATCCCCGCCCTTCTGCGTGCCCCCTGTCGGCACCTCATTTGCACCAACCACATCGGGGTCCCCCATGTCCGATCTGCGTCAAGAAGCACTCGATTACCACGCCCAGCCCGTACCGGGCAAAATTGCCATCGCCCTGACCAAGCCTGCCGAAACCGCCCGTGATCTGGCGCTGGCCTACAGCCCGGGTGTTGCCGAGCCGGTGCGCGAGATCGCCGCCAACCCGGCCGATGCCTACCGCTATACCGGCAAGGGCAACCTGGTGGCCGTCATCTCCAACGGCACTGCCATTCTGGGTCTGGGCAATTTGGGGCCGCTGGCCTCCAAGCCGGTGATGGAGGGCAAGGCCCTGTTGTTCAAGCGCTTCGCCGGTATCGACGCCATCGACATCGAGGTGAAGCACGAGACCAGCCAGCAGTTTATCGACACGGTGGCGGCTATCGCCGATACCTTCGGTGGCATCAATCTGGAAGATATCAAGGCGCCGGAGTGTTTCGAGATTGAAGAGGCGCTGATCGCGCGCTGCGACATTCCGGTGTTCCACGATGACCAGCACGGCACCGCCATCGTCACCGCCGCCGGGCTGCTCAACGCGCTGGAAGTGCAGGGCAAGCAGATCAGTGACAGCCGCATCGTCTGCATGGGGGCGGGGGCTGCCGCCACCGCCTGCATGGATCTGCTGATCAAGTGTGGCGCCAGAGCACACAACATCTTCATGCTGGATCGTCAGGGTGTTATCCACACCGGCCGCAGCGATCTCAACAAGTACAAGCAGCGCTTCGCCAACGAGACTCCGCTGCGCACCCTGATGGATGTCATCGAAGGGGCTGATGTATTTGTCGGCGTCTCCGGCCCCGATGTGCTGCCCGCCGAAGCGGTCGCCCTGATGGCGCCCAACCCGGTGATCTTCGCCTGCTCCAACCCGGACCCGGAGATCAAGCCTGTGCTGGCCCACGCCGTACGCAGCGACCTCATCATGGGCACCGGCCGCTCCGACTACCCGAACCAGATCAACAACGTGCTCTGCTTCCCCTTCATCTTCCGCGGCGCCCTCGACGCCCGAGCCAGCCGCATCAACGATGCTATGAAGATTGCTGCGGTCGAGGCGATCCGTGCGCTGGCCAAGGAGCCGGTGCCCGCCGAGGTGCTGACCGCCGCCGGGGTGAGCGAGCTCGCCTTCGGCAAGGATTACGTCATTCCCAAGCCGATGGATGCCCGTCTGCTGCCGCGCGTAGCCCGCGCCGTGGCGCTGGCAGCGGTGGCCTCCGGCGTTGCCCGCATCGAGCTGCCCGCGGACTACATGCTGTAATCCGGCGTTGCAAACGGCCCCATAGCGGGGCCGTTTTTATTTCTGCTTCTGGCGACAGCCAGAGACGCCAGCCGGGCGACAGGTTGGGGCATATGGAGGCAAATCGGGTGCAAAGGTGGTCAAACAGCGCTCTCCTCTGACACAATATTGCCACTATGACGCTAACGAGAATCAAGATGCAGCAGCCTGTCAGCGGCCGTTTGGCCCACGCCCTCTCCTTCTTGCGCCATGATGGCCGCCACTTTGCCCAGTTTGTCTGGGGCCGTTTCCAGCAGGACAGATTGACGGTTACCGCCGGTTATCTGGCCTATGTCACCCTGCTTTCACTGGTGCCGATGATCGCCGTGGTCTTTGGCATGATGTCCGCCTTCCCGGTGTTCCAGAGCCTCAAACAGGCGATGGAGCAGTTCGTCTACCACAACTTCGTGCCGACCGCGGGCGATATGCTCAAGGAGTACATCGACGGCTTCGTCGCCAATGCCACCAACACCACGGCTGTGGGGATTGGGGCGCTGGTGGTGGTGGCGCTGATGCTGATCTCCGCCATCGACAAGAACCTCAACTACATCTGGCGCTCGACCCAGGGCCGCCCGCTGGCGCAGGCCTTTGCCATGTACTGGATGATCCTCACCCTGGGGCCCGTGCTTATCGGGGCCAGTATCGCCATCTCCTCCTACATCTTCTCGCTGCGGCTGTTTGGCGCCGAGAGCCTGTTCGGCATCGGCTATCTGCTGTTGCGCGGCTTGCCGTTCCTCTTCTCGGTGCTCACCTTCCTGCTGGTCTATACCGTGGTGCCGAACTGCAAGGTGCGGCTGATCCACGCCTTTATCGGTGCGCTGGTAGCGGCGACCCTGTTCGAGCTGGCCAAGCGCGGTTTTGCCATCTACATAACCAACTTCCCCTCCTATCAGGCAATCTACGGCGCGCTGGCCACCATCCCGATCCTGTTTGTCTGGGTCTATCTCAGCTGGCTGGTGGTGCTGCTGGGGGCTGAAACCACGGCCTGCCTCGGTGAATATGAGAAACCGGCGAGTGAGGAGCTTGGCTAAGCCATCGCCTTGGCCACCGGTTTATTGGTAGCATCGACGACCGCCCCTGTGAGGGGGCGGTCGTTCTGTTTTCAAAGGAGAGGGATGTGATTGCATTGATTCAGCGGGTCAGCGAGGCCAGCGTGACTGTCGAGGGGGAGGTGACCGGCGCCATCGGTCAGGGATTGCTGGTACTGCTCGGGGTAGAGCAGGGGGATGACGAGGCCAAGGCCGACAAGTTGCTGCATCGGGTCAGTGGTTATCGCATCTTTCCGGATCAGGAGGGCAAGATGAACCTCAATGTCAGCCAGATCGGCGGCAGTCTGCTGGTTGTCTCCCAATTCACGCTGGCGGCGGATACCAAGCGAGGGATGCGTCCCAGCTTCTCCTGCGGTGCTCACCCGAGCGAGGCCGAGCGCCTCTATGACTACTTCGTGGCCAAGGCCGCCGCCAGCGGCATCCCGACCGAAACCGGCCGTTTTGCCGCCGACATGAAGGTGGCGCTGGTCAACGAGGGACCGACGACCTTCTGGCTACAGGTCTGAGGATATTTCGTCCCGCGGTGTGACGTGGACGATCACGTTGATAAGCCCCGCAACCGGATAGGGGGTGGCGGGGCCAATCCACTGTTCTATCAGTGTCAGGGCGTGGGTTAGCTCCAGTTCGGTGCGCGGCAGCAGGTTGATCACCAGAGTGCCGCAGAGGCGGGGAGCCAGCGCCCGGTAGAGCCGCTCCTGAAACAGCAGCAGCGGGTTGCCATCCTGACTGAAGAGATCGAGCAGGATGAGGTCGTACTGCTGCTCGCTCTGCTCGAGAAAGGCGAGGGCATCGGCCTGATGGAGTGCCGGAGCGGCGCGTTCATCGCTCTCCTGATGCTGGAAAAACTGCTGATAAACGGTCAGCACCTCGTCGTCGAGGTCGACGCACTCGTGGCGAGCATCGGGCCAGCGTTGGCAGAGATGGCGAGTGAGATCGCCGCCACCCAGCCCCAGTTCGAGGATCTGCTCAGCCCGCTCCGGCAGCAGGCAGGCGATGAGCCGCTGATGGGGCAGACAGAGGGTCGCGGGGTCGGCGAGCGACATGGCGGATTGCACCACGCCGTCTATCTCCAGCCAGCGGTGCTGGTCATTTTCCTGTACCGTGAGGCGGCGCTGGGGTTTGACGCTGAGGTGCAACAAGTGATCGGCTTGGTACGCTTGCAGATTGAAGTCCATGAATTTGCACGGCAAGATGGTTTCCGACCAGTGTAACTCAAGGATGAAACTATGTACCGGGTAGTCACCCCTCAGACAGTCGCCGAGCTGGATGCCTACTACCAGTTGCGCTGGGAACTTCTGCGTAAACCCTTCAATCTGCCCGTCGGTTCCGAGCGGGACGAATACGACACGGTCGCCATTCACCGACTGATGCTGGCACCCGATGGTACCCCTATTGCGGTGGGGCGCCTCTTTATCGGCGGCGACGAGGCGCAGATCCGCTTTATGGCGCTGCGGCCCGAATATCGCGGCCAAGGGCTGGGCGCCCGAATGGTGGAGGATCTCGAGGAGCTGGCCCGCAGCGAGAAGGTGAAACGGCTGGTGATGAACGCCCGTCAGGAGGCGGTGGAGTTCTATCGCAAGTGCGGCTTTCTCGAAGTGGGGGGCGGCCCCGTCTCCTTTGGCCGGATTCCCCATCGCCAGATGATCAAATCCCTGAGCCCGTTGCAGACTATCCAGTATCGGCCGGAGTGGTGTCAGGATCTCACCACCCGCTGGTCGCGCGGGGTACCCATCAGCGAGAAGATGGGGATGCACATCAGCCACTACGACGGCCAGACCTTCCACCTCAAGGCCAATCTGGCGGCCAATTTCAACGTGCATGGCAGCATGTTCGCCGGCAGTGTCTACAGCCAGTGCGTGCTGGCGGGCTGGGGGCTGATCTGGCTGCAGCTTAAAGAGGAGGGGCTGGTGGGCGAGCCGGTGCTGGCCGAGAGCACCATCAAATATCATGGCCCGGTCGATGAGGAGCCGGAGGCGCGAGTGGCCCGCGAGGGGATGCCCGCCGTGCTGCAGCCGCTCAAACGGGGGGAGCCTGCCACCTTCAGCCTCAAGATCCAGCTGTTCAGCGGCGGCAAGCTGGCGGCGGAGTTCTGCGGTCACTACGTGGTGCAGCCGCCTCGCCGTCCGGGCCAGTAATCGCGTCGTTTCCCCATCAAACAACAAGGCCTCATCATGAGGCCTTGTCTGTTTTTACCCTTGTTGGCTATCGCTTGTCTGCCCGGCTTGGGTCTGCACTTGGGCCTGGTTTTGGGCTTTCGGTGCGGGAGCCGGTCGCCAGAGCGGGGCGCTGTTGCCTTGCGGCGGATAGCGTACTCCTACTTCCCAGCCGCAGGCGTCCTGCTTCTGCGGGAAGCTCCAGGCCAGTGTGGGTTCCGTCAACGGCCCGCGCCACTGGCCGAGCAGCTCGGCGCAGCGGTTGCCGTTGAGGATCCCCAGATCGAGCTGCCATTGCTCGTTGACCAGATCGATCCCCCCTTGCAGCGCCAGCAGATGGGTGATGGTGGAGGCGCCAGCCTGCTCGATCTGCAGTTGCCCCTTGTCGATCTTGCCCTGCAGCTTGATGCGGTAGAAGGGGGTGTCGCCCTCCTGCATCGCCTGCCACAGCTGATCCGGCGTCAGGGTGGGTGGGGTCGCCCCCTTGAACCACTCATCCAGCAGCGGGTCTATCTTCACCTTGTCCCAGAACGGCTCGTCGGCATCGAGGGCAAAGCTGCCTTGCAGGGTCTGGCGCCACTCGCCCGCCGTTTTGCCATGTTCGGCTTGCAGGTCGGCACTCACGTCCGCCTTGCCGGCGAAGGAGACCGGAGAGTGGAATATCTTGCCCCACTGCACCAGATCCAGCTTGGTCGCCTGCAGTTGCAGGCGGCTGCTCTGGCCCGGTTCGCGGCCCCACTGGCCACTCAGGCTGAAGGTGCCCTCATCCGGCAGCGAGCTGGTGAGTTTGCCCAACTGCCACGAGCTGGGGGTCAGTTCCCCATCCAGCTCGCCGTTGCGGGCGCTGAGGCCATCCCACACCAGCTCGAACCACTTGCTCTCGATACGGGCACGGCCGAGCAACGGGCCGGGCTGGTTATCGCGTAGGGCGAGATCGCTCAGATAGAGCTGCCAGCCGGTCAGCGACAGGGGCAGGGTATCGTCGAAGGAGAGCACCTTGAGCCTGTCGAACGCCAGCTTGCGGATATCGACCTGCTGCGGGCGCCAGCTCTGCCAATCCTGCCACCACCCCTGTGGCAGGCTGATATCCATGCCGCTCAGCGCCACGTCTTTCAGGGTCAGCTTCTGCTGCTGGCTATCGAGGGAGAGCTCGACATTGAACTCCCCTTCATAGGCCTTGCCCTGCAGTTCGCCGTCGATCTGCTGGGGCGAGAAGGCGAGCTTGCCCTTGATCTCCTCCAGCTGGAACAGGCCACGACCCATGTCGCCCAAGGTGCCGCTCAGATAGCCGGTGGGCTGGTTGCCCGCCTGCCAGTTGAAGGCGGTGAGCTGGCCGCTGAAGTTGTTGAAGGAGAGCTCCTGATTGATGTCGTTGAGGCTGACGCCGTCCAGCTGACCGCGATCCAGCGACACGCTTTGCAACGGGAAGCGCTGCGGGAAGCCTTGCTGTGTCAGATCCCCCAGCTCCACCCGCATGCCGCGCGCCTTGAGATCGTGCAGTTGCAGGGTTCGAGCGGGCCAGTCCAGCACCATGCCGGTCTCCAGCAGACCGTCGAACAGGTTGGTCACCAGCTTGTCGGTGCGCAGCACTTCTCCTTCAAGCTTTCCTTGCAGGCTGAGACGGGCGAAGGTGAACTGCGGAGTCTCCAGCTGGCCGATATTGAGGCTCAGGTTGGCCTGTGGTTGCCGTTTCGGGTCGATCAGCTCCCAGTCACTCAGGGTGGCATTGAGGCCGCGCAGGGTCAGCTCGGGGCTCTCCAGACTGAGCCGGTCTATGGTGCTGTCACTGATGGTGAGGGAGTGCACCGGCAGGTTCGGCAGCTGGTTGGGCAGCGGCAGCTTGATGGCGGGACGAATGAGATCGAGATGGGCGATGCGCACGTCGCGGCTCAGCCAGTCGATGCTCTCGATCTCCAGATAGATCTTGTCGAGGGAGACCGCATCGCCATAGCGTACCTGCTCTGCCAGCAGGGTGTAGGGGTGCAGCGGGTTGAATACCAGCCGTCCTATGGTGACCGGCACACCGGTCTGCTGGCTGATCCAGCTGGCGATGGGGCCTTTGGCTCGCTCGGCGTCGAACAGGCCGAGGGCAACCCAGACAAACAGCAGCAGGAAGGCGAAGGTGTAGAGCAGGCCGCGTAGCCAGGAATTCATGGTTGCTTTCCTCCTGTTTTGGGATGTGTTGTCAGGCGTTTGAGTAGTGGTCTCGCAGACCGAGCCAACGGCGAATCAAGGGTTCGACATGACTCGGGTGCCTATCCATGAGGAAGCGCGCCATCTTCTGCACCTGTGGAATAAGCGGCTGATCCCGCACCAGATCGGCGATCTTGAGATCAGCCAGACCGGTCTGGCGGGTGCCGAGCAGTTCCCCCGGGCCGCGCAGTTCCAGATCGCGCTGGGCGATGAGGAAGCCGTCGTTGGTCTCCCGCAGCACCCCGAGCCGGCTCTGGGCCGTCTTGGACAAGGGGGCATGATAGAGCAGCACGCAGTGAGAGGCTACCGCACCCCGGCCAACCCGGCCGCGCAGCTGGTGCAGCTGCGCCAGCCCGAGCCGTTCCGGGTTTTCGATGATCATCAGGCTGGCGTTGGGCACATCCACCCCCACCTCGATGACGGTGGTGGCGACCAGCAGTTGCAGTATGCCCGCCTTGAACTCCTCCATCACCCGCTGTTTCTCCACCGGCCGCATCCGGCCGTGCACCAGCCCGATATGCAGACCGGGCAGCAGGTTCTGCAGCTCGGCGGCGGTATCCTCGGCGGCCTGGCACTCCAGCACCTCCGACTCCTCGATCAGGGTGCAGACCCAGTAGGCCTGCTTGCCCTCGGTGCAGGCGAGCTTGACCCGCTCGATCACATCGCCGCGACGGCTGTCGGGCAGCGCCACCGTGGTGATGGGGGTGCGGCCCGGCGGCAGTTCGTCGATGATCGAGGTGTCGAGGTCGGCATAGGCGGTCATCGCCAGGGTGCGGGGGATGGGGGTGGCGGTCATGATGAGTTGATGGGGATGCACCCCTTCCCGCTCCCCTTTCTCGCGCAGGGCGAGGCGCTGATGCACCCCGAATCTGTGCTGTTCATCGATGATGACCAGCGCCAGGCGCTGGAACACCACCTGCTCCTGAAAGATGGCGTGGGTGCCCACCACCATCTTGACGCTGCCATCGGCGATGGCGGCCAGCGACTCTTCCCGCGCCTTGCCTTTCTGTTTGCCCGCCAGCCAGCCGACTCCAATGCCGAGCGGCTCCAGCCACTTGGCAAAGTTGATGGCGTGCTGTTCCGCCAGCAGCTCGGTCGGCGCCATCAGCCCCACCTGACAGCCGTTGCCGATGGCCTGCAGGGCCGCCAGCGCCGCGACCAGCGTCTTGCCGGAGCCCACATCCCCCTGCACCAGCCGCATCATGGGGTGGCTCTGTTGCAGATCCTTACTTATCTCGGCCACCACCCGGCTCTGGGCACCGGTGGGCTTGAACGGTAGGGCGCCGAGCAGCTGTTCGACCAGCTCGGGCGCCGGTTTGAGGGCGCGAGCCAGCTGGGTTTGTGCCTGAGCACGAACCTTCAAGACCGAGAGGTTGTGAGCCAGCAGCTCCTCCAGTACCAGCCGCTGCTGGGCCGGATGCTGGCCGCTTTCCAGCAGCGGCAGCGCTACCGAGGGGGGCGGGCGATGCAGCAATTTCAGGGCGGCGGCCAGCTCAATCTGGTGGGGATAGAGGCCGGCGGGCAGCAGCTCCTCCACGCCATAGAGGTCGAGCTGGGCCAGCGCCTGATCGGTGAGGTTGCGCAGGGTGAGCTGGCGCAGCCCTTCGGTAGTCGGGTAGACGGGGGTGAGCGCCTCTTCGGTCTGACCGGCCTGCTCTTCGCCGAGCAGCTTGTACTCGGGGTGGGCCATCTCCAGCCCGTATTTGCCGGGGCGCACCTCGCCAAAGCAGCGGATCAGACGGCCCGCCGCCAGACTGTTTTTCTGGGCGGCGGTGAAGTTGAAAAAGCGCAGGGTGAGGGTGCCGGTGCCATCGCTGATGCGACAGACCATCATGCGGCGGCGCCCCATCACCAGCTGAGTGTCCTGGATTTCGCCCTCGACAGCGCCGTGCAGCCCGGGCGGCAGATCGCCGATGGGCCACACCTGGGTGCGGTCCTCGTAGCGCAGGGGGAGGTGGAACAGCAGATCCTGTACCGTGGCCAGTCCCAGCCGCTCGAGCTTCTCCTGCATCTTGCTGCCGACACCCTTGAGGCTATCGAGAGGAATTTTATCCAATTTCATCAATTAGATGCCCGAAAACACTGTAAATATGTCCAGATGATAGGGGTTGTTGAGGGGCCGATGCAAGCCGAGTTGCTGCTGGCAGGGCCGTCAAGGCGGGGGAAACGGCGGATATAACAAAGGCCTGCCGAAAGCGGGAGGCCTTTGTGCGGCTGCCAACAGGCAAGGTGCAGGCGCATGGCGCCCAAGGTCAGATGATGCGTTTAAGCAGCAGATGGGCCTTGACCCGGTGGATCCGTCCCAGCAGCTTGCGCACCTGTTCCGGGTAGTCCTGGATCTGTTCCACCTGATCGAAGTGGCTGATCCGCTTGGTGTTGGTCAGGATGTTCTCCCGCTCCGCATTGAACTGGGGACGCAGCAGGTGGCGACGATCGTGTACCAGCAGGCCGTTCTCCAGATCCAGCGCCCAGGCGCGGGGGTTGAGGTTGTTGCCGGTGAGCAGGGCCCACTCGTCATCCACGAAGATCCCTTTGAGATGGTAGGAGTTGCGCTCGCAACACCAGAGCATCAGGTTGAGGCGGCCGTCGTCAATGTGACGCTGGTTGCGCTCGGCAAACTTGCGCAGGTTGGTCTCGTAGAGATAGGGTAGGCCACCGATAGTGGAGAACTTCTCTTCCGGCGGAATGAAGAAGTCGTTGGCGGTCTTGTCGCCCACTACGATGGTGACTTTGCAACCGCGCTGCAGCAGATCCTCGATATCCTTGCTCAACTCCTTGGGCGGGTTGAAGTAAGGGGTGCAGATGAAGATCTCCCGCTCGGTGGCGCGCACCAGATTGCGGATCATCAGGTTGAGCTGATTGTTGCGCTTGCCCAGACCCACCATGGGGGTGACGGCCACTTCCTGAGTGTTGACCGGCATGGTGCTGAAGCGGTACTGGCTCTGGCGCAGGTTCTGCTTGAAGCGGCGGATCGGCCCCTTCAGCTGCTTGGCGCTGGGGATATCGCTGTGATCCAGTCGCTGCACCGCATCGCTCTTCACGAACAGGTCATCCACATAGTTGACCATGCTGCGGGCCAGCTCCGGGCTGGTGATCTGGTGATAGCGATCGAAGCGGTAGCGATCCTGCTGGTGCAGGTAGATGTCGTTGAGGCTGGCGCCGGAGTAGAGCACCACATCATCAAAGATGAAGCCCTTGAGGTGGAGCACACCGAGTAGCTCGCGCCCCTTGACCGGCACGCCGTAGATTTCGATCTGGTGCTCGTGTTCGGCAGCCATGGCCTGATACATCAGGTGGTTGCCGCCCTGCTTGCCTTTGCCGATCAGGCCGCGCTGGGCACGGTGGAAGTCGACGAACAGCTTGATGTCGAGGGCCGGATTGCGCTGCTTGGCGGCGTAGAGGGCGGAGAGGATCTCCCGGCCTGCTTCGTCATCCTGCAGATAGAGCGCGACCAGATAGATGCGCCGGGTGGCACTGGCGATAAGCGCAAGAATGCGGCGTTTGAAATCCTGGGCGCTGTAGAGCACTTCAAACTGATCCGCTGCGACGGCGATCTGGGGCAGGCGCGCCAGCAGTTGTCGATAATGGGCCGATGAATGCATAGATAAACCTGAAATCACGGGGTTAAGCGTTCCACTCGGAGCGATGAATAGGCGATTCTAGCAATCTCGCCCTCTCAGCCAAAGAAAGAATCATCAGAAAGATGAAAAAGGCCTCACGAGTGAGGCCTTTTTGTCAGTATTTCGCCCTTGTCAGAGGAAGCTATAGATGATCATCGCCATCACGCCGCCGGTGGTGCCGATGATGGTTTCCATCACGGTCCAGGTCTGCAGGGTTTGCTTCTCGGTCAGGCCGAGGTAGCGGTTGGCCAGCCAGAAACCGGAGTCGTTGACGTGGGAGAGCACGATGGCACCGCCGCCGATGGCGATGGTGACGGCCGCCAGCTGGGCTCCGTTCAGGCCGAGGGGTTCCAGCATCGGCAGCACCAGACCACAGGCGGTCAGCATGGCGACGGTGGCAGAACCCTGAATCACCCGTACCGCGGCGGCCAGAATGAAGGCCAGCGCGACGATGGGCAGACCGGAGTCGGCCAGCATGTTGCCCAGCGCGGCGCCTACGCCGGAATCAACCAGCACCTGCTTGAACACGCCACCGGCACCGGTCACCAGGATGATGACACCGGCGGGCTGGATGGCGCTGTTGCAGACGCTCATCACCTCGTCACGGGACATGCCGCGGCGAATACCCAGCAGGTAGAAGGCGGCCAGACAGGCGACCATGATGGCGGTGAAGGGGTGACCGATGAACTCCAGCCAGTTGTGCAGGGTAGAGCCCGCCTCGACGAAGCGGCCGACGATAGTCTTGAGGCCGATCAGCAGCAGTGGCAGACCGATGAGACCCATGGCCAGCCCGAAAGAGGGCAGGGATTTGCTGTCATCGTGGATACTGTTCTGGGCATCGGCAGGCAGCGGCACATCGACGATCTTGCTGATGAAGTCACCAAACAGCGGGCCAGCAAGGATCAGCGCCGGTACGGCAGCAATCAGACCGAACAGGATCATGTAGCCGAAGTCGGCACCCAGCTGGGATGCCACCAGGATCGGGCCCGGCGCCGGGATAAGGAAGGCTTGGCAAGTGGCGATACCGGCCAGCAGAGCGATACCGATCTTCACCACGCTGCCGCCACCACGACGGACGATGGCGAAGGCGACGCCGATCAGCAGCACCACGGCCACGTCAAAGAAGAGCGGCAGGGCGCAGACAAAGCCGGTCAGGGCCATGGCCCAGTTGGCGCGCTTGACGCCGAACTTGCCGAGCAGGGTGTGGGCTACCCGGTCGAGGGCTCCGGTCACTTCCATCACCTTGCCGAACATGGCGCCCAGCGCCACCACTACCGCGACGAAACCGAGGGTGCCACCCATCCCTTTCTGGATGGTGTTGGCGATGTCGGCCGGGTTCATGCCAGCGGCAAGACCCGCCACCATGGAGACCAGGATCAGGGCTACCACGGCGTGGAGCCGGGCCTTCATCACCAGGAAGAGCAGCAGCACAATCGAGCCGGCGGCTGTCATGATCAGGGAGAGGTCAGACATTGTTATGCGTTCCTTTTTCCAAGTTCAGTCGTGACACCTTGCCGATCCGTCGGCAAACCATATCTTTATGATTTATTTAGATTTATGGCAAGGGCTCAACATCATATGCCCAGGTGACTATGGGTTTGCTCAGTCTGTGGCAGACTTCACATTTTTAATCGTTACCGGTAACATGTTACCGGTAACGTGTTAGATTAGAACCCATCAACAGCTGGTTTTTTGAAAAGTGGGACAGAGGTCAAATTATGGCGGGTAAGTGCATTATCGTGATGGGTGTGTGTGGTAGCGGCAAATCCAGCGTGGGTCTGAAAGTGGCCGAAGCGCTGGGCGCCAAGTTCATCGATGGTGATGACCTGCACCCCAAGGCCAACATCCAGAAGATGGCTGGCGGCAACCCCCTCAACGATGAGGATCGTGCCCCCTGGCTGGAGCGGATCCGCGACGCCGCCTACAGTCTCGAGCAGAAGAACGAGACCGGCATCATTGTCTGTTCCGCCCTCAAAAAGAAGTACCGCGACCAGATCCGCGAAGGCAACGAGTCGGTCAGCTTCATCTTCCTCGATGGCAGCCAGCCGCTGATCCTCGAGCGGATGCGTGCCCGCAAAGGCCATTTCATGCGTGAAAGCATGGTACAAAGTCAGTTCGATACTCTGGAGCGCCCGGATGGCGAAGCCGGTGTATTCCACATTGATATAGACGGCACCTTCGAACAGGTGGTTGACCGCGCCGTCACAGCATTGGAGCAAGCCCAATGATTCATCAGGTAATTTCCGACGTCACCGCCCGCATCCGCGAGCGCAGTGTCGCCCGTCGTCAGGCATTTCTGGCCCGCATCCAGCGTCAGGCAGAGCAGGGCAAGACCCGCGCCGCGCTGGCCTGCGGCAACCTGGCCCACGCCGTGGCCGCCTGCAGCAGTGACGAGAAGGGTCGCATTCTCGATATGACCCGCGCCAACGTCGGCATCGTCACCGCCTACAACGATATGTTGAGCGCACACCAGCCCTATCAGGGCTATCCGGATCAGATCAAGACGGTGCTGGCCGAGCTGGGCCACAGTGCCCAGGTCGCTGGCGGCGTGCCCGCCATGTGCGACGGTGTGACTCAGGGTCAGCCGGGGATGGACATGTCCCTCTTCTCCCGCGACCTGATCGCCCAGGCGACCGCGCTCTCTCTTTCTCACAATACCTTCGACGCCACCCTGCTGCTCGGTATCTGCGACAAGATCGCTCCGGGTCAGATCATGGGGGCCCTCTCCCACGCTCACCTGCCGACTGCATTTGTTCCTGCTGGCCCGATGGCGAGCGGCATCAGCAATGACGAGAAGGTGAAGGTGCGCCAGAAGTACGCCGCCGGTGAAGTGGGCCGTGATGCTCTGCTGGAGATGGAGTGCGGCGCCTACCATGCGGCGGGCACCTGCACCTTCTACGGCACCGCCAACACCAACCAGCTGGTGTTCGAGGCCATGGGCCTGATGCTGCCGGGCTCCGCCTTTGTGCACCCGCATAGCGAGCTGCGCCGCGCCCTGACCGCCGAAGCGGCCCGCCGCATCAGCGCCATGATCCCGGGTTCCCCGGCCTATCGCCCGCTGAGCGAGGTGCTGGACGAGCGCTCGCTGGTCAACGGTCTGGTGGCCCTGCTCGCCTCCGGCGGCAGTACCAACCACAGTATCCACATGGTGGCGCTGGCCCGCGCCGCCGGTCTGGTGCTGACCTGGGATGACATCAGCGATCTCTCCGACGTGGTGCCGCTGCTGGTTCGCATGTACCCGAACGGCCCGGCCGACGTAAACGCCTTCGAACAGGCAGGCGGCGTGCCCGGCCTGATGCGCCGTCTGGCGCAAGAGGGGCTGATCCACATGGACGCTACTCCGGTCTTTGGCGAGATGCAGGATTACCTCAGTCGTCCGGCACTGGTCGATGGCCAGCTGGTATGGCAGCCGGTGGGCGAGAGCGGCGATGCGAGCGTGTTGTCACCTTCCGGAAGCGTATTCCAGGCCACTGGCGGCACCAAGCTGCTGGCGGGCAATCTGGGCCGCGCCGTGGTCAAGGTCTCCGCCGTGGCTCCCGAGTATCGGGTTATCGAAGCGCCAGCGCGGGTCTTCTCCTCCCAGCATGCGGTGGAAGCGGCCTACAAGGCGGGCGATCTCAATCAGGATGCCGTTATCGTGGTGCGCCACAATGGTCCGGCCGCCAACGGCATGCCGGAGCTGCACAAGCTGATGCCGGTGCTCGGCAACCTGCAGAAGGCGGGTTACAAGGTGGCGCTGGTCACCGATGGCCGTCTCTCCGGCGCCTCCGGCAAGATCCCGGCCGCCATCCACGTCACCCCGGAAGCGCTGCACGGCGGGGCCATTGGCCTGCTTGCTGACGGCGATCTGCTACGGGTTGACGCGGTAAACGGCAGCCTCGACTGCCTGACCGATTTGAGTGGCCGTACCCAGGCCGAGATTGACCTCACTCTGGAACAAGAGGGGTGGGGCCGTGAACTGTTCAGCGTGATGCGTCGCGCGGTATCGAGCGCCGAGTGTGGCGCTACCATCTTTGACTAAGGAAGAGCTATGCAGAACTGGAAAGTGACCCCGGCCGAGGTGTTTGCCGCCTCCCCGCTGGTACCCGTGATGGTTATCAACGAGCTGGATCAGGCCCTGCCGATGGCCAAGGCGCTGCTCGACGGCGGCATCTCTGTCTTCGAAATCACCTTGCGCACCCCGGTGGCGCTCGATGCCATCGCCCTCATCGCCAAGGCGATGCCGGATGCCATGGTCGGTGCCGGTACCGTGCTCAACTGCGAGCAGTTTGACGCCGCCGTCGCTGCCGGTGCCCGTTTCGTCATCTCCCCGGGGATGACCCCGGTCCTGCTGGCCCACGCGGCCAAGAGCACTGCGCCGCTGATCCCGGGCGTGGCTACCCCGTCTGAAGTGATGCAGGCGCTGGAAGCGGGCTACGACCACCTGAAGTTCTTCCCGGCCGAAGCGAACGGCGGTACCAAGGCGCTCTCCGCCATCGCGGCGCCGCTGCCCCAGGTGAAGTTCTGCCCGACCGGCGGTATCGGCCCGAAAAACGTGGCTGACTATCTGGCGCTCAAATGCGTGGCCACCGTCGGCGGCTCCTGGATGCTGCCGGCCGATGCGGTCAAGAGCGGCAACTGGGAAGAGTTGACCCGCCTCTCCCGCGAAGCGGTTGAGCTGGTTAAACGTTAAGCCTCCGTTGTGCAGAAAACCAAACAGGCCACCCTCGGGTGGCCTGTTTGTTATCGGCGTGACTTAAGTGGGTGAGGGAAGGGATTACCCCAGACTCTCCCCGACATAGAGGGAGAAGCCGATATCCTTGCGGGTGTCGGGTTGGGATTGGCCGTTGAGACGTGCCAGCAGCAGGGTGGCCGCCTCCCGACCTATCGCTTCCCGCGGGGTGGCGATACTGGCCAGTTTGGGGGTCATGGCGTGGCCGATGTCGAGGGCGTTGCAACCGGCGATGGCGATCTGCTGGGGTACCGGGATCCACTTGGCCTGACACTGCAGCAGGGCGCCCACCGCCAGGTCATCGTTGGTGCAGAACAGGCCGTCGAGGTCGGGATAGCGCACCAGCGCCTGATCCAGCAGCTCGCCCCCCAGAGTGAAGCTGGAGGATTGTTCGGTCAGCAGATGCTGGCCGGTGAGGCCGAAGTCGGTCATCGCCTGATAGTAACCCTCCATCCGCAGCTGGGTGCGCACGTCGAGCCGCGCTCCCAGATAGACCACCTTGCGTCGGCCCCGGTGCAGCATCTCTGTTACCATGGCCCGGGCCGCGGCTCTATGGTCCATGCCGACCACCATGTCGATGGGGGTTTGTGGCAGATCCATGGTCTCCACCACCGGAATGCCAGCGGTGGCGATCATCTTGCGGGTGCGCTCGGTGTGCTGGCTGTCGGAGAGGATCAGCCCATCCACGTGATAGGAGAGCAGGGACGCTACCTGCTCCTCTTCTCGCTCCGGGCTGTAGCCGTAGTGGGCCAGCAAGGTCTGGTAACCGGCCGGTCGGGTTACCGACTCGATGCCATGAATCACTGCCGAGAAGACCTGGTTGGAGAGGGAGGGGATCAGGATGCCGATCGCCTTGCTGGTCGCGTTGGAGAGAATATCCGGCGCCCGGTTGGGGATATAACCCAGCTCTTCCACCACAGCCGCGATCCGCTCGCGGGTCCCCTCCGCCACGGTCTGCGGGTCGCGCAGATAGCGGCTGACAGTCATCTTGGTCACGCCGGTCTGGTCGGCGATATCTTGCAGGGTGGGGCGGCGCTTGCGGGTGGGGCTCATAGGGGTGTCCAGCGTGGATGTTACATGTAACATTACCGTTTTTGGCGGATAAAGTCAGCATATGAAGCCGTTTTTGCAGGAGTTTTCCGATGATCAGAGGCAAGCAGTTCGTGGATGTCCGGTTCGAGCAACAGGATGTGGAGGGGGAACAGTTCTCGGAGTGCCGCTTTATCGGCTGCAACTTCTCCTGGCTGGATTTGAGCGATAGCCGCTTCATCGACTGCAGCTTCTACGATCGGGAGAGTGAACGGGGCTGCCTGTTGCAGGGTTGCGAGCTGCGCGAGGCCAGCTTCCTGCGCTGCGATCTCACCATGGCCGACTGCAGCCGCAGCCAGTGTCTGGGGCTGGAGATGCGCGACTGTCAGGCGGTCGGCATCAACTTCGGCCACGCCAGCTTCGCCAACCAGATCACCGCCAAAAGCTACTTCTGCGAGGCCCATCTGACCAGCAACAACTTCAGCTACGCCAGCTTCGAGGGCTGCCTGCTGGAGAAGTGCGAGCTGACCGGCAACCGTTGGCAGGGGGCCAATCTGTTCGGCGCTTCGCTGGCGGGTTCCGATCTCAGCGGCTCCGAGTTTGGCCAGATTGACTGGACCAGCTTCAAGCTGCAGGGCTGCGATCTGCGCCAGTGCGATCTGCCGGGGCTGGATCTGCGCCGGGTCGATCTGCAAGGGGTGCAGATCAACGAGGATCAGCAGCAGACCTTGCTGGAGCAGATCGGTCTGGTTGTCTTCCCCTGAGCCGAGCGAAAAATTAGGTAATTTTTCATCAAATTAAGCCGACAGTGGGGAGGGCGCTCCTGAAACGACAAAAGCCTGCGTGATGCAGGCTTTTGCTAGTGAGCGTGTGATGCGCTTGTCGGCCGGGTTGACTCAACCCTTGGCTAGCCATTTGGTCGGGTTGATCGCCTCGCCCTGATAGCGAATTTCGAAGTAGAGGCCCGGTCTGTCCTGACCGCCGCTGTCACCGACCAGTGCTACCGGTTCACCCTGTTCCACATTCTGGCCAACCTGACGCAGCAGCGACTGATTGTGACCGTAGAGGCTCATATAGCCTTTACCGTGGTCGATCACCAGCAGCATACCGAAGCCGTCGAGCCAGTCGGCGTAGACCACTTGTCCCGGTGCAACCGCCTTGACCTGGGTACCTTCGCTGGCGCCGATCAGGGTGCCTTTCCACTTGAGCTGGGCGGTGCGCGGCGAACCGTAGGAGATGAGGATCGGCCCCTGTACCGGCCAGCGCAGGCTGCCATTGGTCTTGAGACCGCTGTAATGACCGGCACTGCTGATGCCCGAGCCGCGCTCCGGTTTGCTGCTGGCCACCTCTTCGACCGGTTCTGCCGGTTTGACGGTTTTATTCTGCTGGGCGGCGAGTCGTTGTTGCTCGGCGCGGCGCTGTTCGGCCAGCTTGCGCTGACGCTCCTGCTCCGCTTTCAGCTTGGCCAACCGCTCCCGCTCGGCCCGTTCACGGCGCTCCTGCTCTTCACGCTTGCGACGCAGCTCTTCCAGCCGGGCTTTCAGCGCTTTCTCCGCCTTGACCAGCTTGGTGAGCTTCTGCTCGTCATCCTGTACCGATTGCTGCAACTGGTTGCGCACCTTGGCCCGGCTCTGCTGGCTGGCCAGCAGGGTCTGGTGATGCTCCTGCTGTTCGGCAAGCAGGGTCTGCAGTCTGGTCTCGGTCTCTTTGGTGGCCTGCTGGTTTTTCGCCAGCTTGTCACGGGTGGCGCGCAGGGCGTCGATGGCCTCGATGCGGGCCTTGTTGAGGTAGTCGTAGTAGTCGAGGGAGCGGCTCAGTTTGGCCGGATCCTGCTGATTGAGCAGCAGTTTGAGGTAGTCGTGGTTGCCCGCCTGAAAGGCGCTTTCCGCCTGCTTGGCCAGCAACTGCTTCTGATGTTTGGCTTGAACTTCCAGCGCCAGCTTGTCTTTTTGCAGGGTCGCCAGCGTCTGCTGGTTCTGCTTCAACTGCTGCCTAGTCTGGTTGAGTTTGGCGGCGGCGGCCGAGATGGCCTGCTCGTCAGCCTTGAGCTGGGTATTGAGCTTGGCAAGCTCCTGCTTGCTGAGCTTGATGGTCTTCTGTTGCTCTTTGATCTGGGACTGCATGGTCCCCAGCTGCTGATTGGCGGCCAAAGCCGATGTGCTGGCGCCAAATGACAGGCAAAAAAACAGCGCGCCGGCCAACAGGCCGACGCGACTGGTTTTCTGTGAAATAACTTCGCATCCCCGCATGGGGAAGGATTATTTCAGAATCATCAGGGGCTTGCCAGTCATTTCCGGCGGCACCGGCAGACCCATCAGGGTCAGCATGGTGGGGGCCAGATCGGACAGTTTGCCACCTTCAACTACCTCGGCTTTGCGACCGAAATAGATGAGCGGAACCGGCAGATTGGTGTGGGCGGTGTGGGCCTGACCAGTCTCTTCGTCCAGCATCTTCTCGGCGTTACCGTGGTCGGCAGTGATCAGGCACTCGCCACCCACTTCGGCCAGGGCGTCGGTCACGCGACCGATGCAGTGGTCAACGGCTTCACACGCTTTGACGGCGGCATCGAACACACCGGTGTGACCAACCATGTCGCCATTCGGGTAGTTACAGATGATGACGTCGTACTTGCCGCTCTTGATGGCCGCAACCAGCTTGTCGGTCAGCTCTTCGGAGCTCATTTCCGGCTGCAGGTCATAGGTCGCCACTTTCGGGCTGGCCACGATCTCGCGATCTTCGCCGGTGAAGCAGGACTCTTCGCCACCGTTGAAGAAGAAGGTGACGTGAGCATACTTCTCTGTTTCGGAGATGCGCAGCTGGGTTTTGCCCTGCTTGGCCAGCCACTCACCCAGGGTGTTGACCAGAGCGGTCGGCGGGTAGGCACAGGCAGTTTTGATGTCGGCCGCGTATTCGGTCAGCATCACGAAGTTCAGCTTTGGCTCGACTGCACGGGCGAAGCCGGTGAAGTCGGTGTCAACGAAGGCGCGGGTGATTTCACGGGCACGGTCGGCACGGAAGTTCATGAAAATCAGCGCATCGCCATCTTCCATCGGTGCCGCTTCACCGATGCGAGTGGCTTTGACGAACTCGTCGTTCTCGTCGCGAGCATAGGCGGCAGCCAGTGCTTCGGTGGCGCTCTCGGCGGTGAACTCGCCCTTGCCCTGGGTCATCAGGTCATAGGCTTGCTGCACGCGATCCCAGCGGTTGTCACGGTCCATGGCGAAGTAACGACCGATCATGGAAGCGAAACGACCCTTGCCCAGCTTGGCGAACAGGGCGTCGAACAGCTCGATGGAGGACTGGGCGGAGCGTGGCGGAACGTCGCGGCCATCCAGGAAGGCGTGCAGGTAGATCTTCTCGGCGCCACGCTTGGCAGCCATTTCGATCATGCCCATGATGTGCTCTTCGTGGCTGTGTACGCCACCCGGGGACATCAGGCCCATGATGTGAACGGCTTTGCCGTTGGTCACGGCAGCGTCAACAGCCTTGGCCAGCTCGACGTTCTGGAAGAATTCGCCATCCTGGATGTCTTTGGAGATGCGGGTCAGCTCCTGATAGACGATGCGACCGGCACCGATGTTGACGTGGCCCACTTCGGAGTTGCCCATCTGGCCATCCGGCAGACCGACGTCCAGACCGGAGCCGGAGATCAGGGTGCTGGTGTAGTCACGGGCCAGACGGTCGAGGTTGGGAGTCTTGGCGGCAGCGACGGCGTTGTGCTCTTGCTTGGTGCTGTAGCCCCAACCGTCCATGATGACCAGAACCAAAGGTTTCTTAGCTGTTGACATAAGACTATGTCCTCTCGGATTGGAAAAAATGCGGGAAATGAAACTAGCGTAATATTACTACATCTGCCGAAATAGTCACCTGATAGCCAAGGGGCGCTCCCGCGGCCCCGCAAGCCACGCCTTTCCTGCCATGCTCGCTGCCCAATGATGATGGGAGCCTGCTCGCGCTTTGCCGCCAAGATGGCTGATCTTATCAATACCCCCATGTATACTCGGGCCCTTGTCTTGGTCCCTGGATAGTAGAAGATGCAAGAGTATTTGGATTTTGCGGCCCGTAACCCGCTGCTGACCGCAGCCTGGTTGGGTCTGGCTGGCACCCTGGTTTACACCACTGTGCGTGCCCGTTTGTCACCGGTAAAAACCGTCAACAATCACACCGCGACCCTGCTGATCAACCGCGAGAATGCCACCGTGGTGGATATTCGCAGTCAGGAAGAGTACGCCAAGGGCCATCTGGCCGGTGCCCAGCACCTGCCGCTGACCCAGATCCAGAGCAATAATCTGGGCCCGGTTGAAAAGCATAAAGATGCCCCCATCATAGTGGTGTGCGAGTCGGGAATGACTGCGGGCGGCGCGGGCCGTCAGCTGAGCAAAGCTGGCTTCAAGCAGGTTTACGTGCTCGGCGGTGGCATGGCCCAATGGCGTGCAGAAAATCTGCCGGTAACCAAGAAACGCTGATTTAAGCAGGGCCTGAGCCCACTTATCCATATAACAAGGAATCAAACGAAATGGCTGACGAGATCAACAACCAGGAAGTACAACCGGAATTCCACATCCAGCGTGTTTACACCAAGGATGTCTCTTTCGAAGCGCCGAACACCCCGCACATCTTCCAGAAAGAGTGGCAGCCGGACGTCAAGCTGGATATGGATACCAAGACCAACATCCTGGCTGAGAGCGTGTACGAGGTTGTCCTGACCCTGACCGTAACCTGCAAACTGGAAACCGAAACTGCCTTCCTGTGCGAAGTACAGCAAGCCGGTATCTTCACCATCGGCAACCTGCCGGAGCCGCAACTGGCCCACTGCCTGGCTGCCTTCTGCCCGAACATCCTGTTCCCGTATGCCCGCGAAGCCGTGGCCAACATGGTGAGCAAGGGTTCCTTCCCGCAGCTGAACCTGGCACCGGTCAACTTCGATGCCCTGTTTGCCCAGCACATGGCGCAAGCACAGGCCCAGCAGGCGACTGCGGAAGCCTGATAATGGCTGACCAGATCGCTATCTCGGTCTTGGGGGCGGGGTCTTATGGCTCCGCCCTTGCCATTTCTCTGGCGCGCAACGGTCATCCGACCCTGCTGTGGGGTCACGACCCCGCTCATGTCGCCGAGCTGGAACAAGACCGCTGCAACAAGGCATTTTTGCCTGATGTCCCTTTTCCCGCCGATCTGCAGCTGACTGCGGATCTGCAACGTGCGGTACAGGCTGCCCCCGTGCTGCTGCTGGTCGTGCCGAGCCATGTATTTGGCGATGTGCTGACCCGGATCAAACCCTTCCTGCGCCCCGATACCCGTATCGCTTGGGCCACCAAGGGTCTGGAGCCGGACAGTGGCCGTCTGCTGCAGGACGTGGCCCGTGAAGTGCTGGGTGACGAGATACCGCTGGCGGTGATCTCTGGTCCCACCTTCGCCAAGGAGCTGGCTGCCGGTTTGCCGACCGCCATCTCGGTCGCCTCGACTCACGACGAGTTCGCCGACGATCTCTCCCACCTGCTGCACTGTGGCCGCTCATTCCGGGTCTATACCAATCCGGATTTCGTCGGTCTGCAGCTGGGTGGGGCGGTGAAGAACGTCATCGCCATCGGTGCCGGTCTCTCCGACGGGCTCGGGTTTGGCGCCAATGCCAGAACCGCGCTCATCACCCGGGGTCTGGTGGAGATGCAGCGTCTGGGTGCGGCGCTGGGTGCCGATGCCAAAACCTTTATGGGGATGGCGGGGCTCGGGGATCTGGTGCTCACATGTACCGACAACCAGTCGCGCAACCGTCGCTTCGGGCTGGCCCTCGGGGCTGGCAAGGATGTGAACACCGCCATGACCGAGATCGGTCAGGTGGTGGAGGGGTATCGCAACACCAAAGAGGTGCATCTGCTGGCGGCCCGCTGCGGCGTCGAGATGCCCATCTGCGAGCAGATCTTCAAGGTGCTCTACGAGGGTAAAAACCCGAAAGAGGCGGCCATCGCCCTGCTGTCGCGAGACAAGAAGGACGAGTAATCTGCCGATTGCCCATGCAAAAGGCCCCGCCAGATGGCGGGGCCTTTTCTTTGCTGCAAGGGCTGCAAATCAGTAGTAAGAGTGGTCGCCGCGCTGGTGCTCGGTGGCGTCTTTCACACCGTTGAGCTCACCCGGGAACTTCTCCAGCAGCTGCTTCTCGATCCCCTCTTTCAGGGTGTAATCGACCATGGAGCAACCGTTGCAACCACCGCCAAACTGCAGGATGGCCAGTTTGTCTTCAGTCAGCTCGACCAAGGTGACCTTGCCACCGTGACCGGCCAGCATAGGGTTCACTTCGGACATCAACACGTACTCGATGCGCTCGATTAGCGGCGCGTCGTCGGCCACTTTACGCATCTTGGCGTTCGGTGCTTTCAGGGTGAGCTGGGAGCCCATCTGATCGGTCACGAAGTCGATGGTGGCATCCACCAGGAAGGGGGCGCTCAGGGGATCGACCATGCAGTCGAAGCCGCTGAAGGGCAGGTGTTGATCTTCCGGGTCCACGGCATCGGGCGGGCAATACGATACGCCACACTCGGCATTCTGGGTTCCCGGATTGACCACAAACACCCGGATATTGGTGCCATCAGGCTGTTTTTCCAGCAGTTTACGGAAATGGGCCTGGGCGGCGTCGGAAATGCTGATCATCACTATCCTCATAAACCTGAGTGTACGACTAGGGTATTCATGATAACGCGGTTATTAATGCTTGGGTAGCATGCCGATGGCTACTTGTTGTGCCGCAGGGTTCGACAGATTGCCCATACTTCTACCTTTGTGATGCCGCTCTCATGGAGCAAACGGCTGAGCTGCCCAGCGGTGGCGCCTGTGGTCACGACGTCATCGAGCAGGGCGACATGGCGATAGTGGTGGGGGCGGATCCGGAATGCCCCGCGCAGATTGCGCCGTCGCTGCCCGGCGCTCAAGGTTGTTTGTTGCGGGGTCGCCTTGATGCGTTGCAACAGAGTGTTGTCGCAGAGAATACCGGTGAACTCGCCAAGGGCTTGTGCGATCTCCTCCGCCTGATTGAACCCACGCCGCCACTGCCGCCACCAGTGCAGGGGAACCGGAATGATCGCCTCCGGCGGCTCGCGGCTATCCAGATGATCGGCCAAGAGGCGTGCCAGTAGCGGCGCCAGCAGGATCTGGCCGGAATATTTAAGCCGGGGGATCAGCATGGGGTAGGGGGCTCGGTAGTCGCCAATCACCTGCAACCGCTCCCAAGGGGGAGGTCTGCGCTGGCAGCGACCACAGACCGGTATGTTCTCTTCTATATAGTCAGCCAGCGGTGCGGCGCAGAGGTGGCATCTCGGCTGTGACTGGTGCAGCGCCTGCCGACACCAGCTGCAGAGCAGGGGCTCGTGGTCGCAAGGCTGATGGCAGAGCAGGCAGCTCCCTTGCCAGTCGCCGTGGCTGCCGAGCAGCGGGCTTGCTTTAGCGAGCAGTCGCTTTAACATGCTGACCCCAAGAGCATGAACAGGGATCTTGAGTCTAGATGAGCATATCGGTAGAGCAGTTTGGCCAGGGGCCCGATCTGGTGCTGTTGCACGGTTGGGGGATGAATGGTGCGGTCTGGCATGGCGTTGCCCAACAGTTGGCGTCCCACTATCGGGTTCATCTGGTGGATTTGCCCGGCTTTGGCAATAGCCTGCTGGATGACGAGGTGGATTACAGCCTGCCCTGGCTTGCCGAGCAGGTGGTCGCGATCTTGCCGCAGAAGTGTCATCTGCTTGGCTGGTCGCTCGGCGGTCTGGTGGCAAGCCAGTTGGCGCTGACGCATCCCGATCGGTTGCACTCTCTGATCACCATGGCCAGCTCCCCCTGTTTCATGGCCCGTGATGAGTGGCCGGGGATCGCCCCCAAGGTACTGACCGGCTTCAACCAGATGTTGGCGGGGGATTTTCGCCAGACCATAGAGCGCTTTCTGGCGATCCAGGCCATGGGCAGCGAACATGCCCGGGATGATATCCGTCAGTTGCGCCACTGGCTGGCCGAGCGCCCGGCGCCCCAGTTTGCCGCACTCGAGGCCGGGCTGACGCTGTTGGCCGACATTGACCTGCGCGAACAGCTGCGGGAGCTGGATCTGCCCTGGTTGCGGATCTATGGCCGACTGGATTCATTGGTGCCCAAGGCGGCCATTCCCCTGCTGGATGATCTCTACCCTGCCAGCCGCAGCGTGACCCTCAATAAGGCCTCACACGCACCTTTTATCTCCCACCCTGACGAATTCATTGAAATCGTTCGAGATTTTGTTGGCTAAAAAACAGCCGGCAAGCTTCATTAATCCTCTGGTCTGGCGGATAATTAAGCTGTGACCAGAGGAGTAACATCATGCGTATTGATTCTGCTTTCAACAGCGGGGTTCAGGCATTTCAGCGAGCCGAGCAGATTGCCGACAAGGCATCCAATCAGATCGCCCGCCTCAACACCCCCAGCGGGGATCAGGTGCAAGTGACCGATGAGCTTGTCAATCTCAAGGTGGCCGAGCAGCAGGCTGGTGCTTCTGCCAAGGTAGTGCAGACCGCCAGCGAGATGATGGGAACCCTGATCGACATCCGGGTGTGAGATGAACATCAATGTCAGTCTGCCTCCCCTTATCCCGACACAGCTGCAACCCCAGGTGGAAGCGGCGAGGACGGATAATCGCCGGGCAGAACTGATCCCGCAGGCCCGGGCGGGCCAAGCCTCCGTTGCAGAATCCGAAGTCGGCTCCCAGAAAGAGAAATCCAAAGCCGGTCAGGCCTCCAGCAATCAGACCTCCCAAAACAGCCGTGAAACCGGGCAATTAGCGCCGACGACACTGCCAGACAATCGCTTTGTCGAGGCAACCGGTGAGGATGGGCAGCGCAAGCAGCAAGATCCCAAACAACAGGAGCAGCAACAGCGGCAAGAGCAGCAGGTTCAGGATCTTGTCGAGCGTGACAAGGAGGTGCGCACTCACGAGCAGGCGCACCAGTCTGCGGGTGGAGAGTACGCCAGCTCGCCCACCTATCAGTTTACGCAAGGGCCGGATGGCAAGCGTTATGCGACGGGTGGCGAAGTCCAGATCGATACCAGTGTCGTACCCGGTGACCCTGCCGCTACCATCGCCAAGATGCAGCAGATCCGCTCTGCAGCGCTGGCGCCTGCCGAGCCTTCCGCGCAGGATTTGGCCGTTGCACGCAGCGCCGCCGCGAGTGAAGCCAAGGCGCGCAAAGAGCTGATGGCCGAGCAGAGCGCGAAGTCGGGCGGTGTGCTGAGTGCCTATATGGACAAGCGCAACAGCGTCATCGCTGGCCACTATCGACAGGCTGTCAGCCCGGCTTCTACCCAGTCCCTCAGTCTGCATATCTGAATCACCCTCGCCAAACTTTCAGCTCCTTTGCCTGTTTTGCAACTAACCTGAAGATCAGGCCCATTCCAATTTCACAGGAGCTGTCATGCATTTCGATGAAGTCAAAGCGGAAGATTTCACCACCTTCTCCCGTGTACCGCCTCCCCACCTGCAGATGGAGCAGTTTCTGATGCAGCTCGGGGGAGGGGGAACTGAAGGAACCAGTTTCAAGAAGAAAGTGATGCTGGCGGCTGGCTGGAGCCACACCGGCGTTGTCTCTTACGGCAAGTATCCGCAAGAGGCCTGCAAGGCATTCAATCGACTGCGGGAGGTGCTGGCCCAGCATGGAGAGCCCGAGAGCATACTTGCTGCCCTGACGCAGTGATCCTGAGCTTCGCGTGTAAAAAAGCCCCTTGTGGGGCTTTTTGCATTCAGAGGTGTTCTGGAAGGTGTCGCTACTTTTTCGCTTTGGAGAGCGCTGCCGCGAAAGCGTTGCCCATGGCACCACCAATAGGGGGGCTTTGGCGCGGCTCATTTCTTGGTTTGGTGTTGCCAGCACTGCTGTTGCGCGCTTCAGCCGGCTTGCGGGCGGGTTGCCCTGCCTTTTCGTCGAGACGCATGGTCAGACTGATCCGCTTGCGCGGGGCGTCCACTTCCAGCACCTTGACCCGGACAATGTCGCCCGCCTTGACCACCTCACGGGGATCCTTGACGAAACGGTCGGTCAGGGAGGAGATGTGCACCAGACCGTCCTGATGAACACCGATATCGACGAAGGCGCCGAAGTTGGTGACGTTGGTGACCACCCCTTCCAGTACCATCTCTGGCACCAGGTCGCTGATCTGCTCCACACCTTCCTTGAAGGTCGCGGTTTTGAACTCGGGGCGCGGGTCGCGACCCGGCTTGTCCAGCTCGCCGATGATGTCGGTGACGGTAGGTACGCCGAATTGCTCATCGGTGTAATCGGCCGGTTTCAGGCTGCGCAGCAGGCTGCTGTTGCCGAGCAGGCTCTCCACGGTCTGCTCCAGCTTGGCGAGGATCCGCTCCACCACCGGATAGGACTCCGGGTGTACCGCTGAGCTGTCGAGGGGATTGCTGCCGCCGCGAATGCGTAGGAAGCCGGCGCACTGTTCGAAGGCTTTGGGGCCGAGTCGGCTCACTTTCAGCAACTGCTGACGGCTCTTGAATGCGCCGTGCTCATCCCGGTAGGCGACGATGTTCTGGGCCAGCGTCTGGGAGAGGCCGGAAACCCGGTTGAGCAGGGCGACCGAGGCGGTGTTCACATCCACCCCGACCGCGTTTACGCAATCCTCGACCACCGCATCCAGCCGGCGGGCCAGCTGGCTCTGGCCGACGTCGTGCTGATACTGGCCCACCCCGATACTCTTGGGGTCGATTTTGACCAGTTCGGCCAGCGGGTCTTGCAGGCGGCGGGCGATGGAGACGGCGCCACGGATCGAGACGTCGAGATCCGGGAACTCCTGGGAGGCGAGTTCGGAGGCGGAGTAGACCGAGGCTCCTGCTTCGCTCACCACTATCTTCTGCGCCTTGGCGGCGGGGTAGCGCTCGAACAGGTCGCTCACCAGCCGGTCGGTCTCCCGCGAGGCGGTGCCGTTGCCGATGCTGATGAGCTCGACCTTGTGTTTCTGACACAGCTCGCTCAGGGTCTTGAGGCTCTGATCAATCTGGCGTTTCGGTTCGAACGGATAGATGGTGGCGTGATCGACCAGCTTGCCGGTGGCATCCACCACGGCAACCTTGACCCCGGTGCGGATGCCCGGATCCAGCCCCATGGTGCAGCGCATGCCGGCCGGGGCCGCCATCAGCAGATCCTTGAGGTTCATGGCGAACACCTTGATCGCCTCCTCCTCTGCCGACTCGCGGATACGGCCGATCAGCTCTGTCTCCATCTGAAGCGACAACTTGATCTTCCAGGTCCAGCTCACCACCCCTTGCAGCCATTTGTCGGCCGGGCGGTTCTGCAGATTGAGCTTGAGGTGGTGGGCAATGATCCCTTCGCAGGGGCTGGCACTCTCATCGTCACCGGTGACCAGCGCCAGATTGAGGATCCCTTCATTGCGGCCGCGCAGCATGGCCAGCACCCGGTGGGAGGGGGCCTTGTGCAGGGGTTCGTCGTGTTCGAAATAGTCCTTGAACTTTGCCCCTTCCTGCTCCTTGCCTGCCACCACGCGGGCGCGCAGGGTGGCATTTTGCCACAGGTAGTCGCGCAGCTTCTCCAGCAGGTCGGCCTGCTCGGCGAAGCGCTCCATCAGGATATAGCGGGCGCCGTCGAGGGCCGCCTTGCTGTCGGCAATGCCCTGTTCGGGATTGAGGAAGGTGGCTGCAGCTTGCTCGGGATCCTGCATCGGGTCGCTGAGCAGCAGGTTGGCAAGCGGCTCCAACCCGGCTTCGATCGCCATCTGCCCCTTGGTGCGGCGCTTGGGCTTGTAGGGGAGGTAGAGATCTTCCAGTCGGGTCTTACTGTCGGCGCCGTTCAATTCGCGCATCAGCTCGGGGGTCAGCTTGCCCTGCTCTTCGATGGAGCGAATGATCACCTGACGGCGATCTTCCAGCTCACGCAGATAGCCGAGGCGGCTCTCCAGAGTACGTAGCTGGCTGTCGTCCAGACCGCCGGTCACCTCTTTACGGTAACGGGCGATAAAGGGCACGGTCGAGCCTTCATCCAGCAGGCGCACCGCGGCCTGCACCTGCTCGGGGCGAGCATTGAGCTCACCGGCAATCTGTCTCTCTATGGTTTGCATCATGATGTTGTTGAGGGCCTCTGTGGTCGAGTCCGCGCCATCAGGCGCCAAGTGTGAGCACTATATGGGGTCGTGTTGCGGGATGCCACCCTGCGCCGGGGTCTGCACCCGTCAGACTGATAAAGTCGCAGGGGAGGGCGTTTATCTTGCCATTGCACCTGTGACTCAGGTTGTGCCTGTGGCAAGCAGTCCGGCTATTTGGGGTAGCTGATCTCGTTGATATACCAGCAGACGTCACCAACTGGCGTACGGACGATGGCCTCATCACCGACCTCTTTCTTGAGCAGGGCGCGGGCCATGGGGGAGTCGATGGAGATGTAATCCTTGCGCTCGAAGATCTCGTCATAGCCGACGATGCGAAAGCGCTTGGTCTCGCCCTCATCGTTTTCCACCTCGACCCAGGCGCCGAAGAAGACCTTGCCCTCCTGCGCGGGGGCATAGTCGACGATCCCCAGCTCTTCGAGGCATTTGCGCAGGTAGCGCACCCGCCGGTCGATCTCCCGCAGCCGCTTCTTGTTGTACTGGTAGTCGGCATTTTCGCTGCGATCCCCCAGGCTGGCGGCCCATGCCACCTTCCTGGTGACCTCGGGGCGCTCCTGGCGCCAGAGGAAATCGAGCTCTTCTTTCAGCTTGTTGTAGCCTTCGCGAGTGATCAGCTTTGTCTTCATGGTGATCCGGACCTGGTCAAAGAGGGGTATTCATCGCTAACTGCTCGGGAATATTAGCTTTTGTCCTCTTGCTGTCGAGGGAAATCGTGATGGCTCGGCTGGCGCCATTCAGGGAGTAGCTGGCCAGCGCAGTGACTTGATGGCCGTCACGCTCTCGGGATGGGTAATAACCGGTAACATATTTGTGCTTTGCTCCCGCTATATCCCCCCCTAGTATTGGGGGCAGCTAAAGAATGAAGAGGCAAAGCAATGAGTCAGCAGCAATACAAGGTCCTGGTCGTGGACGATGACCTGAAATTACGTTCCCTGTTGGAACGCTATCTCACCGAGCAGGGATTCGTAGTGCGCGGCGTGGCTAATGGCGAGCAGGCCGATCGCTTGCTGACTCGTGAAAACTTCAGCCTGATGGTGCTCGACCTGATGCTGCCGGGGGAGGATGGACTCTCCATCTGCCGCCGTCTGCGCGAGGCTGGCAACCAGATCCCGGTGCTGATGCTCACCGCCAAGGGGGATGAAGTGGATCGCATCGTCGGGCTCGAGATGGGGGCTGATGACTATCTGCCCAAACCGTTCAACCCCCGCGAACTGCTGGCGCGGATCCGTGCCGTGCTGCGCCGCCATACCGTCGAGCTGCCGGGGGCACCCTCTGCTGCAGAGAAAGTGGTTAACTTCGGTGCCTTCCAGCTCAATCTGGCGACCCGCGAGCTGAGCCGGGATGGTGAGCCGATGGCGCTCACCAGCGGTGAATTTGCGGTGCTCAAGGTATTGGTCAGCCATCCGCGCGAGCCGCTCTCCCGCGACAAGCTGATGAATCTGGCCCGTGGCCGCGAATACACCGCCACCGAGCGCAGCATCGACGTGCAGGTCTCTCGCCTGCGCCGCCTGCTGGAGCAGGATCCGGCCCAGCCCCGCTATCTGCAGACCGTCTGGGGTCTGGGGTATGTGTTCGTGCCAGATGGTGACGGTGCATGAAAAAGGTCGGCAGCATGTTCTCGCGCATGCTCTGGTTTCTGGCTGCCGTTCTGGTGGTCTATCAAGCAGTCTCCTACGTCACCTTCTATAACTATCTGCTGGCGCCAACCGTCAAGCAGATCAGTCACTTGCTGGCCAATCAGGTCAAGCTGATCTTTCCGGTCAACACTGAACAACTGGCGCTGAGCGAAGATGCCGAGGCGCTGGTCTATGTGACGACCGGTACCGATATCTATACCCAGAGCGAGGCGGTGCAGCATGGCTTCAACGAGGCCAAGCCGTACCCCTATCTGGAGGAGAACATCAGTCGCGAACTGGGTGGCCCGGCCAAGGTGCGGGTCGAGATCCAGGATCACTACATCATCTGGATCCAGCCGCCGCAGGCCAGCAAAATCTGGGTGCGGATCCCGCTGACCGAGATTGAAGATGACGATATCGAACCCCTCATCATCTATCTGAGCGTGCTGCTGGTGATCACTCTGTTTGCGGCCTGGCGCTTTGCCCGGCAGCTGGTGCGCCCGCTCGAGGATCTCGAAGCAGGCGCTGTTGCGGTGGCCAGAGGCCATTTCCCAGAGGCGCTGGGGGAGCTGGGATCACGGGAAGTGCGGCGACTGACCCGCACCTTCAACCATATGTCCCACTCCATCAAGAGCCTGATCGAGGAGCGTAACCTGATGATGGCGGGGGTTTCCCACGATCTGCGTACCCCGCTGACCCGCATCCGGCTGGCGACCGAGATGATGTCCTCCGGTGACGAGTACCTCAAGGAGAGCATCAACGCCGACATCGATGAGTCCAATGCCATCATCGATCAGTTCATCGATTACATCCGCCCGGATGAAGGCCAGGATTTGGAACCGATCGATCTGACCCAGCTGGTGCACGATACCTTGCTGATCTACTCGGAGCAGGGGCTGGAGGTCGATCTGGCGCTGCCGCAAGAGGCGGTGCGGGTGGCCTGCAATCCGGTCAGTATCCGGCGGGTGTTGAACAACCTCTCAAGCAACTCGCAGCGCTATGGGGCGAGCCGCTTGCATGCCGAGCTCAAGGACGATGGGCACTGGGTACGCCTGCGCCTCTCCGATGATGGCCCCGGTATTCCAGAGCAGGACTACTCCCGGGTGCTCAAGCCGTTTACTCAGGGTAATGTGGCGCGGACCGTCGGCGGTAGTGGCTTGGGGTTGGCTATCGTGGCCAAGATAGTCGCCCAGCACCATGGCACTATCCGGTTGGGAAGTTCGGATCTCGGCGGCCTGCTGGTCGAGATGCGGCTGCCGAAACATCAGCCACAGGAGTGGATGGATTGAGAGAAGGGCGTATCCGTGGATACGCCCTTCTACATGGTCAGCTCTTGGTTTCGACTGATGCTCGATAGCGTTTGCCGTACTTGAGCTGCTGGATCAACAGGGCGGCAACGATGAGCGCCAACCCGATGGGGGTGGCCGGATGGATGGCTTCGCCGATCAGCAGATTGAGCAGCACCAGTGAGGCAAACGGCGAGATGAAAATGAGGTTGCTGATGGGGGCCGTGTTGGTGGCATGGCGCAGCGCCATCAGCCAGAGCACGAAACCGAAGCCCATTTCGAACAGTCCCACATAGATGGCACCAGCCCATCCCTGCCAGGCGGTCATGGCAAAATCGGAGAGCAACCAGGTTGCAACGACGATAAAAGGCAGGCTGATCATAAAGCCGAGCAACAGGCTGACGATGGGATCGCCCTGATTGCGGGTGTTGAGGATCCAGTAGCTGGCCCAGATGAGGGTCGAGACCAGCGCCAGCGTCACGCCGAGGGGGCTGTCGAACTGGAGGCCGAATACATCCCCTCTGGTGGCGATCACCAGCGCGCCAAAATACCCCAGCACGATAGCGACGCCATCACGCCGACGCAGCTTCTGGCCGAGGAAGGGGACGGCCAGCAGACTGAGGGTAATGGCCCAGGTGTAGTTGAGGGTCTGTGCCTGCTGGGCAGGCAACAGGTCATAGGCCCTGAATAGCAACAGGTAATAGAGAAAGGGGTTCAGCACGCCCAGAGTCAGGTAGTAGAAAGGGCTGGCCTTGATGTAGCTCCTCAGCAGCGGCAGTTTGCCCTGTTTGGCGACGACGGCTGTCAGCGTGAGAGTCGAGGTGAAGGCGGCCACAAGCAACAGTTGCACAGGTTCGAAATAGGCGAGGGAGATCTTGAAGGCTGTGGCGACCGTCGACCAGAGGGCAACGGCGCAAAGGCCATACTGATAGGCTTTCTTTTGATCTTTGAGCATGGGATGTCGTTCCACTGACAGAGGCAAGCGCACAGTCTACCAGTCTGCTTGTAACATTGTCGTTACCTTGGTGTTGGCTGCAGAGTGCGTTGCCGCAGGCGAGATCCATCTGTCACATAAAACTGCGCATAATCTGTTCGCTCTCCCTTGCGCAAATTTGAAAAATCCGTATAATCCCCTCCGCTTACCCATGAGGTAAGCCAGACGATATGTCTGCTGCTGAGTTTCCTGTTTACAGGAGCCAGCCATACAGTCCTCCCGATATGGGGGGAAACGTGAAAAATCACACCTCTGGCGGGAGAAATCTCGGTCGGGCGGTGTTGATTTATGTTCTTTTATCTATTGGAGCTCTGTCAATGCAGAACCAAAGAATCCGTATCCGCCTGAAGGCTTTTGATCATCGCCTGATTGATCAATCCACTGCGGAAATCGTTGAAACTGCTAAGCGCACTGGCGCGCAGGTTCGCGGTCCTATTCCGCTGCCGACTCGCAAAGAGCGCTTCACCGTCCTGATCTCCCCGCACGTCAACAAAGATGCGCGTGATCAGTACGAGATCCGCACTCACAAGCGTCTGGTAGACATCGTTGAGCCGACTGACAAGACCGTTGACGCCCTGATGCGTCTGGATCTGGCAGCTGGTGTAGACGTCCAGATCAGCCTGGGTTAATTACGGAAAGAGGTTGATAACAATGACAATCGGTCTTGTAGGTCGCAAAGTGGGTATGACTCGCATCTTCACTGAAGATGGCGTTTCTATCCCGGTGACTGTTATCGAAGTTGAAGCTAACCGTGTAACTCAGGTCAAATCTGTAGAAACCGACGGCTACAACGCTATTCAGGTTACCACTGGCGCCAAGAAAGCCAGCCGTGTGACCAAGCCGGAAGCTGGCCACTTCGCCAAAGCTGGTGTAGAAGCCGGTCGCGGTCTGTGGGAATTCCGCCTGAACAACGGTGAAACTTTCACTGTTGGTAGCGAGCTGAAAGTAGATCTTCTCGCTGACGTTAAGCTGGTAGACGTTACCGGCACATCCAAAGGTAAGGGCTTTGCTGGTACTGTTAAGCGCCACAACTTCCGCACCCAGGATATGACCCACGGTAACTCCTTGTCTCACCGCGTTCCGGGTTCTATCGGTCAGAACCAGACTCCGGGTCGTGTATTCAAGGGCAAAAAGATGGCTGGTCACATGGGTGCTGAGCGTGTAACGACTCAGAACCTGGAACTGGTTCGTGTTGACGCTGAACGCAACCTGCTGCTCATCAAAGGTGCAGTACCGGGTGCAACCAACGGCAACGTGATCGTCAAACCTGCCGTCAAAGCGTAACGTCTGAGGAGATAGTAATGGAATTGGTAATGAAAGACGCCAAGAGCGCTCTTGAAGTTTCCGAGACTACCTTCGGGCGCGAATTCAACGAAGCTCTGGTTCACCAGGTCGTCGTTGCATATGCCGCTGGTGCCCGTCAGGGTACTCGTGCGCAGCTGACTCGCTCTGAAGTGTCTGGTGGCGGCAAAAAGCCGTGGCGTCAGAAGGGTACTGGTCGTGCCCGTGCTGGCTCCATCCGTTCGCCCATCTGGCGTTCCGGTGGTGTGACTTTTGCTGCTAAGCCGCAAGATCACAGCCAGAAAGTAAACAAGAAGATGTACCGCGGCGCTATCCGTAGCATTCTGTCCGAGCTGGTACGTCAAGAGCGCCTGATCGTTGTTGAGAAGTTCGGCATCGAAGCTCCGAAGACCAAAGAACTGATCGCCAAGCTGAAAGAAATGGAACTGACTGACGTTCTGATCGTGACTGCTGAAGTCGATGAGAACCTGTTCCTGGCTGCTCGCAACCTGTACAAAGTTGACGTGCGTGACGTTGCCGGTATCGACCCGGTCAGCCTGATCGCTTTCGACAAGGTTCTGATGACTGCTGACGCAGTTAAGCAAATCGAGGAGATGCTGGCATGATCCGTGAAGAGCGTCTGCTGAAAGTTCTGAAGGCTCCGCACATCTCTGAAAAGAGCACCATGGTTGCAGAAAAGCAGAACACTATCGTGTTCAAAGTTGCTGTTGATGCTACCAAGGCGGAAGTCAAAGCTGCAGTTGCGAAACTGTTCGAGGTCGAAGTTGAGACCGTCCGTACCCTGAACATGAAGGGTAAGACCAAGCGCGCAGGTGCACGCGTAGGCCGTCGTTCCGATTGGAAAAAGGCTTATGTGACCCTGAAAGCTGGTCAGGACATCGACTTCATGGGCGCAGCCGAGTAAGAGGAGTTCTCAAAAATGGCAATCGTTAAGTGCAAGCCTACTTCTCCGGGCCGCCGCCACGTCGTCAAGATCGTCAATCAAGAGCTGTACAAGGGCAAGCCCTTCGCCGCTCTGCTGGACAGCAAAAGCAAGTCCGGTGGTCGTAACAACAACGGCCGTATCACTACCCGTCATATCGGTGGTGGTCACAAGCAGCACTACCGTATCGTCGACTTCAAGCGCGACAAAGACGGTATCCCGGCTAAAGTAGAGCGCCTGGAATACGATCCGAACCGTACCGCTAACATCGCTCTGGTGTTGTATGCAGACGGTGAGCGTCGTTACATCCTGGCTCCGAAAGGCCTGAAAGCTGGTGACGCGATCGCTTCTGGTGCTGATGCAGCCATCAAGGTAGGTAACGCCCTGCCGATGCGCAACATCCCGGTTGGTTCTACCGTTCACGCTGTAGAGATGAAGCCTGGTAAAGGTGCCCAGCTGGCTCGTTCCGCTGGTACTTTCATCCAGATCCTGGCTCGTGAAGGTAACTATGTAACTCTGCGTCTGCGTTCCGGCGAAGTACGTAAAGTTCTGGCCGAGTGCCGCGCTACCATCGGTGAAGTCGGTAACTCCGAGCACATGTTGCGTCAACTGGGTAAAGCCGGTGCAAACCGCTGGCGTGGTATTCGTCCGACCGTTCGCGGTATGGCGATGAACCCGGTTGACCACCCGCACGGTGGTGGTGAGGGTCGTAACAAGGGCATGCAGCCTGTGTCCCCATGGGGCCAGAAGGCTAAAGGCTTCAAGACCCGTAAGAACAAGCGTACCGACAAGTACATCGTACGTCGTCGTAACAAGTAATTGTTAACATAGAGGAATCACCATGCCACGTTCTCTCAAGAAGGGTCCATTTATTGACCTGCACTTGCTGAAGAAGGTAGAGAAAGCGGTGGAAAGCGGGGATAAAAAGCCGGTTAAAACCTGGTCCCGTCGTTCAATGATCATCCCGAACATGATCGGTTTGACCATCGCTGTCCATAATGGTCGTCAGCACGTTCCGGTTTTCGTTACCGAAGAAATGATCGGTCACAAACTGGGTGAATTCGCACCGACTCGTACTTATCGCGGCCATGCTGCTGATAAGAAGGCTAAGAAGCGCTAAGGGATAAATGATGGAAGCTATCGCTAAACACCGTTATGCCCGTACTTCTGCCCAGAAAGCTCGTCTGGTAGCCGATCAAGTACGTGGTCTGTCCGTAGACAAGGCTCTGAATATCCTGACCTTCAGCCCGAAAAAGGCTGCAGTGCTGGTTAAGAAAGTGCTGGAATCTGCCATTGCAAACGCTGAGCACAACGAAGGCGCCGATATCGACGCGCTGCGTGTTGCTACTATCATGGTCGACGAAGGTCCCTCCATGAAGCGCATCCGTCCGCGTGCCAAAGGTCGTGCGGATCGTATCCTCAAGCGTACCGCTCACATCACTGTAGTGGTATCCGACGCTAAGGCTGGGAGATAAGCAATGGGTCAGAAAGTACATCCTAATGGCATTCGCCTGGGTATTACCAAGCCTTGGAATTCTACCTGGTTCGCGAACACCAAAGACTTCGCTGACAACCTGTACAGCGATTTTCAAGTACGCCAGTTCCTGACCAAGGAACTGAAAAACGCGTCCTTGTCCAAGATCACCATTGAGCGTCCGGCCAAGAGCATCCGTGTGACCATTCACACCGCTCGTCCGGGTGTTGTCATCGGTAAGAAAGGCGAAGACGTTGAGAAACTGCGCAAAGCTGTAGCCACTATTGCTGGCGTGCCTGCTCAGATCAACATTTCCGAAGTCCGCAAGCCGGAGCTGGATGGCAAACTCGTTGCCGACAGCATCACTTCCCAGCTGGAGCGTCGTGTAATGTTCCGTCGTGCTATGAAGCGCGCCGTACAGAACGCAATGCGCCTGGGTGCCAAGGGCATCAAAGTGGAAGTTTCCGGTCGTCTGGGCGGCGCTGAAATCGCGCGTACCGAATGGTACCGTGAAGGTCGTGTGCCGTTGCACACCCTGCGTGCCGACATCGACTACGCAACTTCTGAAGCCCACACCACTTACGGTGTGATCGGCGTTAAAGTTTGGATCTTCAAGGGCGAAGTTCTGGGCGGTCTGGCTGCTGTTAACGCTGCCGCTGCTCAAGAGCAAGCTCCTGCAAAGCCCAAGCGTGACAACAAGCGCCGCGCTGCTAAGTAAGGAGATTCGGTAAATGTTGCAACCTAAGCGTACTAAATTCCGCAAGACCCACAAGGGTCGTAACCGCGGTCTGGCCACCTCTGGTAACGAAGTATCCTTCGGTACCTTTGGCCTGAAGGCGACATCCCGTGGTCAACTGACTGCTCGTCAAATCGAAGCAGCCCGTCGTGCCATGACCCGTCACGTTAAGCGTCAAGGTAAGATCTGGATCCGTGTGTTCCCGGACAAGCCCATCACCGAAAAGCCCCTCGAAGTTCGTATGGGTAAAGGTAAGGGTAACGTGGAATACTGGGTTTGCCCGATCCAGCCTGGCAAGGTTCTGTACGAGATGGACGGTGTACCTGAGGCTCTGGCGCGTGAAGCGTTTGCCCTGGCCGCAGCTAAGCTGTCTGTTCAGACCACTTTCGTAATTAAGACGGTGATGTGATGAAAGCCCAAGATCTGCGTCAAAAGAGCGTCGAAGAACTGAACCAGGAGCTGCTGGGCCTGCTGCGCGAGCAATTCAACATGCGCATGCAAGCGTCCACCGGCCAGCTGGCTCAGACTCACACTCTGAAACAAGTGCGTCGTGACGTCGCACGTATCAAGACTGTACTGACTGAGAAGGCAGGTGCGTAATGACTGACAAGATCCGTACTCTGCAAGGTCGTGTAATCAGCGACAAGATGGACAAGTCCATCACTGTTGCTATCGAGCGCAAGGTAAAGCACCCGATCTACGGTAAGATCATCAAGCGCACTACCAAGCTGCACGTGCATGACGAAAACAACGAGTGCAAAGCTGGCGACCTCGTGGAAATCCGCGAATGCCGCCCGCTGTCCAAGACCAAGTCCTGGACCCTGGTTGCCGTTGTAGAAAAGGCCTAATCGGTACTTTGTAGTCCAAGCGGCCCCTTTCAGGGGCCGTTTGTTTTTTAGGCTACCTTTTCTGAAAATCCTGTGTTATAGTTTCGCGCCTTTTGAAGGCAGCCAGATCCCATTAGGGATAAGAAGTAAACAAAGCGGAGCACTAAGATGATCCAGATGCAAAGTATGCTGGGTGTTGCCGACAACTCCGGCGCTCGCAGTGTAATGTGTATTAAGGTTCTGGGTGGCTCGCACCGCCGTTACGCCGGCATCGGCGACATCATCAAGGTTTCCATCAAGGAAGCCATTCCTCGCGGTAAAGTGAAGAAAGGTGATGTGTATAACGCGGTGGTCGTACGCACCCGTAAAGGCGTTCGTCGTCCGGACGGCTCTGTCATCCGTTTCGACAACAATGCGGCTGTGTTGCTTAACAACAACCAACAGCCAATCGGTACTCGTATTTTTGGCCCGGTGACCCGTGAACTGCGTAATGAGAAGTTCATGAAGATTGTGTCCCTGGCACCCGAAGTACTGTAAGGAGTCGAACGATGGCAGCTAAAATCCGTCGCGAAGACGAAGTGATTGTTCTTACCGGCAAAGACAAGGGCAAGCGTGGCAAAGTCACTCAAGTCCTGATTGCAAAAGGTAAGGTAATCGTGGAAGGCATCAACCAGGTGAAGAAACACCAGAAGCCGGTACCCGCACTGGGTCAGGCTGGCGGTATCGTCACCAAAGAAGCCCCCATCGATGTATCAAACGTAGCGCTGTTCAACTCTGCCACTGGCAAAGCTGACCGCGTTGGTTTCCGGATTGAAGACGGCAAAAAAGTCCGTTTCTTCAAATCCACCGGCGAACTTGTGAAGTAATTGGAGTTTAACGATGGCGAAACTGCATGATTACTACAAATCCGATGTAGTAAATGAACTGTCCAAGCAGTTCGGTTACAAGACTATCATGCAAGTCCCTCGGATCGAGAAAATCACCCTGAACATGGGTGTTGGTGAAGCGATCTCTGACAAGAAATTGCTGGAAAATGCTGCTGCCGATATGGCTGCCATTTCCGGTCAGAAGCCGCTGATCACCAAAGCTCGCAAATCTGTTGCGGGCTTCAAGATTCGTGAAGGCTACCCGATAGGTTGTAAAGTAACCCTGCGTGGCGAGCGTATGTGGGAGTTCCTGGAACGGCTGATCTGCATCTCCGTACCGCGTATCCGTGACTTCCGTGGCCTGAACGCTAAAGCGTTCGATGGTCGTGGTAACTACTCCATGGGCGTGCGTGAGCAGATCATCTTCCCGGAAATCGACTATGACAAAGTCGATCGCGTCCGTGGTCTGGATATCACCATCACCACTTCCGCGAATACCGATGAAGAAGGCCGTGCTCTGCTGGCTGCCTTTAACTTCCCATTCCGCAAGTAAGGTTAGGGTTATGGCTAAAACATCCATGAAAGCGCGCGAAGCAAAGCGTGCCAAGCTGGTAGCCAAGTACGCGACCAAGCGTGCCGAGCTGAAAGCTATCATCGTTGACATGAACGCTTCTGAAGAAGCGCGTTGGGATGCTGTACTGCAACTGCAACAGCTGCCCCGTGATTCCAGTCCGTCCCGCCAGCGTAACCGTTGCAATATTACTGGTCGTCCGCACGGTTTCCTGCGCAAGTTTGGCCTGTCTCGCATCAAGGTGCGTGAGCATGCCATGAAGGGCGAAATTCCGGGCCTGAAGAAGGCTTCTTGGTAACGAATCTCGGGAGTTAGACTTATGAGCATGCAAGATCCGATCGCGGATATGCTGACCCGCATCCGTAACGGTCAGGCGGCGAGCAAAGTTGCGGTTTCCATGCCTTCTTCCAAGCTGAAAGTGGCTATCGCCAAAGTGCTGAAAGAAGAAGGTTACATCGCTGGCTACTCCGTAGCTGGTGACGTGAAGCCGGAACTGGAAATTGAACTGAAATATTTCCAGGGCAAGCCAGTTGTAGAACTGATCCAACGCGTAAGCCGTCCAGGCCTGCGTATTTACAAGCGCACTACTGATCTGCCGAAAGTTATGGGCGGTCTCGGTGTTGCTATCGTGTCCACGTCTAAAGGTGTGATGACTGACCGTGCTGCTCGCAAAGCAAGCATGGGCGGTGAGATCATCTGCTACGTCGCTTAATAGGAGGTAGGAAATGTCTCGTGTTGCTAAGGCACCCGTCACTATTCCTGCTGGCGTAGAGGTGACTCTGAACGGCCAGGAACTGACCATCAAAGGTGGTAAAGGTTCTCTGGTTCGCTCTATTCACGCCGGTGTAGAAGTGACCAAAGAAGACAATGTACTGAAGTTCGCCCCGCGCGGCAGCATCGCTGGTGCTGACGCTCAGGCCGGTACTGCCCGTGCATTGGTCAACAACATGGTAATCGGTGTTACCCAAGGCTTCGAGCGCAAGCTGCAGCTGGTTGGTGTAGGTTATAAAGCCTCCATCAAGGGCAATGCTGTTGCGCTGGCTCTGGGCTTCTCTCACCCGGTAGAGCATGCGCTGCCGGCTGGTGTGACCGCTGAGTGCCCGACTGCTACAGAAATCGTTCTGCGTGGCGTCGACAAGCAGCTGGTTGGCCAAGTCGCCGCCGATATCCGTGCTTACCGCGCTCCGGAGCCCTACAAGGGCAAGGGTGTACGCTATGCCAACGAGCAAGTGCGTACTAAAGAAGCTAAGAAGAAGTAAGGTAACACTATGGACAAGAAAGCAGCTCGTCTCCGTCGTGCTACTCGTGCTCGGAAAAAGATGCAGGAACTGGGAGCTACCCGTCTGGTTGTTCACCGTACCCCGCGTCATATCTATGCGCAGGTTATTGCAGCCAACGGTTCCGAAGTTCTGGCCTCTGCTTCCACAGTAGAGAAAGCCATCAGTGAAGCTCTGAAATACACCGGTAACGCAGATGCTGCTACCGCTGTAGGTAAGGCTATCGCTGAGCGTGCTATTGCCAAAGGCGTTCAGAACGTATCTTTCGATCGTTCCGGTTTCAAGTATCACGGTCGCATCGCTGCCCTGGCAGCTGCCGCACGTGACGCTGGTCTTCAGTTCTAAGCTAGGAGTCGAAGATGGCTAAAGTCGAATCTCAAGCCGGCGAACTGCAAGAAAAGCTCATTGCAGTAAACCGTGTTTCGAAAACTGTTAAAGGTGGTCGTATCATGTCCTTCACCGCGTTGACCGTGGTGGGTGATGGTAACGGCCGTGTAGGTTACGGTTACGGTAAAGCCCGTGAAGTTCCGGCTGCTATTCAAAAAGCAATGGAACAGGCTAAGCGTAACCTGAACAAGGTTGAGCTGAACAACGGCACTCTGCACCACCCGGTGCGTGGTGTTCACTCTGGCTCCACCGTGTTCATGAAGCCGGCCTCCCAAGGTACTGGTATCATTGCAGGCGGCGCCATGCGTGCTGTTCTGGAAGTTGCCGGTATCCACAACGTGCTGGCCAAGACCTACGGTTCCACCAACCCAATCAACGTTGTTCGCGCTACTGTAGACGCTCTGGTTCACGGTCAATCGCCGGAACAGATCGCTGCCAAGCGTGGTCTGCGCGTTGAAGAAATTCTGGGGTAATGCGACATGGCTAACACTGTAAAAGTAACTCAAACTCGCAGCTCTATCGGCCGTCTGCCAAAGCACAAGGCGACTCTGCGTGGTCTGGGTCTGCGTCGCATTGGTCACACCGTTGAGCTGGAAGATACTCCTTGCGTACGCGGCATGATCAACCAGGTTTATTACATGGTTAAGGTGGAGGGCTAAGCATGCGTCTGAACACTCTGTCTCCGGCCGCTGGTTCCAAGCCTGAAAAACAACGTCGTGGTCGTGGTATCGGCTCCGGCCTGGGCAAGACTGGTGGTCGTGGTGTTAAAGGCCAAACCTCTCGTTCCGGTGGCGGCAAAGTTCGCAACGGTTTCGAAGGCGGCCAGATGCCTTTGAAAATCCGTCTGCCGAAGTTCGGTTTCTTCTCTCGCAAATCTTTGGTTTCTGCCGAAGTGCGTCTGAACGAAATCGCCCTGGTAGAAGGTGATGTGGTCGACCTGAGCACTCTGAAGCAAGCCGGTGTTGTTACTAAGAACATCGTGTTCGCTAAAGTTGTTCTGTCAGGCAACATTGACCGTGCTGTGACCGTTCGTGGTCTGTCCGTCACCAAAGGTGCACGTGCAGCCATCGAGGCCGCTGGCGGTAAAATCGAGGAATAATCAGTACAATGGCTAAGAAACCAGGATTGGATGTTAAAGCACAGGGTGGTCTGAGTGAACTGAAGAGCCGTCTGCTCTTCGTTCTCGGGGCGATTATCGTTTTCCGTGCAGGCTCTTATGTGCCGATTCCTGGTATTGACGCCGCCGTACTGGCCGAGTTGTTCCAGCAACAGAAGGGCACCATCATTGAGATGTTCAACATGTTCAGTGGTGGTGCACTCTCGCGTGCTTCTATTCTTGCGTTGGGGATCATGCCGTACATTTCGGCGTCGATCATTATCCAGCTGCTGACAGTGGTTCACCCCGCTCTTGCTGAACTCAAGAAAGAAGGTGAATCCGGCCGTCGCAAGATTAGCCAATATACCCGTTGGGGCACGCTGGTTTTGGGAACTTTCCAGGCCATTGGTATTGCAACCGGTCTGCCGAATATGATGCATGGACTCGTGACTAATCCGGGTCTGGGCTTCTATTTCACAGCGGTTGTGAGTCTGGTCACCGGTACCATGTTTTTGATGTGGTTGGGTGAGCAGATAACCGAGCGTGGGATTGGTAATGGTATCTCGTTGATTATTTTCACAGGTATCGTTGCTGGTCTGCCGCATGCCATTGGCGCTACGGCCGAACAGGCACGTCAAGGGGAATTGCACATCCTGCTGTTGTTGTTGCTGGGCTTGATTGTTTTCGCAGTGACTTACTTTGTGGTGTTCGTGGAGCGTGGTCAGCGTCGTATCGTCGTTAACTATGCCAAGCGTCAACAAGGCCGCCAGGTATTTGCCGCGCAAAGCACACACCTGCCGTTGAAAGTGAATATGGCTGGTGTGATTCCTGCGATTTTCGCATCCAGTATCATCCTCTTCCCGGGGACCATTACCTCCTGGTTTGGTCAGGGTGAGGGTAAAGTAGCTGATATCCTGCAACAGGTCTCTATGGTCCTGCAGCCGGGTCAACCGCTTTACGAGATGCTGTATGCAGCAGCCATTATCTTCTTCTGTTTCTTCTATACCGCGCTGGTGTTCAACCCCCGCGAGACAGCAGATAATCTGAAGAAGAGTGGAGCCTTTATCCCGGGGATTCGCCCGGGCGAGCAGACAGCACGTTACATCGATAAGGTTATGACTCGCCTGACATTGGCAGGTGCGCTTTATATAACCTTTATCTGTCTGGTACCCCAGTTCTTGATGACTGCCTGGAACGTACAGTTCTACTTCGGTGGCACTTCGCTGCTGATTATCGTGGTAGTTATCATGGACTTCATGGCTCAGGTACAAACCCATATGATGTCTCATCAATATGGCGACGTCCTGAGGAAGGCCAACCTGAAGGGCTACGGCCGCTAAAGGTCGGCGTAGTTACGGAGTTAAGCAATGAAAGTTCGTGCTTCCGTTAAGGCAATCTGCCGTAACTGCAAAATCATCAAGCGTCACGGTGTGGTGCGTGTGATTTGCAGCGAGCCAAAGCATAAACAGCGCCAAGGCTAATTTTTTACGGTTAGTACTTGCAACAAATAGTTGTGCTGGCTAATATAGCCAGCCAACTTTTGTTGTGTATTGGTTGACCGCCACGTATCCGCTCACGGGCTTTGTGGTGGTCGTAATCTACTATATGTAGGAGTGAATAGTGGCCCGTATCGCTGGCATTAACATTCCTGACCATAAGCATGCAGTCATCGCTTTGACTGCTATTTATGGCGTCGGTCGTACCCGCTCCAAGGCCATCTGTGCCGCAGCCGGTATCGCTGAGAATGTGAAAATTAAAGACCTGGACGAAGCTCAGATCGAGAGTCTGCGTGAACAAGTAGGTAAATTCACCGTTGAAGGTGACCTGCGTCGTCAGATTTCCATGAACATCAAGCGATTGATGGATCTGGGTTGCTACCGTGGTTTGCGTCACCGTCGTAGCCTGCCTGTTCGTGGTCAACGTACCAAGACCAACGCTCGTACCCGTAAGGGTCCGCGCAAGGCTATCAAGAAGTAACGGGAAGGTAGAAAATGGCTAAAACTCCGACTCGTGCTCGCAAGCGCGTTAAAAAGCAAGTGAGCGACGGTATTGCGCACGTTCATGCATCTTTCAACAACACAATCGTGACCATTACTGACCGTCAGGGCAATGCTCTGTCTTGGGCTACTTCTGGTGGTTCCGGTTTCCGTGGTTCTCGTAAGTCCACCCCGTTCGCTGCTCAGGTAGCTGCCGAGCGCGCTGGTGAGATGGCCAAAGAATATGGCGTCAAGAACCTGGAAGTCATGGTCAAAGGTCCGGGTCCCGGTCGTGAGTCTTCCATCCGCGCCCTGAACGCGGCTGGTTTCCGCATCACTAACATTACTGATGTGACTCCGATCCCGCACAACGGTTGTCGTCCTCCCAAGAAGCGCCGCGTATAACGCTGTAGCTACTTGGTCTAGGATTGTTGGAGAAAGAAGATGGCAAGATATATCGGTCCTAAGCTTAAGCTTAGCCGTCGTGAGGGCACCGACCTCTTCCTGAAGTCAGGTGTTCGTGCGATTGATTCTAAGTGCAAGATTGACACCGCCCCTGGTCAGCACGGTGCGCGCAAAGCGCGTCTGTCCGACTACGGTGTTCAGCTGCGCGAGAAACAAAAAGTTCGTCGTATCTACGGCGTATTGGAAAAACAGTTCCGCAACTACTACCGCGATGCTGCCCGTCAAAAGGGTAACACCGGTGAAAACCTGTTGCAGCTGCTGGAAGGTCGTTTGGACAACGTTGTTTACCGTATGGGCTTCGGCGCTACCCGTGCTGAATCTCGTCAGCTGGTGAGCCACAAGGCCATCATGGTTAACGGTCGCGTTGTGAACATTCCTTCTTTCCAGGTTTCCCCTGAGGACGTGATCTGCGTTCGTGAGAAGGCTAAGAAGCAAGCGCGTATCAAAGCTTCCCTGGAAGTTGCTGGTCAGCGTGAGAAGCCGACTTGGGTAGAGGTTGACGCCGCTAAAATGGAAGGTGCTTTCAAGCGTCTGCCAGAGCGTTCCGACCTGTCTGCCGACATTAACGAACAGCTGATCGTCGAGCTTTACTCCAAGTAAAGCTAGCTTCTAAAGAGAGGACACAATGCTGGGTTCTGTAACAGATTTTCTTAAACCGCGGCTAGTTGACATCGAGCAAGTTAGCCCGACTCATGCGAAAGTGACTCTTGAGCCACTCGAGCGTGGCTTTGGTCACACGCTGGGCAACGCCCTGCGTCGTATTTTGCTGTCATCTATGCCCGGTTGTGCAGTTACTGAAGTCGAAATTGACGGGGTACTGCATGAGTACAGCAGCAAAGAAGGTGTACAGGAAGACATTCTTGAAATCCTGCTCAACCTGAAAGGTATCGCTGTGAAGCTGGAAGGCAAGGACGAGGTAACTCTGTCCCTGACCAAGTCTGGAACAGGCCCCGTTACCGCTGGTGATATCACTCACGGTGATGAAGTCGAGATCGTAAACCCGGAGCATGTAATCTGCCACCTGACTGGTGCCAATGCTGAAATCAGCATGCGCCTGAAAGTTCAGCGCGGTCGTGGTTATGTGCCTGCTTCTGCTCGTGTTCACAACGATGACGAAGAGCGCCCGATTGGTCGCCTGCTGCTGGACTCCGCGTTCAGCCCCATCGTTCGTATTGCCTACAATGTTGAGGCAGCACGTGTGGAACAGCGTACCGACTTGGACAAGCTGGTCATCGACATGGAGACCAATGGTACCCTGGATCCTGAAGAAGCCATCCGTCGTTCTGCCACTATTCTGGCCGAGCAACTGGAAGCTTTCGTGGATCTGCGCGATGTCAGCGTGCCCGAGAAGAAAGAAGAGAAACCCGAGTTTGATCCGATTCTGCTACGTCCTGTCGATGATTTGGAGCTGACAGTTCGTTCTGCGAACTGTCTGAAGGCAGAAGCTATCCACTATATTGGTGATCTGGTACAGCGTACCGAAGTTGAGTTGCTTAAGACTCCTAACCTCGGTAAGAAGTCCCTGACTGAGATCAAGGACGTGTTGGCCTCCCGTGGTCTGTCTCTTGGCATGCGCCTTGAGAACTGGCCGCCCGCCAGCATCGCTGACGAGTAATCCAGATTACGGGTTTCACAGATTTAGTTAGAAGGATAAGGTCATGCGCCATCGTTTGAGTGGTCGTCAACTGAACCGGAACAGCAGCCATCGTCAGGCAATGTTCCGCAACATGGCCAGCTCCCTGGTTCGTCATGAGATCATCAAGACGACTCTGCCTAAGGCAAAAGAGCTGCGTCGTGTAGTTGAACCGCTGATCACCCTTGCCAAGACTGATAGCGTTGCTAATCGTCGCCTGGCATTTGCCCGTACTCGCGATAACGCGATCGTGGCTAAGCTGTTCAATGAACTGGGCCCGCGCTACCTGGAGCGCGCCGGCGGTTATACTCGCATTCTGAAATGCGGTTTCCGTGCAGGCGACAACGCCCCTATGGCTTATATTGAGCTGGTAGACCGCCCGGCCGCTGCTGAAGCAGCTGCTGAGTGATAAAGAAAAAGCCGGGCTTGTCCCGGCTTTTCTTTTAATCCATTCTGATACTGCCTCAACTGCCTCAACTGCCTCAACTGCCTCAACTGCCTCAACTGCCTCAACTGCCTCAACTGCCTCAACTGCCTCAACTGCCTCAACTGCCTCAACTCATCATTCACCTCTTATTCTTCTATAGAAGTAAGCGCTGTTCCCAAGCCCTGCAGAACGGTGAATAGTTGGCTCACTTGGCGTGAACATCGTCAGCCAGCTTGATATCGCCCTACATATATCCATTTGCCCATTTGCGGGCGTTTTCCTTTGTAAGGTCTCAGTCGCAAGTCCATCTTGGCCTCCATGTTTTCGGCCATTCTAGCAACCAGAAGGGTGTTTCTGTGGATAAGTTTGTATAAAAGCTGTGGTTGGATATGAATAACTAAGAAAGTGCCCTTTTTTGCAATTTTATTGCAGATAAGGGGTTGCCAGAAAGAATCTGTTCCCTATAATGCGCCTCCATCGACAGGGCAAGCGGCAACGCAGAAAGC